>JAZNVR010000018.1:0-3494 GCA_045592905.1 Candidatus Enterousia sp.
CTCAAATACCATTACTGGACTGGATGATGGGCGAATGCTGAATAATTGCATTGTATCATTATCGCCAATATGCAATGTACGTACAGCACCACATTCATCAATGCTGGTTGCACCAATTGCAGATGTTAAACCATCTGGACACGGAACGCATGCAACCTTGCTATTCCAATCGGCTTCAAAGCCGGTTTTGTATTGATACATACCTGATTCGCATTGTGTTTCCAATGATGTATTATAAAATATATCAGTCATTACATTTGGTGCATATTCCAATTTATCTGAAAATAAATCAACCGGTACGTATCCTGTTATATTAGAACAACCAGAAAACGTTTCTGTAAACATATTAGCAACAGGCATTCCAGATATATTTTTGAATAAACCATTTGGCAACTTGGTCAAACCAGTACAATCACTAAACGTACCGTTAAACATATCTTCTGCGACACCTGATATTCCAGCAAATAATGTTGATGGTATTTCAATCAATGATATACATCTGTCACAGGTGTTATAAAACATATTTGGAACAGCCTGACTAAATATCGCACCCAAACTGCCACCCAATTTAGCAATTGATTTATTACCATCAACCATCACATAACCAAAATTTTTTCTAATACGGATTTGTTCTGTTGCGAAATTTATCACACTGCTACTGTTTGTATATTCTGTTGCATCGCCACGCATACCGATTGCATGTGCACCATCTGTTATAAATTCATGACTGAAACGAACGGTTTCTGTATCTTGTTTTTCTATTTTTTCTATTTCTGTACCATCACCCCAATCAACCCAATATGTTCCTGCTGCAGATAAATCAAAACTAAAACGACTGGCTGTATCTGTTGTTGTGATTGTGAATTCTGGAACTAATTTACATGCATTGGTTGTTGTAATTATATTACCACCCGCAAACCCTGTAACAGTTGCGTTTTCATTACATGTACAAGATGTTGAATTACCACCTGAACTAGATGAATTTAATGGACAAGCAACACAGGTACCATCAACCATCATATGCTTATCATTGCATGATACGATATCACATGTTTCATCACAGTTTGTATAATCACCTGTATTTGTTTCATATTGACAATTATGTTCTCCAGAACCAATTTCATTAGAACATGGCACAACTTTTGAACATACACCGTCTGGGCATGGTACGCATGCAACCCTGCCAGACCAATCAGCCTCAAAACCAGTGATATATTGTTCCGTATCGTCTGGACATGTTGTTGCCAGTGCTGTTCCCTTAAATATCTGATACATTGGTCCTGATGTATAATTTGTTACACCATTTATACCTGCGAATGTATTTGAAGGAATATAACCAGCCAATTCAGAACAATCTATAAAAGTACCCTCAAACATACCTTCTTGCACACTGGTTATATTACTAAATAATCCAGATGGTAATTGTGTCAAACCCGAACCTTGGAAAGCATAACTGAACAAATACTTTGCACCACCAGATATACCACTGAACAATGTTGCCGGAATTGTTTTCAATGATTTCGTACCGAAAAACACCCCATGGAACATACGTTCAGCAGCACCAGACAAATCGCCACCAAACAAGTGTTCTGGCACTGATTCTAATGATGTACAATTATAAAATGTCAAACGAAACATCCCATCAGCCGCCCCGCTGATTCCATCAAACAGATTTGCAGGAACAGATTTTATATTTGTACATCCATTAAATGTACTGCGGAACATTTGGCTTTTAGCAGAACCTGTCACACCAGAGAATAAATTTTCAGGTATTTCCGACAGATTTGTACATTGATAGAACGTACTGTTAAACATATTAGGTGCAGTACCACCAAATATTGCACCTAAACTGCCCCCGACAGCGGCAATTTTATCATTTTCTTCAAATCTGATGGCGGCAATACTGTCGCTGTACGCTGTTGCCTGACCCATTATTTTTATTGTTATAGTACCGGCGGTATTGAACTCATGCGATACAAGCATATCTGTTGTATCTGTTTTATTAATTACCTGTAAATCTGTGTAGTCACCCCAATCAATAATATAATTACCTGCTGCAGACAAATTAAATTGAAACACATCACCATACTTCAAATCAGTTGTTGTGATTGTGAATTCTGGGTCAAACACACAACGCCCATCTTCTGTGACATACGTTCCATTTGGGCACCATTTTGCAGACAGTTGCAAGGCACCATAAGAATCTGTATTATCACCCATTTCAAAACGAACATGATCCCCAGATTTGATAAATACGTCTTCGTCAGTATATTGGCTAAACTTAATCCAACCCGCAAAGAAATATCCATCTGGTGCAATAAATGTATTTTCTGGGGCAACACATGATTCATAATTACATGTATCTGGCGATTGTGGTGCGACCCCAGATCCACCATTGGCATTAAACGCTAATGTATAAGTTACAGGTTCCCAGTGTGCATATAATGTAGTTATGCTGGCATCTGTATATTCGCGCACAGGTGTACCATTGATATCATAATACTGAACACCACCATCTGGTTCGGACCAAAACCCATTAAAATCATACATCATTGGCATGCTTGGAATTTTATCGCCTGATAACTGGGGCAATACAGTTGTTCCATCAGGGATTATTATCGCATCAATTGGAACATAAACCCACCCTTCAACAGGAGCATTTACATCAAGACTTATTTGTACATCAGCCGCCATGGACATATTCAAACCACAAAACACAAACAATAGCACAAACAATAATCTACGAAAAATAGGCATATATTTCCCCTTTTTAACAAAAAATCCCTTCTTATAAGAACAAGTATAGAAAAAAATTCATAATTGGTGCAAGCATTTTGTGACAAAAAAAACCGCCGTTTGGCGGGTTTTTTATGATTAGTGTTAGTTGTTAGTGCAAGTGGTTTAGTGGCGGAATTAAAAAAACATTGTCATCCCTGCGTTTATTTTTTGTCATCCCTGCATTTATTTTTTGTCATCCCTGCCCCCCCTTTGTCACTCCTGCGTAGGCAGGAGTGGGACTATAAAATTCACACACTTTTCACACAAGAATAATGTTTAATATTTGGCTCGTTTCACTTCACACTGCATAGACCCTATCCCTGCCTACGCAGGGATGACAAAAAAATAAACGCAGGAGTGACAAAGGAAAAACTGGGTTGCACAGCCACAGGTCGGGAATCCATTGTGTTCAGTGTTGGCGGGACAAAAAAACGCCCAATGGGCGTTTTTTTTTATTGTACCGTATAATCATGCAAATAATATTCTGTATCATTATATTTTATTATAAAGTGTTTGTCTGAATCTGAACTGATTGTTTTCGGCATATCAGACATTTGACCAAAGTATTTATATTGACCATCTATCTCAAATACCATTACTGGACTGGATGATGGGCGAATGCTGAATAATTGCATTGTATCATTATCGCCAATATGCAATGTACGTACAGCACCACATTCATCAATGCTGGTTGCACCAATTGCAGATGTTAAACC
>JAZNVR010000019.1:0-18538 GCA_045592905.1 Candidatus Enterousia sp.
CTCAAATACCATTACTGGACTGGATGATGGGCGAATGCTGAATAATTGCATTGTATCATTATCGCCAATATGCAATGTACGTACAGCACCACATTCATCAATGCTGGTTGCACCAATTGCAGATGTTAAACCATCTGGACATGGTGTGCAGGATATACCATTCATATAATAACCGCCATTACACAATGTATATGTACATGTTTCATCACAGTTTGTATAATCACCTGTATTTGCATCAAAATAACATGTACGTTCACCAGTTCCAACTTCACTAGAACATGGTGTGGTTATTGAACATACACCATCTGGACATGGTACGCACGCAACCTTGCCATCCCATGCGGATTCAAAGCCGGTTATATATTGCACAGTACCATCTGGACACGTTGTTCCAAGGTTGGTACCACCAAATATATAGGACATAGTTGACACATCAAAATCTTCTGAACTTAGGCTTGCAAACATATTCGCAGGAATATATCCAGTTAAATTTTCACTGGCCGCAAACGTAGAAGCAAACATCTCTGTCGCTGGTTTACCTTGAACATTTGCAAATAATCCATCTGGCAAACTGGTCAATCCAGAACTAGCAAATGCTATATTGAACATACCAGGTGCACCGGTTGTAATACTACTAAACAAACCTGCTGGTATTTCTTTTAATGAAGGCGTGAAAGTAAATGTCTGATAAAACATTCTTTCGCGACCACCTGTTAAGCCAGAGAATAAATCCTCGGACACTTCTTCTAGGTTTGTACAAGAAGTAAACGTAAAAGTGAAACTTGGGTTTGTGCCATCTGGTAATACACCAAAGATATCACCAAATGAACCTGTTACTTTTTTGACAAAGTTGTTATTCATAAATCCAATAGAATTATTAGTATTGTGGGTAAAATTGTATCCTGTTGCCTGACCATATAAACCAATATTATAAACACCTGCTTCGCTGTATGTATGCGATATTTGGACAAGTGATGTAATAATACGTTCTGCATTACCATCGCCCCAATCAACGTAAAATTCACCGTCTGATTTTATATAAAATATAAACGTATCCATTGGTTGCATTTCTGTTGTGGTGATGACAACTTCTGGTTCCACACATTCGCCATTTGCCAACATCAAGCCGTCTGCACAGACAATCTTTTCCCACTGTGCAACCAATTTTTTGTCGGCCGTATAATTCCATGCAAATTCGTCACCAACAGGCGTGTCATCTATTGCCCAGCCAACAAATTTATAATTTGCTTTTGCACAAACATCTGTACGTGGCGTAAAGATTGCCGTATATGTTGCACTGTCCGTCGTATCACCGGTACCACCATTACAATCATATGTTACAGTATATACATGTGGTGAACATAAATTTGTATTGGTTGCCATCGCAAGTGCATAAGCAACATCTGTAGGTTTGCTATTACCGCAGTATGCAGCACAATCTGTGGCAGATTCATATTCTCTGTTATATACCCACGAAGACGATACAGGAGAACCATTCAATGACACAACACGTTCCCAACAATATGAACCACTGGTTTCCTGGACAAAATCTGCACCCTGGTTTATACGCAACCCAGAATCTGTATCATCACCAATAACATCATTACATGTCGTTGCAAACAATGTATGTTGCAGCGGTGAACCATTTGTATTATCAAATTCAAACGCATATTGGCCAGCTGGCAATACATCGCACGCATCTCCGCTGCCATCCAATGCACATTTATCCAATGTTTCCGCAGCAGCATATATTAGATCCATATTTCTGACCAATGTATCTGCAAATGACAATTTGTCATAACCCACTTCGCAATCAAATTCTATATTACAAACAGTTTCTTGGGCATTACATGTACCACCATAATATTCTGTACCAGTAATAGATTCTGTTTGTGTACTGCAATTTACTGAGTGTTCTGGACACAACTGTTGTACACATTGTTTTTCACATGTTTTATAACATTGATTTTCTGTAACAGCACCGACATCAGATGTGTAGCCGTCTGGGCATGGTATGCATGCAACCCTGCCATCCCATGCAGATTCAAAACCTGTAATGTATTGATATGTGCCGGCTGGACAAGATGTATCCAACGCAGTTTTAGCGAATATAGAACTCATCGTTGCTGAATTAAAATCAGTTGAATCCATCTTTGCAAATGTGTCTGCTGGGATATAGCCAGACAGGTTTGTACAACCATAAAATGTCCCATAGAACATATTTGTTGCTGGCTTGCCTTCTATATTCTTGAACAGGCCATCCGGCAAACTGGCTAGTGATGTACAGCCCTGGAATGTTTGGCTGAACATATACTTGCTACTGCCCGTTACACCACTGAACAGGTCCGCAGGGATTGATTGCAATGATGTACAGCCAGAGAATGTACCGACGAACATTTGCACACTACTGCCCGTTACACCACTGAACAGATCCGCAGGGATTGATTCCAATGATGTACAGCCAGAGAATGTACCGGCGAACATAGCCTCGCTACTGCCCGTTACGCCACTGAACAAGTCCGCTGGGATTGATTGCAATGATGTACAGTTATAGAATGTATAGTAGAACATATACTCGCCACTGCCCGTTACACCACTGAACAGGTCCGCTGGGATTGATTGCAATGATGTACAGTTACTGAATGTATAGCCGAACATATTCTCGCTACTGCCCGTTACGCCACTGAACAGGCCCGCAGGGATTGATTGCAATGATGTACAGCCATAGAATGTACTGCTGAACATTTGCACGCTACTGCCCGTTACACCACTGAACAGGCCCGATGGGATTGATTGCAATGATGTACAGCCAGAGAATGTACCGCTGAACAGCTCACTCGCACTTCCCGTTACACCACTGAACAGGCCCGATGGGATTGATTCCAATGATGTACAGTTATAGAATGTAGAGTGGAACATAGAGTCGCTACTGCCCGTTACACCACTGAACAGGTCCGCAGGGATTGATTGCAATGATGTACAGTTATAGAATGTACGGTAGAACATAGACTTGCTACTGCCCGTTACACCACTGAACAGGTCCGCAGGGATTGATTGCAATGATGTACAGTTATAGAATGTATAGTAGAACATATAAGGCGTGTTACCACCAAATATGGCGCCCAAACTGCCGTCAACAGTTTTGATGTTTGTATTACCACTGAAACTAATTGCGGCAACACTAGATGAAGTTGTATATCCTGTTGCATCACCATACATTTTAATTGTATGTGTGCCAGTGGTGCTATATGCCGCAGATGTGTATGTAGTCTCTGATGTGTTATTCGTTCTGTCAATCTTTTGTACGCCACGACCATCATCAAAGTCAACATAGAATACACCAGATGCAGACATATAGAAACTGAACTTTGCACCAGCAGACATTTCTGTTGTGGTGATTGTGAATTCTGGTTCAACACAGGTACCATCAATCAGCATTTCATTGTCTGCACAACCAACCTTTTCCCATTGTGCAACCAGTGTCCTGGGGCCTGGATATGTCCATGTAAACGATTCAGGAACCGTATTTCCATTAATTGTATAGCCGTTAAAACTATATCCATCACGTGCACAGACATCTGTGCGTGGGGTAAATACAGAATTGTATGTGGCATAACCAGTTGTACTGCCAGTGCCACCATTACAATCATACGTTACACTATATGTTTCATCATAAAACGTACATACAGGGGCAGTAACCGTAGTATCTGATATACAATTTACCACATCCTTGATATCGCCACCAACCGATGTATAACCAGATGGACACGTATCGCCATCGGTAACAATAATTGCATCATCAGACAATGTCGCATCAGACGCAACCGAAATATAACCAGACGGACATGTTTCTGCACTAAACGCAAACGATGGACATATACTTGCAACAACTGTGCATATCAACATTTTACGAAAAAAGTTATACATTCTCATAAATTCTTCCTTTGTATATCCCCACTGTACATTTAACAATATCAAAATTATTCGTAAAATTCACCGAACAGGCTTTTATGAAATGTTTGATTATAGCCACCATTTTGGTATGTAACATCTTCATTTTCGTTATACAAATTACTTATAATCAAACTGGCACACACATTCGCACACCAATAATGACAATCACCAGCACCACCATCACCCCCAGAATGCTGTTTTGCATATACCCAACGTGAAACAACCGGCTGAACCATCTTGCAATAACAATATTTATTGTCTGCAATACCGCCACTTACAGTAACAGAATCAACAGACTGACCAACAGTTCCGCCCACAGAACCACACAAACTGACACCATGGACAGGAACGCCACCACACGTCGTACCCCAGTCGCTTTGCCCACCCTGGGCCGTTAAATTGTTACCATTGTCCCAATAATCATAATCATCAGTGCAAATTGATGACGATGTCAATTTAACACATTTTTGTGCAGCATGACATGCAGTTGTTACAAAAACAGCCAAGCAAGCATAGCAGAAAAATCCCATAAATCTGTGTGTTTTGTGTATTTTTAACATATAACAACCCCTTCCTTTTGTTTATATCGTATAAAAAATCAAAAATTAACACAAGTACTTTTTTCTTATCAAAAAACCGCCATTTGGCGGTATTTTATTTTTGGATAAAATGCACACTGTACTGCGGTTTCTTGTCTGCCCCCAGTGCAGCACGAACAACACGATTTGACGCAACCTGAACCGCACGATGCAAGTTATTTCTGTCCTTGCGTTCTGCCTTGGTCAAAGCATCAATCGCCTTGGTTATTTCAATTTGGATTTGACGTTTCATAAAACCAGTTTCGTCTGTTTCAAATATACCAGCACTAGAAACTTCTGGTACACCTTTTAGAAAACCACGTTTGTCCACAGGCAATGTTACAAATACTGCACCATTTGATGCAATCTTTTTACGGTTTTTATACACTTGATCATCCGCACTGCGTTCTGTTTCGCCCTCCATAACAACGTAACTGGTGTCAATAGTTTCTGCGACATATGGTTCGTTACCGTCGCTTAATGCAATCATTTCGCCATTGTGAACAACCATCATATGCTTTGCACCACCACGTTCCATCGCCATTTTACCATTTAACATTTCGTTAATATAGTCGCCATGCATTGGAACAGAAACCTGGGGATGTACCATATCATAGAATTTTTCCAGTTCTGGACGACCCGCATGTCCGCTGGCATGCAAATTATCTGTATCAAATATAGTATGCGTCTTGACACCCATACGTGCCAATTTGTTATATAAATATGATACATCTTGTTCACGACCAGGAATAATAATTGCACTAAACACAACAGTATCTGTTGGCATTAATTTCATTTCTTTGACCTGACCATGGCACAAACGTGTCAACATTGCAAATTTTTCCCCCTGGGATCCAGTCAAAAATATTGCTTGCTTTTCTGCTGGTAAATCTTTGATTTCAGCATGCGTATAAACATCATCTTTATTCAAATATCCCAACTTTATACCCAATTCACGAAACTCTGGCAAACCAACATATGGCACAGGATTTGGATTACTGCGTTCCTTGATTGCAGCAATTCTGCCGGCCGCACGTGCCGCTTCGGCAAACATCTTTATACGTGCCAAACTGCGAGAATAACCAGTAACAATCACACGACCAGGTGCATTTTTCATTATTTCTGTCAATGTATCACGAACCTGAGTTTCTGTAACCTGCTTTGTTTGACGTGAAGCATTTGTAGAATCACACATACATGCCAATAATTTAGGATCAGAACCTATTTCTGCCAATCTTGCAAAATCTGTTGGTGATTCAATTGGAATATCATCATTGAATGTCCAGTCGCCTGTGTGTAAAATTTTGCCTGCACCAGTATTAATGATTAACATTTGTGCTTCTGGTATACTGTGTGTAACATGAAATGTTTCAACCTGGAATGGTGCCAAATCCAATATCGTGCCATTATGGTCAAATTCAATAATATCTTTGTTCGGATCAAAATCCATTTCAATCCCAGCAAATGTCTGACGCAATATAGCCGCAGGAAAACGTGTGCAATAAATTGGTTTTCTGAATTTTGGCCAAATATATTTTAATGCACCAATATGATCTTCGTGTCCATGCGTAATAACAAATCCAATAACATCTTTTTTGCGTTTTTCCAACCATGTTGTATCACAGTATTGAACATCGCCTGCCCCAATTTCTTCGTCCAAAAATCCCATACCACAATCAACAACCAAGTATTTCCCTTTGTACTTGTACAAGTACATATTCTGGCCAATGTGTTCCAATCCACCCAATGCCATAAAATAGACTTTTTCGTCATTTGCATCTGTTTCGTGTTTATTTGTACCCTTGATTGCCTTTGGCGTTTTTGGGGTTTCACCTTTTTTTGGTGCTGTCTTTTTTTCTTTTACTTTTACCATTTATAATCCTTTGTTTTTGTTAACATTTTATACAGCCATCCAATTCATTGCCAATAAAGAAAAAATCTTTATCCGTAGTGAATCTGTGGCTGTACACCTGTACCCAGTAAATCATTCATTAATAATACAAACCGGGATTAAAGCCTACATTCATATTGAATATATGTTTATGATAGTGCGAATTTAGCGAAAATCAAGGTTTTTTGTTTTAGTTACCCTTTAATAAACGTGCCTTGTTTTTATTCCATTCACGCTGCTTTATCGTTTCACGTTTATCAATCTTGTTTTTACCGTAACCGACACCCAATAAAACTTTTAATTTGCCACGATTATTAAAATACATTTTTAATGGAACAACCGTTGCACCCTTTTCTTGTAACTTACCAATCAGACGATTAATTTGACTGCGATGTAATAACAACTGACGACTGCGACGTTCATCAAAGTTCACAATGCGAGCCGCAGTTGGTAATTTCTGAATTTCAACACCAGCCAAGAATAAATCATCACCACGACGTTGAACAAAACCATCAACAATCGTAACCAAACCATATCGTATTGATTTTATTTCAGCACCAGTTAATGATATTCCAGCCTCTATCGTGTCTTCAATAGAGTAATTAAATCGTGCTTTACGATTTTCAGAAACCTGTCCAAATTTAATAATATTTCGTACCATAATGAGCTATATTTTACACACATAAAAATAAATTGCAAATATTATAGGGTGTGCTAACCTGTGTTTGAAAACAGAATAAAGGAAAAAAATGTCAAAGTATAATATTAATGATATTGTGTGCAGATTACCATTTGCCCGGGCCTATACAAAAAGCGAATTAACAACACCAAATGCAATAAGACAGTTTATTAATAAAATCAGTAATACAGATAAAAAAATTGATGAACTAAATTCATTTTGTAAAATTGTTTTTATGGATAATGTTATTGTATTTACGCCCAGATTACGCAGCAAGGCGTCCATCTCAGAAATTATATATGCCCGTGATTATGTAAGAAAAATGTTAAATGATTTGGGTTTTGATACATATATTTATCATGACCACCGTTACTGTTCAACAGTATCTTTGTCACTATTATCACAACTGAACAAAAAAAGATTGCAACAGTTGGGTAATGTTTTTAGATTTCAATATAAAACCCCTGTATTAACGCAATCAATTTTAGATTCCGTCAGACAGAACAAACGATAAAACAAAGCCCGCATTTGCGGGTTTTATTCTTTTATCTTTGGATATAGTTGTCGTACGTTTTTTATCAAAATTTCTTCTAAATCATTTATATTGATATTTTTTATCTGGGACAAAACACGTGCTGTTTCAACCATCATATATGGTTCACATGTTTTGCCACGATATGGCACCGGTGCACAATATGGTGCATCGGTTTCAATAACTATTCTGTCAATCGGGATTTTGGAAAATGTATCCCTAATCTCTTCTGAATTCTTAAAGGTTAAAATACCACTGGCAGAAAAGAAAAAGCCCCTGTCCAACATTGTTTTTGCCAAATCCCAAGAACTAGTAAAACAATGCATAACACCACGAACATCACCCTTTAATATGTCTGCGGTATCTGATTCTGCATCACGTGTATGAATTGCAACGGGCATTTCGTGTTTTTTTGCAATCGCTAGTTGCTGTTCAAACAGTGCAATTTGTGCGTTGCGTGTTTCTGGACGATAATGATAATCCAATCCAATTTCCCCAATACCAACAACACGTGGATTATTTAATACTGTATCTGTTAAATACACCCCTGCATCACATGGTGCATATTCAGGATGAATACCAATTGTACAGTATATGTTGTTATATGAATTAGCAATTTGAATTGCACTGGGGATATCCTGCGGATCGGCAGTTGGACAAATCATGATACCAACACCAGCATCGCAAGCGTTACTAATTACTGCATCAATGCCATCTGTATATTTATCTGTCAAATGACAATGTGTATCTATAAACATTTCTTAATTTCCATTATTATCTTGAACACTGTAATTTCAGGTTCTAAAAATATTGTTTTCATATCATACAACATTCGTGTTGCAATCGGATATAATTCTGCCAATCCAAAGTATGCAATTGCATCTAGTAAAATATCGTGTAATGCGGTATCTGATGCAATTTTTTTTGCCAGCATCATAACATCTGCACTGTTAGAATTTTTATTCTGTAACAAGTCAATCAATTCCGCATAAACATCATCACCACCAGATTGTTTTAATCCAGCAATTCTGCCAAAACTGCCATTTGATAAACGTAACGTTTCTGTACCAATATCTTCGTCTGGCATAAATTTTATACATAATTCACGTAACTGCGATATCGTTAATGGTCGCATCTTTTCAACACGTGAACGTGAACGAACAGTCGGCAGCACATTTGCCAATTGATGTACAACCAATAAAAACAATGTCTTGGCAGGTGGCTCTTCCAGCAGTTTCAGAATTGCATTTGATGCAGCCTTGTTCAATTGATCAACAGAATCAATCAAAACAACACGCCAGCCATCCGACATAGCCGACATTTGCATCTTGTCAATCATTGCACGAATAGTGTATACAGAAATAAATTTCCCATCGGATTTTATTTTACCGTCTTTGTCCAGATTTCTATCTTGGTCAATGATAAAAAAATCACCAACATTACCATAGACCATTTTTGCAATTTTATATGCTAATGTTGCCTTGCCAATACCTGTTGGTCCAGTCAGCATCCATACAGGATGAATTGGATATGTTTCACGATTATTCCATGCATTCAAAAAATTATTCAGTGTTTCTGTATGCCCAACCAGATATGGATTATCCATAGGATGCGGGAAATTATATGAACAAGATTGCTTCTTACGTGGTGCCATAATTATAACCCAAATATTACCCGAATGTTTCTTAATACACGACCAAATAATTGCGTTTTTCTGACCCGTTCTTTGGCAATCATTGGTGCACGTGCAATAACACGACCATCTTGTTCTGCAATTAATTCACCAACAACATCACCTGTGCGAACAGGTGCAACAACAGGTTCATTGTAACGTGCCAAAACACGTATGTTTTTTAATCCATCAGACTTGTCAACAGTTATTGCAAACGGCTTTGCCACAGTGGCAGAAACGGTTGCCTGGCGACCATACCACACAGGAATTTCTGTAATTAAATCACCCGGCTGAAAGAATGTTTTGCCAATTGTATTTGCAAAACCATACTCCAACAGTTTTTTCATTTCTGCCGCCAATGCATCATGCCCTTTACCATTAAAGCCATTAATTACACCAATTAAACGACGGCCACCAATTTTAGCACTGGCGACCATACCATACCCACCATCGGACGTATGCCCTGTCTTTAAGCCATCTGAACCACGCATATTAAACAACAATTTGTTGTAATTGACAGTATGTGTACGCCCCCATTCACGACACCAATCTGTTTTATGTTCTGTAAATTCAAAACGTTTTGTTCCAAACATTGGATACAATTCAGGATAATCAGATATTAAATGTGTGGCCAATACTGCTAATTCACGACTGGTCATCAAATTATTTACATCTGGCAGTCCACTGGCATTACCAAACGTAGATTTTTCCATACCAATACTGCGTGCCTTGTGTGTCATTTTTTTGGTAAACGCATCTTCTGTTCCAGAAATATGTTCTGCGACAACAACAGATGCATCACCACCAGACAGTACAATTATACCCAATATTAAATCACGCACAGATATTGTTTGACCAGCAACCAAGCAAATTTTGCTGGCAGGATACCATTTTGGATCATTATAATCTGCATTTTGCCCCACTTGAATACGTGTATCCAACGTTAAATTTCCGGCCTTGATTTCATCAAATAATAATGCCAATGTCATCAATTTTATCATGGATGATGGTGGCATTAATTCATCCGCATTTTTTGCGATAATTTCTGTACCAGAATCATAATCAATTAAAAATGCAGATTTTGCCTTGGTCTTGAAACCTGCATTTGCATTGAACGTAAAAACAAGCATTAATAATGTAATCAGTATCTTTTTCATACCAACATAATGCACCATAGTATCCGTTTTTACAAGTATAAATTATTTTATAATGGGTCTTTTATACTCTTGAAATATTACAAAAAAGATTTATATTTATTTCACTATGAAAAACTATGTATTACCATTTCGTGATTTAGTGGTATCGCCAGGTTTGGCGGTCCCTGTTTTAATTGACAATCCTGCATCTGTAAATTGCATAAAATCCGCAACGCATGATGGAACACAACAGCTGATACTGGCACCACAGCATTCATGGGCATACCCCACCAGTACTGATGATATTTATACATATGGAACAATTGGTGATATTGTACACATATTCACAATGCCAGATGGGGCGATTCATGCCTTAATTCGCACAACAAATGTTGTAAAATTAAATGATTTAGAAGTGACAGACGGTGTATTTTCTGCAACACCTGAAATTATACAGATTGATAATGATATGACCGCAGAAAGCACCATTTTGTTGCGGGATATACTGGCAGATAACATGCAAACATTAGCCAACACAACCAGAAAATTTAAGATGGATAAACTGCGTAATGTAATTGCAAATTATCCACTTCCTGCATTTATTGACTCTGTGATTCAAACAGCAGACATTGATACAGAAACCGCTGTCAAAATACTGCGTGCAACCAGTTGGTCTGAAAAATTGACTATTTTACTGGAAGAAATAAAAATGCTGGCAGAATCTGCAAAAATAGAAGAATCTATTAACAAACGCATTCATCAACAAATGGAAAACGGTCGTCGTGAAGCAATCTTGCAAGAGAAAATGCGTGCCATACAACAAGAAATGGGTGACGATGCCGAAGCAGACACAACAAACCTGCGAAAAAAAATCCAATCTTCAAATATGCCAGATGAAGCCAAAGAAAAGGCGATGAATGAATGGAAACGCATGCGTTCTATGTCACCAATGTCTAATGAAGGCGGTTTGTTGAAAACATACTTGGATGAATTATTGGCGATGCCATGGGGTAAATCAGACGACACAAATGTTGACCTGAATCATGCACGTGATGTGTTAAATCATGAACATTCTGGAATGGACAGTGTGAAAGAACGTATTCTGGAACATATCGCTGTTATGAAAAAGACAAACTCTAATCAGGGCAGCATTTTATGCTTTGTTGGGGCACCCGGCGTTGGAAAAACATCACTTGGAAAATCTATTGCAAATGCGTTAGGTCGAAAATATCAGCGTATATCGTTGGGTGGAATTTCTGATGAATCACATTTTCGTGGACATCGTAAAACATATATTGGTGCACAAACAGGACGTATTATGGATGCATTAAAACGCTGTAAATCTAATAATCCTGTTATTGTATTGGATGAAATTGATAAAATGGGACGTGATTGGCGTGGCGATCCAGAATCTGCATTGCTAGAAATACTGGATCCAGAACAAAATAAAACTTTCCGCGATCATTATTTAGAAGTAGACTTTGATTTATCCAACATTCTGTTTATTGCCACTGCAAACAGTCTTAATCTGTCAAATGCATTAAAGGATCGTATGGAAATAATTGAAATTCCAGGATATTCAATTGACGAAAAAATAAAAATCGCACATGAACATTTAATTCACAGGGCCGCACGTGATACAGGTTGGAACATTGAAAATGTGGTTATGTCTGACGACGCAATCAAACATATCATCCAAAAATATACTTCTGAACAGGGCGTGCGTGAATTACAACGTGAAATCACAGCAGTATTACGTCGTGAATTACTGGAAAACGATTGTATAGATATAAAAACAGAATTTACACCAGAAAAGATTGATAAATTACTTTCATGGCGTAAATCTGCTGGCTTTGCAAAGAAAATTGGTTTTGGGGTACAAGTATGATTTTAATTATAAATACATCTGGTACAGGTTTAGAGTTTGTATTAGATAATAAATACAAATCTGTTATTGCAGACAAGCAATCTGTTGCACTGCCAACAGAATGTGAAAAGTTTATCACAGAATCTGGTGCGAAATGGTCTGACATATCTGCAATTGGCGTTGTAACAGGACCAGGCAGTTTTACTGGGATTCGTCTGGGAATTGCATATGCCAAGGGTATTGCAATGGGATTAAATATACCTGTTGTTGGTATCAGTGCATTTGACTTATATTTAGCACAAACACCAGATGCATTTGTTGCAATTGAATCCGGACGTGGCGATTTTTTTGTTGGGGCAAATGGTCTGGAACCATGCACAATGGCAATTGATGAACTAGAAACAAAACAAATGGAATGGCCACGAACCGTTGGTCATAAACCATTTGATTTAAGATTAGGTATAAAAATTGTTGCACAAAAAATTTCAGATGGTACCATGGGCCCCACTGTTCCAATGTATCTGCGACCCAGTTATGCGGAACAGAATAACAAAGGGAATTAAATATGAGTGGTAAAGAAATACAAAAACTGACAGATTCTGGTAAAAGTATCGTATTTGAAGCAATCAGACGTCATTCTGTTCGTTACTCAAATGCATCTGACGAACGTTTTATTAGACATTCTTATACACTGGATTGTCCAGAAGTATATATTTCTACATTAAAAGTTGCAGACAAAAAGCATCTGCAATCTGTAAAATATATGCTGAATATTACTTTCAAGAAAGAAAAAAACTGTAGTACTCACGACAGCAAAGAACTTGCAAAAAAACTTTATACTGAATTATGTACAAAATATACAGATGCAATTAAACGCACCAGATATACACGTAATTTTCACAATCCTTCATTTGTAGTGCATCAAAGATAAGAATAAAACATTGTTAAACGCACTTGCAAATCTTCATAAACTATGTTTTCCGCATAAACCATGGACTGCGACTGATTTTGCAGACCTGAAAAAATCAGGTTGCGAAATTATCGCCAGTCAAAATGGTTTTGCTGTATATCGTACAACATTGGACGAAGCCGAAATAATAACAATCGGTGTTCATCCAGATGTACGTAATACAGGTATCGCCAGTGCAATGCTGAAAATAATAGAAAATGAACTTGAAAAAAATGGCGTTAAAAGTATTTTCTTGGAAGTTGCCGAGAATAATATACCTGCACGTAAATTGTATAAATCATGCGGATTTTCAGAAATTGGTATTCGTCCAAAATACTATGCTGGGGTTGACGCCATCACGATGAAAAAAGAATTATAAATCTGCAACAAAATCTAAAACACGCTTATCAAAAATTACATCACGTGAACCTAGTTGCGATGCGATATGCATATCAGATGATTTTCGTGTACGTGATAATGCAACATATGTTTGACCATGTGCAAAACATCCACGTGAAACATCAACAACAACCGTATCTAATGTTTTACCTTGGGCCTTGTGAATTGTCATAGCGTACCCAAGATTTAATGGAAATTGTTTATAAGAACCGACTTCATTTTCAATCAAACGGTCATTTTCATCACGACTATATTCAATTTTTTGCCATTTGTCCGGCTTTACAACAACCAAATCACGTGAATTAGACAATAATTGTACAACAATTTCCCGACTGGACAGATTACGAACAATACCCATTGAACCATTATGCCATTTATCACCATTTTTCACAAAAACAACCAACGCCCCAACCTTTAACGTTAAATCCAATGGTGCAGGCACATCACGTTCTGAAAAATTTCCAGACAATATACCATTGTACACAACTTCTGTTTCTGGGATTTGTGCCAATCTGGTGGCGTTTATACGTTCCGCAACTGCACGAAACGGTGTTATAACAACAGCGTTTCTGCGTCTTTCTTCATCTGTAATCTTGCATGAATTGAAAAATTGTAATGCAGACAATTCATTATTTCGCAGCCGGTTCAAGTTTTCTAATAAACAAACATCACTTTGACGATATACAAAATCAAAACCGTATTTTATAAAGTTGGCACGACTATATACATGACTATCAAAAAAATACGCATTAGAATAACCATATTCATCCTGATAATACTTCATCGCATCACGTGTTATAACAGGTGGCAACTGAAATAAATCGCCAATCGCCACGACCTGGATGCCACCAAATGGTTCATTGTTTCTGCGTGCATAACGTGCCAAAATATCAACCGCATCCAATAAATCTGGCGATACCATTGAAATTTCATCAATAATTAAAACATCTGTTGCTGTTAATATATTACGTGGTTTAGCCTTTAATTTTAACATTTCAGGCATTATAAAGTCACGTGGTTGAATCTGAAACAGTGAATGAATTGTTTGACCGCCAACATTCAGTGCCGACACCGCAGTTGGACACGCACATACAATACGCTTTTTTGATACAGATTTCAGAAAATTCACAAATGTAGATTTACCTGTTCCAGCAGGCCCCAGTATTAATAAATTAGAATTTGTATGTTCAATTGCATTAAACGCAGATGCTTGTATTTCATTCAAAATCGGTTTTATATCATTCATAACAAGGTTATCTTTACACAAAACCAAATAAATTGTAATAAAAATCCCCCAAACGGGGGATTTTTTTAGATTTGTTTAGAATTATTTTTTCCAAAACGCAAAACCACGACGGCTGGCCTTTTCTTCACGTTGTTTGCGATCTTCGGCTGCACGTCTACGTTCTGCACGACGTTCTTGGAATCTGCGGGCAGATTCTTCATCACGTTGAATTACAGCAATTGTTGTAGCAGATAATTTTCCATTACGAACTTCTTCTTCAAATTCAACGATATCATTTTCATTCAAAAATCTGATACCTGCGGCCTTTAATGAACTGGAATGAACAAATACATCATCTGTGTTGCCGTCTGCATTTGGTGTGTCTGGACTAATAAAGCCAAAACATTTTTTACCGTTATACCATTTTACTTTTCCTTGACGCATAATCGTAATCCTTTGTTATGCTTGTTATGGTTCTGTAAGACAGGTAAGAACCTGATTAATATTTTTACATTTTTTGCAAATTAAAGCAAGGGGAATAAAAAGACCCGTATGTTTACGGGTCTGAAACTAATCCTTTTTATAATAACGTTGCACTTCATTCATAACAAAGTTAAATAATTTACCTGCTTGACTGGTTGCAGGAACATTCCAATCACGTTGCATATATGGCATCGCAGCAACCAAAACAAAACGTGCCATAAAGTGAAAAATTCTGCTTTCTTGGTGTTTGGACAATTTTACAGGTGCGTTTTCAACATGAAATACTTCATTTTCCAACGCATCATCCAACTTTTCCAAAATGTTATCTAAAACCTTTGGTGGATAATACAACGTGCATTCTTTTGGGAACCCTTCAAAAATTGAAATATTGTTATTATGTGAATATAAAATATTCCACCCCACACGTTCAAATAAATCTTCCAAACATTGACAAATCATACGGTTATACGATTTTACACCGTCTTCCATAAATGTTGCCACCTTTGCTTCAAGACTGTCTGATTTTACAGATTTTTGCTTTCTGGCCATTTCGTATGCAGTATGTGTTTGACGTTCAAATTCAAAAAATGTACGAACCTGACAAATAATTTCCATTGGGACAATATGATTGCTGTCCTTGCCAATATTTATAATCACCTTGGCATCACGATAATTACGTGGATTTTGCATATTATAGAAATTATCACGTACAGACAATATTCTGTCTGGCATTATTTCATACAAACGTTCAATAAATAAACGTGCCTGGGGGATTAAATCAAACAAACACTTAACACGCCAAACATCTCGTAATCTGAAATGAGGTGGCATAACCCTGTCAATTGCACGCACCAAATCAACCGCAATTTTTTCATGTCCACGACCAATTATACCCAATACCGTTTCGGATGCAGTACTGATATACTTTTCCGAGAATTTTTCACGAATTTTATCTGCAATTGCACGTGCAGACGCATTCCTGTCATGTGACATCAACACGTTATAGGCAGCATTTGCAACATCTTCAATATAATCCGAATAATATTTACCTGTAATTTTATCTAATGCCCTGTCCACCTTTTTCTGGGCAGCAACAATAACTGTAACAATTGACGATACAGACAAATCAATTTTATGCCCAGCCGAACTGGTAAAAAATTGATTTCGCATTGGATCTGCATCCAAACGATGATTTACCAAATATGGAACCAACGGATTAATATCAGAAATTCTGATTGGTTCATCAATTGCACTGTCTGATTCATAATCATATTTCATAACAGGTGCTTTTGGTGCACCAAATGTCTTGCCCAATACATAAAACACTTCACGCAGCCAATCCATACTGTTTGAATACAAATCGTACAGATATTCAGCCGATACATTATCAATACGTCCATTTTCCAATGCACGTTCAATCGTTGCCAGATTCTTTCTGTCGTGTTCAAGTGTTTGCAGTTGTATATTATTATCTGTTATTGTGTTTGACATGTATATCCTGGGGTTATTATTTCATCATTGGAAACAGAACGATATCACGTGCAGTTGGCTGGTCAAAGACAATGCAAGCCAATCTATCAACCCCCATACCAACACCAGAAATTGGTGGGAAACCATGTTCCATCGCACGAACAAAATCGTTATCTGGGTTAAAGGCCTCTTCGTCGCCATTTGCGATATTCTTGGCCTGTTCTTCAAATGCAGCCAACTGTTGGATTGGGTTTACAAGTTCTGAATACCCCTTGCAGATTTCTGCGCCACATACCAATAACTGATACATATCAATTCTGTGTTCGTCTGCATCGTTACGACGCGCCAATGGCATCATATACGCAGGATAGTTATACAGGAACGTTGGATTTACAATACTGCCACGGATTTTACGCTTGTAAACATAGTCAACCAATGTTGGAATTGATTTCAAATCTTCTAATTCGTCCATTGGGAACATACCTTCGTCAACCAGTTTCTGACGCAAAA
Organism: Candidatus Enterousia sp.; assembly: GCA_045592905.1. Classification (GTDB taxonomy): domain Bacteria; phylum Pseudomonadota; class Alphaproteobacteria; order Rs-D84; family Rs-D84; genus Enterousia. Next base: position 17,346 of record JAZNVR010000019.1, read on the forward strand.
CATCAACATCATTAAAGTCCAAAATATTACAACCAAAGAATTCGTTCATCTTGGCCGTATAATCAATCATTTCATATTTGCTGAAATCTAATGGCGTACCTTGGTATTCAATCTGTAATGTACCACGACACTTCATCAATAATTCTTGAATCAGCTCCCATGTGAATTTCATATTATCTTTGTAATCCCAGTATGCCGCATACCATTCAACCATTGTAAATTCTTGCAAATGCATTGCGTCCATACCTTCGTTACGGAAATCCTTGGCAACTTCGTAAACACGGTCAAAACCGGCACCAATCGCCTGTTTCAAGAATAATTCAGGAGAAATACGCAACTGAAAATCTGTATCCAATGCATTATGATGCGTTGTAAATGGACGTGCCGCTGCACCAGATGCAATATTTTGCAATACAGGTGTTTCAATTTCCAAGAAACCATTTCTGTTCATATAGTCACGCCAATATTGTGTCATCTTGAAACGACCCAACAATGCATTTCTGGCATCTGGATTAGATACAATGTCCAAATAACGCTGACGATATCTGGTTTCCATATCTGTCAGGCCATGATATTTTTCTGGTAACGGACGCAGGGCCTTGCCCAAAATTTCATAGTTTGATACCTTTACCGTTAATTCACCCGCAGTTGTATGATACAAAACACCAGTAATGCCGATAAAGTCGCCCAAGTCAACATTAGCCTTCATAAATTTGTAATTTTCTTCACCCAGTTCTTCACGTGACATTGAAAACTGAATTTCACCATTAATATCATAAATACGACCAAACATTAACTTACCCAACCAACGCAACGCTGTTACACGCCCCGCCAATTTTACAGGGGTATCGTCTGCCAATTCACGTGCAGATTCAATTGTATGCGTACGATCAAATCTGTCTTTCCATACAACGCCATCACGTGCCTTAATATTCTCTGCCTTTTGCAAACGTGCAGTCAATTCATTTGTTGATATTGGTGTTGTGTTTTCTGACATTTTTTATTTTCCTTGTGTTTTTTATTAAAAAACGGACGCATAATAGTGCGCCCGCAGTTTATTTCTGGTGGTCGCACTATATTAATTAAAACGTTTAATAAAGCATTTCATTACATTATGCACCTTGTTTCTTATAATAAAACCGTCCATGCGGACGGTCTTATAAATTCTGGTGCGAGCAAAGGGGCTCGAACCC
>JAZNVR010000020.1:0-72071 GCA_045592905.1 Candidatus Enterousia sp.
AAGAAAATCATCACAAAAATCAAGTAATCCCCAGAGGTGTTATTTACTTGAATAAAATGAAATCTACGGCATATAGAACAATAAACCAAAGGAGTTTATTGTGATATATGGTTATATTCGGGTTTCGACCGACAAACAGGACTGTGAAAATCAAAAACTGGACATTGAATCCAAAGCCAGTGCATTAGGGCTTTGTATTGATAAATACATCGAAGATGCGGGCATTTCCGGCACCAAAGAACCGGAACAACGTGCCCTAGGCGGTATGTTACGCAAATTAAACCCAGGTGATGTTATAATTTGCAGCGAACTTTCGCGTCTGGGGCGAAAAATGTTCATGATTATGCGAATATTGGAGCATTGTATGAAAATCGGTGCGCATCTTTATACCGTCAAAGACGGCTATGAGTTGGGCGATACCATACAATCCAAGGTTTTAGCGTTTGCGTTTGGGCTATCAGCTGAGATTGAACGTAATCTTATTGCCCAGCGCACCAAAGAGGCATTGGCGGCATTACAATTACGCGGTGTAAAACTGGGCCGTCCAAATGGCCAAAAGAATACTTACCATATCATTGACGGTTATGAAAACTTGATTTTAGACATGTATTCAGCAGGAGTTTCTAAACGAAAAATTGCCAGAACTATCCGGGTCAGCCCGCCCACAATTTCGCGATTTCTTGAAAGTAGAAAATGACCCTTTAATTGTTCCAAAATTGTAATTAAAAAAACGGCGAAAATCAACCGGTTTTATCATCGCTTTTTATGTAACAACAATCCCGTGGTTTAATTATTCCACCCTTTGACAGAAACTCAAAGGTAAGGAAATGGGAACAAAGGCATTAACAGAACACACAAAAGAAGAATTGATTCAAATGGTTTGCCATTTGAAAGAATGTAAAAAATTTGGATTGGTTTGGGAAGACAAACCCGAAAAAGTCGCCAAAGATTGCCAAGAAAAATTACCGATATTAAAAGAGATTGCTAGTAAGGCCATTGAACTGGATAAAACACAGCCTACAAACATAATAATTGAGGGCGATAACTATCACGCACTGTCGGTGTTAAATTATACACATGCCGGCAAAATAGACGTTATTTATATTGATCCACCGTATAATACAGGAAAAAAAGATGAGTGGAAGTATAACGATAGGTGGGTAGATGAAAATGATTCTTATAGACATTCAAAATGGTTGTCTTTCATGGAAAAACGTTTGCGTTTAGCAAAGAAGCTTATGTCAAAAGACGGTACCATTTTCATTTCTATAGACGACAACGAACAATCTCATCTACGCTTATTATGTGACGATATCTTTGAGGGGTTTAATTTTATTACAATAATTCCAAGACTTACTTCCTCTCAACGAAGCGGTCAAGAGCACTATATGAACGTGTCTCATGATTATATAATTTGTTACTCAAAATCTGCTAATTTTAGAAATATTATCGAGCGTGATTTTGACAACAAAGAAATAAAAACCGACAAAAACGGTCATTATGTTGAAGGCGACACCAAAGCAATTCTTGCAGCTCAGTCTCAAGGATATTCCAAAGGGGGTGATTACGATTTTACTTATAATGGTAAAGTTTATAAACCCATAACAAAAGATGGTGTAAGGAATAGATGGTTATGGACACTGCCTCGCATGCAAGCAGCAGCGGAATTGGGCATTCTTGTAGAAACAAAATCTACTTTACGTATGCGTATATATCTTGATAAAAAATTTGATGAAAAGACAAACACTCTTGTAGATAAAGATTCTAAATTGATATTTCATACTGCAGATTTTATGAATAATAAATATTCAAATGTTGTTGGAACAAATGATTTAGAAAACGTTCTAGGAAGCAAAGCGTTCGATTATCCAAAACCAGTTGCTTTAATCAAAGATTTAATAGCTTTCTCAATTGTAAAGAATCCAATAATTCTTGATTTTTTTGCTGGTTCTGGAACAACTGGCCAAGCCGTTTTGGAATTGAATCAAACCGATGGTGGAAATCGGCAGTTTATATTATGTACAAACAACGAAAACCAGATTGCAGAGGAAGTTACGTATCCACGTATAAAAACGGTTATAACAGGCATACGACCAGACGGTTCAACCTACAGCGATGGAATATCCGCAAATGTTCGTTATTTCAAAACAGATTTTGTGTCTAAAAACAAAACAAATGATAAGTTACGTCGCGAAATAGCACCGTTATGCACCGACATGATCAAAATACGCGAAAACTGCTTTGAAACAGTCATTGATACCGACCAATTAAAAATATTAAAAAACGCACGTGGATTAACCGCGCTTGTTTTTGATGATGGAGATTTATCACCATACATTCAAGAAATTGAAAAATTAGAAACAAATACCCCAGTGTTTTTATATGTGTTTAGTTATAACAACGATAATCGTGATTATGAAATTCCAACGAACACCAAGCACAAATATAAAAGTCAACCAATCCCAGAAGGTGTATTGTCCGTTTACAGAAGAATTTTCCAACCAAAAGGTAATTAACAATGCAAATCAATTTATGTGATTATCAGCATGACACTGTTGATAAATTGGTCCAGAAATTCAAAGATTTGATTTATTATGGTCAGCCAAAAACACAACTGGTATTTAAAGCCCCAACTGGTAGTGGAAAAACAGTTGCTATGGCGGCCATGTTGGAAGAATTATCAAAATCAACCGATTTACGAGACGATTTTGTTTATATTTGGGCATCTGTTAATAACCTGCATATTCAAAGCCACGACAAATTAAAAGAACAATATCTGCCAGATTCATTGTTCAATATGATTACACTGGAAGAAATGGGCAGCGATGCACTTGAACCAAACACAATTTTATTCTGTAATTGGGAAAGTATGTATAAAATCAAACACGACGTTGATGATAATGGTAATGATATAGAGGTGTTTGATAATAAGTATGTTAGAATTGGTGAAACAGGTCGTAATTTACAAGAGGTTTTGGCCAAAACACGTGCAACTGGCAAAAAAATCATATTGATAATCGACGAGGCACACAGAACATATTTGGGACCGAATTCTCAAAAACTTGTTGAACAGGTTATTGATCCAAGTATGGTTATAGAAGTTTCGGCAACTCCTATGTTGGTACCATCATTGGAAGACAAAGAAAATCATTTGGCGGAAATGGTATCTGTTAAGTTAGACGATGTTATTGCTGCAGGATTGATAAAAAACAGAACTATTATCAATAATAATATTGCTGGTGAAATCACTGCACAAAGTGCAGACGAAATTGTTCTGGAACGTGCCTTACAACAACGTGAAATTTTGGAACAAAAATATCGCGAACAAGGTTCAAATGTGAAACCTTTGATGTTAATTCAATTGCCAGATTCTAAAAAAGATGAAGAACTGGCGGATTCTATGCAAACAAGGGTTGAGGCATTTTTGGTGGCCAAAGGTATATTCTATGAGAACCAAAAATTAGCAATTTGGTTATCAAATGACAAGCGTAATCAAGAATTGGTTAATGATCCAGATTCGCCTGTGGAAGTATTGATTTTCAAACAGGCTATTGCAACAGGTTGGGATTGTCCGAGAGCACAAATCTTGGTTATGTTGTGCGATATCAAAAGTGTGACATTTGAAATTCAAACTGTCGGCCGTATCTTACGTATGCCAGAATTAAAACATTATGACGATGATGATTTAAATGCCTCTTATGTATTCACAAATATAGAAAAGCCAGAATACAGTCAAGAAACAGATGCCCAAGCGTTCTTTAAGACATATATATCTAGATTACAAAATAAAGAAACATTCAAGAATATTACTTTGCCGAATGCTTATTTATTGCGTCAAAATCGTCATCGTTTAGGCGGCGACTTTAGACGCATTCTGGTTGAAACCTTGGACGAAGAATTTGGAATTGAAACACTAGATACCCCAAAACAACGATTAGAAAAGCTGGATGCAAAGCTACAAATTGAACCAGAAGAATTAACAATACCAATTTTATCAGAGGTTGTCCTGAAAAGTTTGGACGACCAAGAACGGGTTATAGCAGAAATAGAAAACAACGAAAACGCATCTATTACCGCTGATGCACCATATATTCAGCGTCAATTTGACCGTTTATTGCGTGCGTTGGTATCACCGTATGCGCCACACGACTCTATGAACATATTAAAATCTGCCTTATATTATTGGTTCAGATTGAATGGTTTTAGCAATGAATTGATGGTCCAGCGCATTCTGACTTGTTCTGACGAAAGTAAATTTGACGGCAGTCAGAAATTGTTCGCAAAAATCATGGAAAAATCGAAAGCAAAATATGGCCATAATTCTGGTGAAACACGTCAAGAGGAACACAACACATTTAGAATTCCAAGAGAACAGGAATTTGGTCAGAATTATGAAGAATGTAAAATGGATAAACATATATTACAACCATACTATCGACCAAAACAAGATTCAAACCAAAGTTATAAAACCGAAATTGCCTTTGAAAATGTATTAAACGCAAGCAATAAAATAGATTGGTGGTATCGCAATAAAGAAGGCGAATCTAAATACTTTGCTGTGATATATGAAATGACAAATCCAAGGAAAAATAACGAAATAGAGAAACGTGCTTTTTATCCAGATTATATAGTGAAGTTTAAGGATGGCCGAATTGGTATTTACGATACAAAATCAGGTTTTACTGTGACTCAACCAGAAACAACAGAAAAATTGCGTGCATTGCACAGTTACATAGCCGAGCATGTCGCAAAAACTAAATTGAATTTATGTGGTGGTATTATAGATGTACGGGATAATAATTCGTTCTACATAAAATCTGAGCCAGATGGTGACTTTAGTGTTTTTGATGAATTATAAAAAACGTGGTCAAATGACCACGTTTTTATCTTATAGATTTTATACTTTCCACCAATTTATAGATGCCCGCAAAGAATAAACACGTATATTCTGATGAATCACCAGCAGACTGTTTCCATGCTTTAGCCCTCTTTAAAGCATCATCATAGCCTGATTCCATCATGTCAAAATCAAAACGTGGATTTTTGGAATGATGGTATCCAGGCATACAATTATTCAATTTACCTTGGTTCACTTTTGGGTCTGCGACTACCTTTTGATTGCAACACAATAATCCCCATGTTTCTATAGATGGCGCATTGAATGCTATGTTTATCTCTGGTGTATCCGGATTCCGGTTGGCCATGTATGCGCTAATTTTATCAAACGCATCTTTCACCTTTTTTGGAACATCGTTATCAAACACAACCCAAACTTCAGATTTTTCTGGCAGGGCTGGTCCATCACTAACAAAACGTATTGCAGTAACAGCTAAAGTCAATGGATCGGCAGAGCCTTTGTATATTGAAATTACCGTGCAATTATATGCAGCACATAATTGTTTAATATACGCTCCTTCGGTTCCGGTGGTACCGCCCTCGCATGCCAGATAGATTATCTTTTTAGGAGTTCTACGGCGAAAAGTTATTTCACGATCTCTTCCCATGCCTTTTCATCTCCTAAAAATGGAATTGCACCATACCGCCCATTGATATAGTCTTTTTCCAAATCTTTATCAAAACGTGGATTTATATCTGTCAAAGGATACAAATCGCTTGCCCCTTCTTCGTCTTTCTCTACGAACCAGATTTCATCAACACGCCAAATATCATGGCTTAACAACATTGTATTATGCATAGCCGCAATAATTTGTCCACCCATGTGATTGTTTAACAATCCCTTAAGCAATACTTTTGTCAAGAACGGATGAAACAATCCATCAAATTCATCCAACAGCAGTAATTTGCTGCCTGGCATATTTTTGTATGAATACAACAAGAACCCGAGTTTAAACAGTTTGATCGTACCGGCGGATTCCTTTGATAACGTAAAAGGAACATCGCCATGCATTGTTATCAGGTTTTGTACTCTGATTCCACCACGATCGGCAATAAATACATAGTAATCGTCACCATACTGACGTATCAATGCATGTCCTGGTTGCAATTTGGACAAGTCTGGGTCCCGTGCAATTTGTTCTGGGGTTGCCGGTGGCAAATCCCGCAAATCAACATCGGTTATTCCGGTATCTGCTTGTTTCAACAAACCTTTCAGGAATCTTTTAAACAAAGGCTCTCTAAATCCGTTATAGATGTACCCACCTGGTACTTCTGTTTTCGGATCAAAGAATGCGATTCCTCTTAAGAATTCGTCAATGTTAACAAAGTGTTGATTCCCAGGAATCTTATTATCGATTATCCCGTCACTTAGTATTTTTGACATCAATGTAACGTCTTTTGGGCAGGTTCTGTTTTTATACCATTCGGTTTGAAACTTCTTGCCATATTCCGTTGTAAGTCCTGTTCTTTTGAAAATCAAATTGCGTTTTGTTTTTTCCGTAAAAGATATTTCTTCATTCAAAATCATTGTCGAATCAAACGATATTTTGTAAATGTAATTTACTCCGTTTGATTTAAATTCAATTTCAAACTCTGTCGGAATGCCAACATTTTGCATAAACGCATTTAATGCGTTCAGTTTCAAAATGCTGTTTGGATACGCAAACATCGGCACAAAACCTATCGCTTTCAACAGATTTGTCTTTCCAGACGCATTTGCCCCATATACAACAGCCCCCGATAACACACCTTTGTCCAGAATGTGTTCTGGATGTTGCTGTATAGCGGTCTTTTCCATTGACAAGGTTACTTTGTTTTTGAATGACGCAAAATTAGACACAGAAAAGTTTATTAACATATCAAAACCTCTTCTTTACGATCAATAATATCAAATTTCGGCCAAAAAGTCAAGACAAATGTGAAAAAATCACATTTATTTGTAAAAAATGATGGTTTTTGACCATTTTCCATAATTTTGGTTATACATACCTACGATATAAAAAATAAAAATCTGCGCCAAGTATTTACATCACCAAATATCAATGTTCAGCGATTGATAAGAAATCATTTAAATTCTTTTTTAAGTTCTTATTTAAGAGATTATTTCAGTATTAAAAATCACAAAAAATTATATTGATTAACGGGTATTTAATGGATATTTTTACCAACTTGAAATTTACACATATGTACACCACTTGTTTTTTTATGCACCATACCAACACGAAAAAAAGCCCCGATTCCTGCGGTATTGCGAAGTTTTTTTTACTTCCAATTAAATTTGCTGTTAATCCGTATGTCGTTGGTTCGAGCCCAACTGCCCAAGCCAAGTTTTCCAAGGGTTTCACACGAAACCCTTTTTCTTCTACTTTGCGTTTGCTACCTATTTGCTACCACGAACATATATCTTAATTATGTAAAATCCTTGAATATTAAACATTATTTAGTATTATACAACCCAGAAAAAACAAAGGGTTCACGATGATTGAAGTTAAAATTTTAAATGAATGTACATTATTACAGGCATGCGAATGGATTGCGTTCAAATGGGAACCGATGAACAACGTTTATAACCAATATCAAATAAAAAACCATTAAAGTTTTTTAAAACGGTTTCATAATTTTCAATTTCTTGCACAAAATTATCGCCAAACACAAAACCGCTGTGAATGCCTTTGTCCAATAATATAAAAACATCATCGGCCAAATCTTCATATCGATCATATCCATTATGCCGACAAAATCTTATTAATCTTATATTATAATCATAAATAGTGCTTGGTTTGAAACCTTGTTCTTTTAACCAAGTTTTGAATTTTTGTTTCAGCATAGACATGTCCTTTTATACATTAATATTTTACACAAGTATGAAACACTTGCAATCACATTCTGTGTACTGAATACACACGCACAAGAACAATGACCTTCGCGTAAGAAGGGTCATAAGGAACTTTAAACAATATTATGGCACAAAGATATTTAATTTTATAACTTTACAACCGAACGACAAATCCAACAAATACACATCCCTAAACACGGATTTAAAGTCATGTTTTTGTAATTCATTAGAAAAATGAACAAAACAATTATCAACCACAACCAACAAATCACATTCATCACAATTCTTCTTATACGATTCAAATTTTCTATTTTTACTATCTATCGTTTTTTGCAATTCATCAAACGGATCTTCGATACACAACCCCATATTATTAACATGACAAGAAGTATTGGGTTCATGCATTCTACTGGCATGTAAAATAAATGTTTGTCCTTTTAAATCCACCCACTTTTTTGTTACCCCAAAATCTTTTATTCCTTCTGATTCCAAAACAGATACAAAAATATCTTTGAGTTCTTCGACAGATGCATTTATGTAATCAAAACCAGGATTGTTATGGACATCTATATGATCTTTCCATTTCACACTATTCTCTCTGGGATCATATACATCTATAACCAAAGACAAAGGGATACCTTTTTGTTTAAAATATCCAACAACTTTCTTAGCCGCACCTTCAAGACGCATAGTTGCTTTATTTTTATCGTTCTCGTAAATAAAGTTGACAATTTCCAAACCAATTGTTGGTTGATCAGGTACTTCAAATATAAAATCCGGACATTCACAAGGCTTCTTAGTTGTGATACCGTTATCTTCAGCCCATTTTATACCAATTTTATGGCGTGCAAACAAAGCCAAATAAGTTGCTTCGTTTCCTTTTTGGCTATCTTCTTGAATAATAAACTGTCCACCCTTGTGTACAACTTCTGACATTCCAAATCCTTTGCTTAAAAATACTAAAAAATAAATCCATATACAACCACAAAAAAACTGTTGATTTTAAACATTTTTTATGAATATATACATATAAAAAGGGTAAAAAATGAAATTTTTAAAATTAGATTTATCTTTTAGTAAAATTATTAGTTTCGCTGTCGTAACGATTGTGTGCATATTAGCTTTTGTATCAATAAACACATGTCAACAAGAATTAAAAAAAATTATATTACAAAACGAACAAATACAGATAAATTTATCAAAAACAAAAAATAATTCAGATTTGCAAAAATTATTAGCAGAATACCATATTAATAATGCTAATTATTCTAAACAATTTTATGAAAAACAAAGTGAATGGTTAAATGTATGGTTATTAATTGTAGGTATATTACTTACAACAATAGCCATTATTGCACCACTTCGTTTTTCAGCAAACATTAAACAAATCCAGAAAGATGGCGATGATGTTATAAAAGATATCAGACTAAGAAACATGCAAGTATCGCAAAAATTAAAAGAAGAAAACGACAAAAGGAATTTGGATTTAATTAAATTTAGACTTGAATATAGAGTATTATTAGAACTTCAATGGTTTGGGTTTATCACTACTGAACAACAACTGCAAAAATATATTGATAATACACTGCTTGTTATAGATACAGAATGTGCAGACAACCAACAAGAAACACGTTTTAAGAACAACCTTTATGCTAAAGTATTTCTTCACCAATCTAGATGGTATAATCATAACAAAACATTAACAGAAACTTATAAAAAATCTATTGAATGCGTCAATAAAGCTTTACTTTATTCGCCAGACGATGTGGATTTATATATTCATAAAAGTTATATAATAGCAACCGGCAACGAAGAAAACAAACACGATCAGGTTATTGAATTGCTGGAAAATGTTTTATCTGTTTACTGCTCCAATATAAAAACCTCCGCTTTAAATACAATATATTATAATTTGGCAGAAGCTTACATATTATCCGGTATTAATAATAATTTATTAAAAGCGATTGATTTATTACCAAAAATAGACACAACAAAAATTCATAAAGATGTGTTAGCAAAAGATTTTATGTCTTGGAAACGAAAGTTGCAAAGCATGCCAAATTCTAATAAAAAACAACAGATAATAACATTTATAGATAAACATTCTTAAATAAGTCGTGGCTTGCACCTTATGGTACACACGTATGATTTTATTTGAAACTTTGGACTTTTTGTATTAGTATCAACCTTGAAACGATAGGAATTTATTATGACAGGAAAAAGTATTAAAATTTACTTACCAACAGGAAAGCCTGACGGCTTAAGAAAAGCATATATTACCACAGAAAAACCAGTGGTTTTTCGTATACCGCTTACAGAAATTAGTAACAACATTGACCTTCTAGACTTTAATGGTATATATATATTTTAATCGACAGTATAACGACAGAAGCACCACAGATATATGTTGGCAAAGGCAAGGTAAAGTCCAGAATCCAACAACACATAAAAAAGAAGACTTTCTGGAATACTGTTTTTGCAATACAACTTGATAGTGCTAGTGGGTTTAGTGATACTGATATTTCCTATCTTGAATATTATTTTATAAAGAAAAGCAAAGATTTTAAAAACATAAATTCAGAAGAAAACAAGCAATTTCCGCAGAAACCTCGTTTAAAAGATGAAGAGTTAGATGATTTACATTGTTATATAGACACGATTGAACTTCTTTTGTCAGAGTTGGGCTTAAAATGTTTTCAAGATGAACCAAAAGACAATCTATTCACATGCCAGGATAAATACGGCAGTTTCGGTCAAGGACGTTACAACGCTAATTCTGGTCTTTTGTTATTGAAAGGTGCAAAGTGCAGAATAGAAATGCACAAAGGTACAAAAAGCTTACCTAAACGTGATGATTTAATAAAAAAACATGTTTTACAAGAAAAGGATGGATTCTACATATTGCAAGAAGATGTTCTTTTCTCTTCCGTCTCATCCGCTGCTCAAATTGTGTTGGCAAGACGTGCTAACGGCTGGACTGAATGGAAGAACAAGTCTGGAAAAACATTGGATGATTTATACAGGATAAAATAGTATCAACCTTTATTCCAATTGTTTAGAAACAGCTCGCATATTCTACCCAGACTAGTAAAATCATCAGGATTTTCAACTCGATACGTGCGAGTTATCTCGAGCCAGAATTTGTACCGTCCTGCTAAAGGGCGGTTTTTCTTTGGATTTCTAAGTTTTTTTTGCGGTTCGGCAATGCCGGTTGTAAAACAGGTTGTTTTTCAGGCGTTATCGAACTACATAATAAAAAAGGATAGAAATCTAACCTTTTTCTTAGTTCGAGTCCGCCTTGCCTGTTTGGTTAATCAAAAACTCTGTCCTGGTCCAGCATATCTTGAACTGCATTTGCATCGTTTTTCGGGACATCTGACCTATTTCTTTTTGATAAGTATATGCCAATGATAACTTTCGTATGTTTGATTGTCTTTCCGGTAATAAGTCCCGATATGTTTCACATCAAGAATTTCAAAGTCTTGGAATAATTTTAACAACAAACCATAATCAGCATAAAAGTGAGGAACCATATATTCGGGTCCCGGCTCGTCACGTAATTTAGTATTTTCATCAACAACAGGCCAATTTTGTTTGTAGCCCCACGTTTCTTTTGAGCCCAAAGTCAAATAACATTCACCACCAGATTTCAAAATACGCTTTAACTCTTCTGTTATTTTATATACACCATTTGTATCTGTGTGAGAAATGACATTAAAACATAAAATACAATCCATACTTTCGTCCGCAAAAGGAACGTTTAACATATCGCCTTGTTTAATATCAATATTCAGCCCCATTTCTTGTGCCCATTTAGCAGTATGTTCTATGGCTTTATCACTAATATCAAATGCCGACACATTAAAATCATTAGAAGCAAATAAAATAGTATGTCGCCCCAGTCCACAACCCAAATCCAAGAAATTTTTTTTGCTTTGTTGCTTCCAACGCGTCATTAAATAAAACGATTCTGAAGCAGGTTTTTTCCATACGTCTGCAAAATCACCAGAAACAATATTCCAATTCCAACCCTGAGATTTGATAATATCTGACATAGCATATCCTTTTACTCATATTTTAATATACAATCCCCATAAATCAATATGGTTTTTGGGATAAGATTTGCGACACGATTAAATCTGCTGGCAGTTGCGGATGCGACAGCAATTCTGATATCAACACCCAGTGCATATAGTCATGGACACGCAATTGGATTTCGCCGGTGAAGGATTTGATTTCGTATGTATGAAGTTCAATAACCTTGCCTGAATCTGTTGTGTGTTCTGCGATTGTAATCAGGTCGCCAATTTCTGTGTCTATTCCCAATTCTTCAAACAGTTCCCTGCGCAGGCATGTTGGGCCGTCTTCACCATCTTCAAACTTACCACCGGGGTATTCCCATTCACCCGCCAATGGCTGGTCAGCCGCCCGTCGCATCAGCAGAACTTTATCCCCATCCCTAAAAATCGCAGCAGTTACTTTCATATAGAATTATCAAACTTCTAATTTAGGCATATGATTTACATTACACACCGCTTCGTCCATATACTATTTTGAAATTCCAGCGTTTCTTTTTGCGGACACAAAGGTGCGGGCGGTCAGAATCAATGATAAAAACAATCTTGCCAATCCAAATCCTGAAGTATCTTGCATACACTTTCTTGAATTTCACAGGTTCATGGGTTCGCATTTCGGTTCCATCGGTGTATTCAACCTCGGTACTGCGACCAATGCCGTATTTATTATTATTAAAGTCCAGTCCGTATTCTATAAATATCTTTTTTACCTTTGGCATTTGCAACTAACCTTTATCGTTGTTTGGTAACAAAATCTGCTATTTGTTTGGCAGTCTGGGGTGGGGTCTGTCCGTCATTGTTTATTATCAAATCTGCATTTTTCGGTCTGTGATAGTTTTCATTATACATTTCACGTATACGTCCAATTTCCCAGTTGGTCAATGTACGTGATCCACGATTAGTCAAACAATTTTCCAAACTGGGGGCCAATGTAACTGCAATAAAACGTGTGTTCTTATCAATATGTGCCGACCAACGTTGATACAGATTTTCTGTCATTGGATACGCAAAAATAATTGTTTCGTATTGTTGTTGATTTTTCTGCTGGGAAATAATTTTATCCAATCGGTTCAGCCGTTCGCCCCAGCCGGCCTGCATGGTCAAACCTAATTTTTTCTCTTCATCATCTGATAACAAGTCATCAACTTCTATAAAAACTGCGTGGGGTAATATTTGCACCAACAGTTTAGATACTGTTGATTTGCCAGAATTTATCGGGCCGTTGACATTCAGAATCAGCATTACAGTGTATCCTTTTTGATATTCTATACCGATTTTTTAGAAATATCAAATTTTATCTAGTCAAAGTGAATCCGACAAGTGTCTTTGGTTAATCACATATGCATATATTGTCAATATCATCCTGCTTTAACAATTATTGTGATTGCATAAATTCCTAAAACGATATACCATGTACGCATGGCGAAAAATTTTAATGAGATTTCTGTAAAAAGTGGATTATCCTGGCTAAAAATCGGGTGGTTTTTTCATCACTTTATGTTAATAGTACCTGTTATTGTTTTAGTGTATACAAACAAGGGTGTATCTGTTGGGGATTTCTTTCTGACTCAAGGCATATTCCGATTGGCTGCGTTTTTATTTGAAATTCCATCGGGATATTTATCAGATTGCTTTAGCCGGAAAAAAGTACTGATTTTAGGTGCATTATTTTCATTGCTGGGATATGCAATTATTGCTGTTGCATATGGATTTTGGGCATTGGTTATTGGTGAAGCAATGTTGGGAATATCCAGTGCCTTGTTTTCCGGAACACTGGAAGCGTACACATACGACCTGTTAAAACGGAATAAAACACAAAAACAATTTCTGAAAGAATTTGGTGCCATTTCAACTGTTGCCAGTGTTGCTTGTTTTATTGCTGCGATTATGGGCGGATTATTATATGGCGTAATTGGTGCAAATGGTGTTTTATGGACAGAAGTATCATTCGCAATCATTGCTGTTATCGCATTGTTATTTATACCAGAACTGACTGAAATAAAACGCACTGTGAAGCAAAAAAGTGCAATTACAGATGCGATATCTATTACTGTGAATACATTGAAGAATCCTAAATTAAGGAACTTGATTTTATTCCCATCATTGTTTGGTGGATTTACAATTGTTTTATTGTGGATTATGCAACCAATTATGGAAACAGCACATGTTCCTGTTGAATTGTTTGGTTTTTATATGGGAATTAACCAGTTGGCGGCTATATTCTTTTCTAAATACGCATACAAAATATGTGAAAAATTGGGCGAAATCGCTGTTTCTGTTATAACGATTGCGGCAATTATAATCGGTGCAACAATGGGATTAATTGCCATACACATTAACAGTATGCCAATTATATACGCATCATGTGCCATTATGGCAATCGTGCCTGCGATACGTATATTAAATAACCTGCAATACAATACACTGATTCATCATACAATTAAGTCAATAGAACGTGGCACTGTTTTGTCTACACGTGAAATGACATCAACTATATTTGGTGCAATGTTCTTGATTTTTGCAAAGTTCTTGATGGATGGTTTTAGCACAACAACAACATTGATATTTATTCTGGGAATGGTAATTACACTGATATTATCTTTACAGCGTGTATCAAAGTATATTAAATAAAGACCTATCTGGTTCGGATATACTTTAAGAACAAAGATTTAATTGATGTTTTTTCAGCCGGCAGTACATTTTGTGGATAAAACATTTGTTCCGATTTCCATTCTGGCGACATAAAAAATTTATCTGTGTTTTTTGGGAAATAGGTATAATGCGTTGGATTGTTTAATACTTGTTTTGCCAAATCTGCATCATAAATTTTTGTCAGATAAAAAACATCTATTATATCATTATCCAATGCATAGTTATATACACCTGCACCGCCACAGATAAAAACCATATCAAAGGTGCGGGCGTGATGTATTGCAGATTCAATACTGGATGCATAAAAACAACCGTTTATTGCAAATTCGTCTGTATATTTAGAACTGCATATAATATTTAATCTGCCCTGTAATGGGCGATTGCCCATACCATCAAAAGTATTTTTACCAAATATACATGGATAACCCATTGTCATATGACGAAAATGATAGAAGTCTTGTGCCGAATACCATGGCATACGATTATCACATCCGATAACATCGTTTGGGCCAACTGCTGCAATACCACAAATCACTGGCTTCATGTTTACCTGGCATGTTTTGGATTATATATACCATTTGCAATTAATGCACGACGCAGACAATTATAGTGCGACACCCTGCCCCGCAAATGATGATTATATAGTGTATTATTATTACTTATCATTGTAACAGGCACACCTTTGTCCAAACAACCCGCAACAACCAATGGGCCATCGTCAAAGTGCATATCTGTTTTTAATTCTTTTAAGATATCTGATTTTAGACCATGTTTATCAATAACCTGATTATAAGTACAGTTTATACCTGCACCACGCAATTGATTAAACGTTTTATTTGGCTGCTTATACATGCGTTCTGTAACAAACAACACATCATAGTCTGGGTTTGCAATCAAATTATTTAAGACATACGGAATATTTTTATCCAGTACTGGCATTGTATACAATAAATCATCACCGAATAATTCTAATAAATTATTCACCACATCAGGATTATCATACGCTTCGTTTAGGTTCCAACTGGTGGGTTTAGAATACGGCACGCCTGCACGTTGAAACGCCAACTGATACAGCGGTTTCATATTAAATATTACATTATCTAAATCAAAAGTTATCTTCTTTTTGTCCATATATATCCCTTGTCCTTTATCTTAATTGGGGCGATTATAACAATAAAAATTCAATTGCCAATATATTTATTGAAAAAAATTTTATGATTTAGGATAATATTCTGACACAAGGAAAAAACATGCTGTTAAATATAATTTTATTAATTCTGGGCTTTATTTTATTAATCAAGGGTGCAGATTATTTTGTTGATGGTGCATCCGCACTGGCAGAACGATTACATATACCTGCAATTATCATTGGTCTGACGGTGGTTGCCATGGGAACCAGTGCACCAGAAGCCGCAGTCAGCATATCATCTGCAATGGCAGGTTCAAATGCAATTGCAATTGGGAATGTAATCGGTTCTAATATTGCAAATATATTTCTTATACTGGGGATTACCGCATTAATTACCACATTGACTGTACAGAAAAATACCGTTCATTATGAAATGCCATTTATGATATTTATTACTGTATTGTTATGCTGGTTTGGTTGGCAACATGGCATAATATCCAGATTTAATGCCGGTGTATTATTGGCACTGTTTATGATGTTTTTAGCGTATTTATTCATTGTATCACGTGGCAATACGGACACGAACACACAAACAAAAACAATCGGCATAATAAAAATCACATGCTTTATACTGTTTGGTTTGATTGCATTAATATTTGGCAGCAAGATTACAGTACTGTCTGCTATTGATATCGCACAATATATTGGCATATCAGAACGTGTAATCGGACTGACAATTATCGCATTGGGCACCAGTTTACCAGAATTAGTAACCAGTATCATTGCTGCAACCAAGGGTGAATCAGATATTGCGATTGGAAATATTGTTGGTTCTAATATATTTAACATACTGTTTGTTTTGGGGATTACTGGACTGATATTACCCATACCATTTAACCATGCATTTTTATTTGATGGTATATTTGCAATACTGGCGGCCGTATTATTGGTATTATTCACATCAAAGAATAAAAAACTGGGGAAAATTGCAGGTATTTCATTTATCGTATTATACATCGTGTATATAACACGCCTGATTGTACACTAGGTAAAAAATCACTTGTATTTACATATATAATTGTCTAGCATGACTAAATCATAAGAACAAGAAATATTAACAAGGGAGATGAACATGAAAAAAATCTTTTTATTAACAAGTGTTTGTGCATTGGCAGCATGTGGTGGCGGATCTTCTACACCAATCAGCGGTGGTGCAACTGCAGGAACACCAACAGACGGTCGCCCACAAACAAGTGAACATTATATTTCCGCAGACGTTCGTGGAAGCAACCAGATAGTTACATCTGCAGCATCACAAATCTTTGTTGCCAAAGATGGCAGTTCACCAATTATTATACGTTCATCAACACCTGTTGAAATCAACGGTAAACAATACGACGAATATAATTTGGAAGATATAAAATTCTATCCCACAGGTGTTCAACCCGAAGATAATATGTATATCCAATTCGCATTGGATGATTCTGGCAGAATTGATGAATTACACCTGGTTGAAGGCGACAATCAGTTGACTGTTGGTCGCAGTGGCGAAACATCCACTTTTGCACAACATGTGTTTAAGTATGTAATTTCTGATTGGCATTCTGATTACTTCTTGACCGAAATCACCGATCCTGCTGAATTACGTAAAGCACTGGAAAAACAATTGGAAGGCAAAGGATTCAAAGATGAAATATTGGCCAAATTTGACAATAACGAAGGTAGATGGGAACCACAAAACCATACCGAAGAAATTGAAATGCATGGCAAATACGTTGGCGAAGGAAAAAATGAAGGCCTGCGTTATTCTGACTTTGGATATGACATTATGACCGAAGAAGGTAATGATAAAGATTACACTGTTATCGCAGGGGGCTATGATGTTATGGCAATTCCACACAAAGACATTGTAAACAAAAATGTAACATTCCGTGGCAAGGCAATCGGAACCGGCAGTTACGAAGACCCAACCGATGGTTGGCAACAAATACACTTTACAACAGGTAACAACGATGCAACGTTACAACTGGATGGCGAAAAAGAAGTATTAACAATGCCATTTGCCGATTACTATACAGTGGTTGTTGAAAAAGAAGGTAATGATGCAACAATTACATTTAACGACTGGAAAGGCACAAATGATAAATTAAAGTTTGAAGAAACAACGGGCACGGCCGATGTTTTGTTCCAATACTTTGGTCAAAACGGCACACCATCCGAAGCAGTTGGTACAGTTACGTATGAAGAAGATTCAGCATACGAACCATCATTTGATGCTGGATTTGGTGTAAAATTACAATAATTGTGAAACAAGAAAAACACCCATTGTGGGTGTTTTTTTTATCTTGCATAGATACCCAAAAAAACATATAATATAGATAATTATTGTATTAGGAGAAAGGGTGCCCCTGAGATGTTTTACGAAAAACAATTTGGTTTTATGTGCGTTTTAACGTCATTCTGTGCGTTATATTCTGGTGATGCCGATGCTATCTGTAACAGATATAATCCTGTGGGTGCGGGTAAGTATTGTCAGCATACTGTGGAATATACATGTCCAGAAAACTGTTATTGCACCGGTGTTAAAAAGGGTGAAAAATGCAGTATTACATGGGCAACTGGTGTTTCTAAGGCATGTAAAAACAGGGATCCTGATATTACGTCTGAATTATCTAATTCCCGATATGGTGTTTTTTTGTGTCCCGAAGGGATGACATCAAACAAGGGTGCATCAAAACAATCAGACTGTTTCAAAAAAGAAACAACAACAGCGTCCGATACCGCAACCAGTGGAAAAACATGCAACAGTAACAGCAAACCTGCACCAAAGGGGTCATATTGTGGGGCGTTGTTAACAAAAAAATGTAAACCGGGATGCTATTGCACAGGTGGTGGTAACTTTACATGGGCGGCTGGCGATGTTGAAAAGGGATGTCGGGACAGATGGTCCAAGGTTACATCAGAATTAAATAGTAAGGGTGTTTATTTATGCCCAGATGGATACACATCCGTAGAAGGTGCCGGTAGCCAGGAAGACTGTTTCTTGAAGGGGCATTCTGATATAAAATATAAAAAAGTGTCCTGTAATGCGGGACAATATTTACCTGCGAATGCCAGCAAATGCCAAAGTTGTAAATCAAACAATTCATATCTGTCATATTGCCCAGGTGGCAGTTGGTATCCAAAATCATCTGCCCAAGGGTTAAAATCATGCCCAACTGGTCAAAAAATGAATGCAGATGGCACAGGTTGCACCACAAGCGACACAGGTGGCAGCACCGGTGGTAATACAGGTGGTGGCAGCACTGGCGGTTCATTACAATGTTCTGCGGGAAAATATTACAGTGCTGGTGCAAAAAAATGCGAACCATGCCCAATCAGGGAAAATGGTGAAAAATTCTTCTATTGCCCTGGGGTGTCATATACAAGTGGACAAACAGACGATACTGGTGCATACGAATGTCGCGAAGGTATCCCATCATTAGATCAAACAAAATGCGAGAAGGTTACTGTAAATTGTTTGCCTGGGTATATGCTGAAACCACTTGCACGTGCATGCACAGCGTGTGATCCATCATGGGTTTGTCCTGGGGGTGATATAACATCATCATATCAAGCAGAAGGGTATGAATTATGCCCAGATGGCAAAATTCCAAACGATGGACATACAGCGTGCGTTGATGCACCACCAGATTCTGTAACATGCAAGAATGGCGAATATTTGCCAGCACAGCAAACAACATGTGTACCATGCCCAGAATCAGATGCCACATCGGCAACTGTCTATACATGTCCAGGCCAAACCTGTCAAATTAGTAACGAAGATTGTGGACTAACAGAGACTCCACGTAGAATACTTAAGAAAGATCAACTGTTGTCTGGGGAAAAATCAACCAGCAACGCTCTACAAGATCAATGTTGGATACATACAAACCCAATAGAATATATTAATTGTGTATTAGGGGTCGCAGAAGAAGATCAATAATTTGGATTTATTCTTGACCCACATGCACATGGTAAAATATAATATCCATACATAAACTGTATGGATATTTTTATGGCATCAATTCCAAAATTTTTATTACCACAGAAAAACCTTGTTCGGTTGTTGCAAACGCATGCAGGATTATACAAATCACCAGATATACAAAAACTGATTAAATCTGTTGACGTTTATACAGAACCATTACAATTGGTATTCTTGTTGGCCAGTGCCATTTATAAATATGATAAAACAAAATTAACCAAACAATTGGCAGGCGTAATAAACCACGAAGTGTTTTCCAATGCAATGAATATGGCCGCATTTCAGAAAATATGCCGATTATATAATGCGGAAAATATTCCTGTACTGGCAACCAAGGGACTGGTACATAAATTACTGTACCCACACAGCACCCGACCAATGAACGATGCGGACTTTGTCGTACCAAAATCAGTGTACAGACATGCAATCAATTTGGCTGTGCAAAACGGGTTCCACATAAATCACGATTTGCGGTTTAGTGCAGACCTGCAATTACGGGACCAAGGATGTATTGATATACACTATGCCTTGTTCAAGGGAACAAACCCACGAATGGACGACGTTGTATTTAATCGTGCAAAACATATTAACGTTATGGGATGTAATGTGCTGATTCCACAACCCGAAGATATTATTATTATTGAAATGTGCGAATTTTATGGAAATTTCATATTTGAAGGTTTATCACTGGATACAGATATATCCAGAATATTTTCATCACATCCACAATGGGTACTGGATGTATATAAAATAATTCGTGAAAACCCAAATCTGAATTGGGGCGAAATTATGCGAACAACACAAATGTCTGGATATGAATATCAAATAAAATTGTTGGCAAAACTGATGAATAAAATTATACCAAATGCAATTCCACCACACGCAACCAAGGTCATTGATTTTATGTGCCCTGATGATGTCGTACGAAATTATGTTAAGCGTGATGAAAAAATTGTATTTATGCATAAAAATAACTATAAATTGTACAAGAATAATAAAGTATAATGAACACATCATATATTAAAAATTTTAATCTGTCTGAATTCATGTCGCTGTTTGATAAACTGGAATCTGCGGTGCAATCATCACAACATAAATGGTGTGGCACTGTATATGTCGGAACACGTCCACTGTATTTAGAATGTAATGTCCAATGGATGACAGATAAAATTGAACAATACTTTGTTAATGTATTACCAAATGTAAAACTGGAAAACACACCAGAATTATACGTAATTAACAAAACATACGATGTGTTTGCTGTACCAGATACAGAAAAAACATATGTATGTTGTTTGGGCGATAATATTTATAAAAGACCAGACCTTATCATTAATCCGCACTGCGTATTTATAAAAAAATCACCTAAATACATTATGGCACTAAATGATGATGAATCTAACTTTTTATATCTGGGTGAAAATCATTTATTGATGAAATTATTTAATTATATATTTGATGAACCAAACTTTGCAGTTGTTCATGGTGCTGTGGTTGGACATAACGGTTGTGGCATACTGATTACAGGAATGTCCGGGTACGGAAAATCCACATTGTCTGCACATTGTATGGCACGTGGATTGCAATTTGTTGGTGATGATAGAATCGCATTATGCAAAAATTCAGATGGATTATTTGCCAATCCAATTTATACAACAATATCATTGGGCGATAATATCCCATCGCAACTGCAAATAACTGATACTGTACGTCCGACAAACAGTACAAAAGATATACTGATTCTGGACAAATCACAAATATCTGAAAACATCAAAATTACTGCTGTACTGGAACCACAGAAATCAAACTGTAAAACGCCAGAAATTATAGATACCAAACCTGGACATGTCATAACCAGAATGTGTATGGATTTTTCTACATTTAATGTGCTGACACCATCAAAAAATCAAATTGGGGACTGGCACAAGATTTTTGACTTGATGACGGGAATCAGTTTCTATAACATAAAATTATCTGAATCCATTTCTGATAATGTCAGTGCAATTATAAATTTTATAAAACCATAGGGGGTAATATGTTCAAACGCAATGATAATTTCTTTTCAGATATAACAGATTCACAGACAATATTTATTGATATGGAATCCGGTGTTTTTTATGTATTACCATTGTTTGCCAACCTGGTTTTCAAGATGTTATTAAACGGCAAGACACTTGATGAAATCACAAAAATATTTTCAACCATACCAGAAATTCCATCTGATTGGGCACAGCGTATTAATGATGTTTATGATAACTTGATTAAGTATCAACTAATATTGCCATGCGAAACACCAGACGTGTTACCAAATGCAGAACTGACCGATTTTGTTTTACAGGAATTACAAGAAACAGATTTCGCATATAAAATTGAACCGTCAACAGATGTGCAACAACTGCTGCTGGATGACCCAATTCATGATGTATCGCTGGATGGATGGACACCTTTTGCAAAATGATTTCTGTAATAATACCTGTATATAACGGTGATAAATATCTGGACGAATGTTTAGCCAGCGTTGGAAAAAATGCGGAAATCATCGTCATAAATGATGGCAGTACAGATAACACTGTAAACATCGCATCCAAATATACAAATAATTTAATTACAGTTGACAGAATTGGGCCTGTGCGTGCCAGAAACATTGGGATACAAGCATCAAAAAACGAATATATCATGTTTTTAGACTCAGATGATATCCTGAAAGAAAATGCGTTTGATATCTTGGGCAGCAATATACAAGATTATGATGCTGTTATTGGTTTGCGACAAGATTTTATATCGCCAGATTGTAAAAACAATCACGTTAATATAAATGTGTCTGGACACACCGCAATCGCAGGCTGTGCATTAATAAGAAAAGATACATTCAATACTGTCGGTATGTTTGATGAAAACTTGATGTGCGGTGATGCATACGATTGGATACTGCGTGCAGAAAAAATTGGCTTAAAAATAAAAAAGATTAATGATGTCTTATGCATGCGAAGAATTCATGACAATAATATGGGGCGTACACTAAAAAATCAAGAATATGCAGATTACTGCAAAATAATAAAAAAGCACTTTATAAAAAAATGATGAATACTATACATATTTGTATCGCAGCAGATCGCAATTATAAATTGCCATTGGTTTGTTTGGTAAATTCTATTTATAAAAATAGTTCTGTCCAACCATGCGTTATTCATGTTTTATATAATGACTTGTCTGAAAAATATCGGAATAAATTGGTACGGAAATATATCAATACAAACATATCATTTGACTTTATTGATATGTCTGAAATTAATTTTGATTTCCATGGTCTGGATATGCAATACTGGACCAAAACAATATTTTACAGAATAATGATTCCAGAAATATTCCAAAGTCTGGACAGAATATTATATATTGATGGTGATACACTGGTATTGGGAAATCTGTCTGAAATGTTTAATACAAAATTCCCAGACAATACTGATGTGGCAATGGTTGTAGATAAATATTCGTGGAAAACACATATATTCAAACTGGACATAAAAAACTATTTCAATTCAGGTATGATTCTGTTTGACCTAAATAAATGTCGTGAAAATAAATTTGCGGATAAATGCGTACGTTGGTTGCATGATAACCCAGATAAAGCAATGTTCCCAGATCAAGATGCAATAAACACAATCTGTGATGGTAAAATATTACGACTGAATAACATGTATAATAAACAATTTGCACCAAATGATAAAATTATACTGGAAAAAAATCCTGTAATTATTCACTTTTTATCTGCTGTTAAACCATGGATGCGAAACGCACCAATTACATACAGCAAAATATACAGACAATATATCCCATCAAAAATTCAACAAATGCGTGTACTGGGATTGCAAATAATTTGGCACAGTAAATATTTTGTATTCCATAAAAAATATTCAATGAAATTGCAACAGACAAAAATTCTTGAACAAATCAAGTTTTATCTGTTTAATATATGTATCAAAACAAAGACATTGAAAAAACAAAATATGGATTTGATTGATATCCTGAAAAATAATAAAAGTAAAAAATAAATGTATATTAATCCTGAACTGATAACAGATGTGGTTATAAAAACACTGGAAAAACCAGTGGATTGGATACAATTTCAACGTTTCTTGAATAAATCACCATATGTACGCAGAATTGCTTTTATCGGAACAGGTATTTTTCAACTGCCACAATTTGTACAAATGATACAGTTATGTCGTGATAAAGATATTGTACTAATATTCGGGGAATGTCGGGATACAACACCAGAAAACATTGATGCACTGGTTGAATACGGAAATGTTATATGTGTGAATATTTATGAAACATGTCAGCATGTTAACAGATTATTAAAATTGAAAGAAAAGTATAATACTGCCCTGCCCGACGTTAATTTAATTTTTGATCAAACAAATCCAACCCCCCAAGATACAAATTTATCACAACCATATGATTTTTATAATATGGGTCATGATACACATAATATTCCATGTCTAAAAATGCTGACAGAACCAATGATAAATTACAATGGTGATTTTTTAGGCTGTTGGGAAAATACTGATTCCAAACATCCTGTGAACGCATTTGATTTAGGGCTAGAAAACGCATTAAACCATCCTGTATACAAGAATAGATTGAAAATGTTACGTACCGGAAAAATAAACATGTCTTGCCCATGTGCAAGGTGCATGGTGTTTTTTGGTTTGGTATGGTCAAACAAAACTGTTGATGTGTATAAAAAGACAATTGAATAATCTGTAATATTTTGTCTTGCAAAAAAATTCTATAATTAATAAAATGTACAGTAATATATGTAGAAAGGGCGGAAATCTAAGGTATGCGGCATATCAGACATATTA
The DNA here is from genome assembly GCA_045592905.1 of Candidatus Enterousia sp. Lineage (GTDB taxonomy): Bacteria > Pseudomonadota > Alphaproteobacteria > Rs-D84 > Rs-D84 > Enterousia. Next base: position 24,482 of record JAZNVR010000020.1, read on the forward strand.
TTTTTATTGCATTTGTCGTATTTACGATGTCTGTTGATATTGCAGGTGCGGTCAGTTGTGCCGCTGGTAAACATGTACGTGCAGGTGGTTGCTATGGTTGTCCTGCGGGATGTTATTGCGTTGGCAGTTCGGAAAAATCTGTTGATGACGGATGTAAAAATAGTAAAGGTAAATTTAAGAAAGAAGGTCAAGCTGGCGTATACACATGCCCAGCTGCATATCCAAATTCAGAACGTAATCATGCCGCAATTGGTGGTGTTGGGGCAAAATCTGCCAAAGAATGTTTCAAAAAAAGTGGCAGCACAAAAATATATAACGAAACAAAAAGTTGTCCTGCGGGACAATATCTGAAAGCGAATTCTTTGACATGTGCAGCATGCCCATCTGGCAAGGTTTGCAAGGGTGGCACACTTAACAAAGCAACCGCAGACCAGGGTATCACGACATGCCCATCAGGTCAGGCACCAAACAGTACAAAAACAGCATGCATGTCTGCCATTACATGTAAGGCGGGGCAATATCTGCCAGCAAACAAAGACAAATGTGAAAGTTGTTCTTCGTTGGGTATAACAAAATACTGCCCAGGTGGTTCTTTCTTGAAAGGTACATCAGACCAAGGTGTCAGTACATGTTCTAAAAGCAACGAAACTACGAACGACGCCAGAACCGGTTGTACAACCAGCAAACGTTGCGATGCAGGACAACATAAAATAGGTCTGATTTGCTATGGCTGTCCCGAAGGTTCATATTGCGATGGCAGTGCAGAACAATCATCCAACGGTGGTAAAAATGGTGTTGCTGGGGTTCATACATGCCCAGCTGCATATCCAAAATCGGACCGAAACAAGGCAACCGGTGGGGTTGGTGCCAAAACAGCAAAAGATTGCTACAAGGTTGTTAGCAATGTAAAATATTATAATGTCCAGGTCAGTTGTGAAATCGGTAAATATTTACCGTCCAGCAAAACAACATGTGCAGCATGTACAGATGGCAAATATTGCCCAGGTGGCAAATTTGATTTAGCAGCCATTGACCAAGGATTAATGACATGTCCATCTGGTCAAAAACCAAACAGCAACAAGACAGCATGTAACACATCATGTTTGGCGGGTAAATATTTGCCAGCAAACACATCAACATGTGCAGCATGCCCAACTGATAAAAAAACCACATATTGTATTGGCGGTGAATATGCAGTATCAAATAAAGATCAGGGTAAAGCAGAATGTGCACCTGGTAAAGTTGCAAATTCCGCCAGAACCGCATGTACAGACATAAAAGTTAAATGTTCTGCGGGACAATATCTGCCAGCAAACAGCGAAACATGCAAAAAATGTGAAGCAGGTAAAGTTTGTCTAAAAGAAGAAACATACACTTTTTCCACAGTAAAATCACAGGGTATGTCTGACTGTGCACAAAAAGAAATTCCAAACGACACACAAACTGCATGCGTTCCTGCACCGGCACAAACAGTTAAATGTAATGCTGGGGAATATCTGCCAGCAAATGCAGAAAAATGTTCCGCATGCAAGGCAAATTCTGCATGTGCAGGTGGTACATTTACAGTATCGGGTTCTGATAGTGGAATAAAAACATGCGAAGATAAAACAAAACCAAATGCACAAAAGTCTGCATGCGAAGCCGCAGGTGCAGAATGTTCCCCGGGACAATATTTGCCAGCAAACAAAAAAAAGTGCGAGGCATGTACCGCTGGAAACATCTGTCCAGGTGGTGTATGGTTTGAATTCAAGGCAGAAAATCAAGGTATTGAATCATGCCCTGCAAACACAAAACCAAATGCAAATAAAACACAATGCGAAAAAGAAGAATCGCCAGTATGTGATGGTATAACTTCTTTAAATGCAGACGGAACAAAATGTGAAGTATTACCAATTAAATGCCCCGCAGGTCATGCATTGCCAAAAGGTTCAAAAGAATGTACACCATGTGCCGAGAACATTATATTAGTAGTAGGTAACCTTCTGGCAGGTATAAATGTATATTGTCCGGGGGGTGAAATTACACCATCTAATGACGAGAATGTTGGTATGAAGGATTGTCCAGATGGGCAACAGGGTAATGCCGATTATACTGCATGCGAACCAATCCCAGCAGAACCAGAAGAGGTAACAGAAGAAGCAGAAGAAGTAGTAGCAGAAGAAACGTCAGAAGAAGTTGACCCACAATCAACCACTGTGATATGTCCAGCAGGTTCCGCACTGGCTGCAGGTTCCAGCGAATGTTCATTCTGTAAAGAAGGATCCATTCTTATCGCAGCAACATTAACTATGTCTATATGTCCAGGTGGAAAACTAACACCATCCGCAGAAAAAATTGTTGGTCTGGAAAATTGTCCAGATGGTTTGTATCCAAATGATGATTTTACAGAATGTATAGAGAAAAAAGTAATCACCAAGGATCAATTATTGTATGGCACCAACAGTGCTGATTCACCTTTGTCAGACCAATGTTGGTTAATCACGAACACTGAACAATATGAAAAATGCGTAACAGAAAAGGCAAAAAAAGTAAATCAGATTGTACGAAATACGGGTGTTGCAAAAACTGCACAAATATCAAACAAAATAAATACAAACTTGCTTGATGACAAAACAGTTGAAATGGTTACCGCCCCAATTTCAATGGAAACCGGTATCAATTCTGATAAATCACTGCCAACATTACAGGTACAATCTTCGGATGATACTGCAGGTAAAAAAACACTGCCATCGTTAAAATCACAATCTTCGGATGATACTGCGGGTGGGAAAACACTGCCAACAAACGAATCAAAAACATTTGGTAATTTTAGCGGGGGCAAGACATCAAATAATGCATTTGGCGGAACAACAATGACAAATGGCGTAAATAGATCTGCAAGAACAGTAAATACAGTAAAGAAAACCACGACTGTTACCAGACGCACAAAACCGGTTGTAAAACCAAGGCAAACAAGACATTAATTTAGTGTTTGGTTAATACTTTTGTAAAAACACTTACATAGCACTTCAATAATCACAATATAAACATATAGTTATCTGTGATAAAATAAAAACTTTGCAATTCCAATATATCTTGATTATAATCCTAAACACTTATGAATATAAAAAAGTTATTTTTTGTACTGCTGTTATTATTGCCCGAAATATGTTGGGCAACGGATTCTGTAAAACCAACAGAAACATCAAAAAAAACAACAGAAATAACCATGTCTACGACACAGGCGATGCAACTGGCCGGTGCGATGATTGATCGTGGCGATATTGAAAATGCAACAAAAATATTAACACAAACACCGCCAATGAATAATGTCGCACTGGAAATAGAACGGTGGTTTTTATTGGCACAAATCGCACAAAAGCAAGGCGACTTTGAATCCGCAATCAAGATATATCAAAAAATACTGGATGATCAGCCAAACTTGGCACGTATCAGGTTTGAATTAGCAACATGTTATATGCATACAAAACGTTGGTCACGTGCAGATTATCATCTGCGATTGGCAATGGCGGGCAAGGATTTACCTGATAAGGTTAAACAATTAATGAATTATTACAGATATGTTATACGCCAAAATAAAAACTGGAATATATGGTTTAATTTGGGTGCCGCCCCAGACAGTAATGTAAACAATGCAACCGGTGGTAAAGAGTGTATTATTACACCATATGGTTTTGTGGGCTGTAATTATTTAGCAGAACCAGAATCTGCAATTGGTACGAATTTTACACTGGGCGGGAATTACGAATTCAAACTGTCCGACAAGTGGCGTTGGAAATCAGATGCAAATATTTATTCCAACATATATGACAAACACAAATTTGATGACTTGTATTTGGCACTTTCAACTGGGCCACGATATGTATGGCAACGTGGTGATATATGGATGGGGGCAACCGCATCACGCAGATGGTACGGATGGGATGAATACAACTGGAACGCTGGTATGCGACTAGACTTAAATTATGATTTTTCCAGAAAAATGTCTGGTGGTTTATATCTGCGATTTACAGAAAATACATATGATGATTATGGTGATTATTTAGATGGTCAGACATATGCTGCAAATGGACGATTAACCTACTCTTTTAATGCCAGTGTATACATGAATATACGTGGCGGATTAACACGTGAAGAAACCGCAAACAGTGCATACTCATTCTGGCAACCAAGCCTGTCTGTGGGAATTGGGGCAGAATTACCATGGGGTTTTCATGCGTATATTGAACCAATGGTATATTGGTCTTGGTATGATTCCGGCAAAATCGTTGTTAAAGACGCTGGATTTGCACGTGTTACAGAACATGATTTCACACACAGGTATGCAATATCTGTGTCTAATAATAAGTTTGATATTTGGGGATTTATCCCAACACTTACGTTCAGTTACACACAACGTGATTCAAACATATGGCAACGTGAATACAAAAAGACATCTATTGAATTTACAATGCAACAACGTTTTTAATCTGAATTGGAATTTGTGGTATTACGTATAAATTTATATACCGCCCCGAAAATCAATCAAAATCAATGAAAATCACCAGAACTAAATGCCGGCAAAAGCAAATACATAGCAAAAACATTGTGTATGATGCCAGCCGTGCGAACAATATTATTGACTATCAATACAAATCTAAATATCATTTACGTATGAAAAATTTATTTTTTGTGTTTTCTATGTTTATAATACTATCACGTACTGTTTTTGCGGCCCCTGATTACAGGTTTATGATGCAAAGTTGTGATACAGAATACGAAAATGCCAGCAAACGTGCCAATACGACCATAGAAATTGTACAAGCAATAGATACACATACGGAATGCTATAAGACAATTGTATCAGAAATAATAACAACAAAATATAGACAAACCCATGAAAGCATGTGGGGCAATTTTATTCAATATATAGACAGTGCTGCAGATGCAACATCATATATTCAGCGCCCAGATTCTTGTTATCCACAGTGCGGTTCAATCATTGGGATAAATGCGGCGACATCAAAATTTGATGCCGCCAAACAATACCTGGAACAACTGATTCAGATAAATCAATAACCACTATAGTCTGCATTATTGTATAGCCGCCATTCTGCATCACGTCGTCTATCCAAGATTCCTACATTCCTAAATGCACGCCACGCATATTCTAAATTTGGGTAAATATTGCTTTTATATTTATTGTCATTCAAATATTTTCTAACCGTTGATTGGTATAGCCCACGATTTCTATTTTGTGGTGCAGCAGACCCGGCCCCAATATTAAATACCAGCGACACCAATGCGTCATATTGGCTTTGTGTCATATTTGATATGGCATCAGCAGATATTTGTTCGTTTATTGTGTTATAGGTCGCTTGCAGGTCTTGTTCCAACAGTTCTGTTGCCTGTTGTTCCGTTAAACCAGCACTAAAATCTTCACCTGGCTTTACCAAATGCCCATAGCCAATTGTTGCACCCACTGGCAATGGAACTCCTGCAGGTACAGGTTTGCCCGTGGCATCATCGTATATAACGTGTTTTCCATTAACCTTGACCGAACCTTCTAACCCTTTCAACCACTCGATACCTTTATCGCTCATTTTCATATCAGTAACCTTTTGTGTTTCTGGCTTTTGGCCTTTATAAACCTTGCTGCCTATCTTCTTGCCGTTTTTGTCCAGCTCTATTTCTTCCACCCAACAGCGACAGTTTGGATGAACGGGGATATCTGGTATATCTTCTTTGTTTTCATAGACTGTTCCATCATTCCCCGAACATTCATCGCATGTATTTTCGCCATGCTCGCTGTGCCATATCCATATCTTGGGCTTTATTTCAAACTCTGGAATATTCAAATCAAAGGTTTCCAGACTACGCTTTGACACATGACCACCTGGCATTAAAACTTTGACCGGTATTGACGTGCCAGGAACAACGTATTCTTCAATATCAAAATTAAAACCAATCGTTTCAAAATAATCACCGTATGTATCAAGAATTTCTGCTTCTGCCTCGCTTTTATCGGACTCAAACTCCGTTTCTATTTCATGCTGGGCTTTGTAGAACTGTTCCAATGTCATATCGTAATCTGGGTGCATCATACGACCGGATGCATCAAACTGTACTGTACCGGGGTACAGAATATTCATGTACCTTGTTGCACGTTTATATGTTTCGCTGTTTTTATCGCTGTATTCGGGTGATGATATCAGATCCTGTAAAAATTTTGGTGTTATCATTGTTTTTCTCCATAAAAAAACACCCGCACGTGGCGGGTAATAAAAAAAACGACCAAATGTCGTTCGCTGAATAAGTGTATTATACCATAAAATACGAAAATTTTCAATAAAAAACGACCGGCAAGCGGTCGTTAATTTCTGGTGGGGACACAGGGACTCGAACCCTGGACCCAATGATTAAAAGTCATTTGCTCTACCAACTGAGCTATGTCCCCAAAACCGGACCCGGAAAGGGAAAACTTGCGTTCTATTTCCGTAGTTCGGGGGAAATTTTGACATAATTAAAAACAAAAATCAAGAAAAAATGCTATTTTTTTTATTTTTTCTGTTTTTTAGGCTTTGATTGTTGTGCTACCACAGTGCCAATGCCTGATAAATGCTGGGATATGTTTAGTGCAGATATACTGTCTGAATCCAACCAATCCAGTATTTTTGTCGTGATTGTTTCCAGATATTTCGCAGATATATGACGATTTTTATGAAATTTATTTTCATTTATAAAATGTGTCATCGCACGTGCCAACGAAGATAATGTCTGAACCTGATCAGAAGGCAAAACATCTGTTTGACTGTTGCGATACAACAGTGTATCCAGTTCATTATGATATTCGTGCATCTTGTCAATTATATTAGGGGTTATTTTTAATCGTTGTGATATTTCTGATGAACGCCATGACAACATACGATTTATATTTTCTGTTGTTATCTTTGTTCGCACCGACATAGTTTCACGCAACAGCAAAATCAGGTTTATCATTAAATCATTTATCTTGTCGCCAATACTGTTTGCCATATGCTGTTTCATCTGACGACTTATACGACTGTTTGTATAATCATACAACAAGAACACCAGCGGAATTGACAACAAAGACGCAGATACATTTATTACTAAATCACGAATATTATCGTTTGGTGCATTATCAATCGCACCTGTATACAAAACAACACCACCTGCGATTGACAGTAAATATGGCAAAGATCTTAAAAAAACATTGCGAAAATTGATTTTCATACACATATGATAGCATATTTTTGCGGCAACATGTACAGGAACAATACCCTAGCCTTCGTCTAATATATCTGGCAACACACATTTACGACGAACAACAGTAATTGCCCAGCCAAATATCATCAGCATCATTACCCCAAGTATAAAAATACTGAATGCCCAACTGCCAAACTTTGCCCCCAGACCGATAATGCCACAAACCATCATATACACAACATACATCAGTGTCGTGTACAACGACAGAACAACAGACCGATGTCCCAGTGGTATCATATTCTGAAATCTGGAATACATCAGTGTATATATGCCATAAAACAGCATATATGCCACGCCCATCATCCACAACGCCCCAGGCGTATAAGCAAACGAAAAACCAATATACAGCGCCCCAACAACCCCGATTAATGTATACAAAAACCAGTCAGGCAGTCTTGTAAACCTGTATGCAAATCGCTGGCCCAATGTGGCACACGCCAGTAAAAAGAAAGACAGTAATCCAACATATTCAGTCGGTATCCCCAGTTGTAATCCAAGTGGGCTTAAAAAATCGTCCAAAAAAGGAACATTTACCGCCAACAATGTCAGCATCATCACAGACATTAAACATGGTGTTTTCAAACAGACACGCCAACCTGTACGAAACAATTTTGTAAAATGAACTTTCTTGGCGACCATATGTTGGGGCGGTGTGTACTTTACCGCCATCAAGCAAATAATTGATATTAAAATTGCTGCAACAGATGCCCATGTTACCCAATCATACCCCAAGAACATCAGCAAAGAACCAAATGCAGACAACGCAGTCCCGATTGATTCATAAGTGGATTTGCGTCCCAAGATTCGTGTATAATCATCACCCATACCGTTTGCATACACAGAATCATATAATAAACCTTCAAATGCAACGCTGCGGAATCCGGCCTGCAGCCCCCACAGGGTCATCCCCACAACAAAACCCATATATGACGGCCAAGCCAACCACAATAAAATTGCAATCATTTTCAAGAACTGGCCAAAAATCATGGCATATCGCTGGCCCACACGATTGGTGATAAAAGTAATTGGCATTTGCCCCATGATTGTTGCAAGTGATGATATAATAAACATACTTGATAACTGTAAATCAGACAACCCATTTTCCAACATAAAGATTGAATATACAGGTGTTAACAATAAAAACTTGTTGAAAAACGCAAATCCATACAAAGCAATCAACAATCGTGACAATATTTTCCCCTTTTATGCCAAATTATACATATTTTTTGCCTAAAAAGTACAGGAAATATTGATTTTTTGCTAAAATTTACTATAATTATAGGGATATAGACAAAGGTGAGTGCATATGGCAACATTTGAATCCAAAAATTTTATTATTGACTTGGTCAAGCAGTTAAACTTGAACAATATGGATGATGCCACACGTGCCAGACTGGACGACTTGCAAAAAAAGGGACTTGCAACAAAAAAGCAAATGGAATGGAACCCCCGGAGTCCTGATGACCCCAGGGGCCTTGTACCGACAATTACAGAAAACGACGGCACAAATTATACATATAACGGCGAACCTGTGGCCGGTGGCAACGAACCAAAGGTTAACGATTTAGAGGAACTGTATAAAAAAATAATTGTTATCCTGCGTGAGATAGAAGCAGACAGTGACCTGAAAGAAAACGAGCCAACAAAAAAGTTTTTAGAAACTTTTTATGGTTCGGGTCTGGCCGTAGGAAAATTTGAAATAGAACCATTGCCTGATCCAAACGCAGAGAAAATCGCAGAATATATTGATTCAAATCTAGATGACTATACAAACTTCTTTAATGGGGAAATAAAAGAAAAAGATTTAAAATCACTGGTTGAAAAATTAAAAGACGGCAAATATGTATCTGATACAAAAGCATTAAAAACACTGGATAAATTTTTAGAAAAAATTAACTATTACTATCAATGGGATAACAGCCGACCATTACCGACCAAAGATTTACCTGATTTTTTAGGTACAGAAGAAGAAGTTGATGGTGTTAAGTATGCAGCATTAGACGTTAAAGGAATTACCGATTTACGCAAGAAAATAGACTCCCCAAAAATACCAGACGACTTAAGTAATTTTGACAAAGGCTTACCGGACTTATTGGATCAACTGGTAAAAAAAGAGAAATTATTTGAAAAATTTGCAAGTAAGGATGCAGAAGGCAGTATTTCTAAATGGATTACCAAGGGTATTAATGAAACCAACTATAAAACTGGTGATCATGCACTGACGCCAAAGTATAAAGACCGCAAACAATTTTGGGATAATGCCAAGGATAAAATAAACGAATGGTATGTTAATACACTGGGAAAACTGGAACAAAAGCACGCACGACATATATACCAAACAAAAGCACGGCATATTGTCGCAGAACTGATAAAAAAGGGCGTAAAACCAACAGACGGCACTGGAAAAATACTGGAAACACTGGATGCAATACGCGGCGATTTACCAAACCCAGTACAAAAGCAGTTGGACTGGATAAAGGACACATTGACGCCAATGTCAAAAACCGACTTCTTTAAAGATGCGTTACGTGATGGTGACCAAATGAACGTATTGGTTTCTGAAATAATCAAGGCAGCCGCACACGATGACAAAGAAGAGGAAGCCATGGTCGCACTGGAAATGCTGGCGGTAATGCGGTATACAATGTTTACATCATCTGTTCGTGACCAATTGAAAAAAACTGAATTCAAATTATTATCTGATGGGAACTTGTCGTTTAACAAGGGAAATAAATTTATGCAATCATTAACCAAGGCACTGGACAACACATTAAAGTTCGGTATGATGGCTGCGTTTGAAATTGGAAATTTGGCAAAAAACGCAATAAAACAACAAGGATTAAGATTTGGTAAAGGTAAAGAATCCCTGGATGAACGTATTTCAAAGAGTAATGAATATACAGATAAAGATAAACAAAAAATGATTGAACGACTGATGGGATTTTGGAACGAGGTTAATTCATCTGCAAACACCAAGGATTATAACATATTTATATATCATAACAAAAAACAAGAGCAGGCTGATAAAGAAAACACCGGAGAAGTTGAGGTTAAATTGGCTGGCGAACCAACCAAGTTAACACATGAAACCAACCAACAACAAATATATCTGGAATATCTGAAAAACAATAACATTGGACGTGAAGCTTGATTTTTTTGTCGATTTGTGGTATAATATAGGCATGCGTCACTGGTCAACAGTGGCGTTTGTTTTTTTACCCCTGCCCCATTGTTGGTGGTGGGGACTTTTTTTAGCTAAAACAATTAACATAAAAGGATAAAATATGACACGTGTTTTACAAATTAGACGTGGCACAGCCGCACAACATGAAAACTTTGTCGGAATGCCCGGCGAAATCACAATGGATACAGATAATAAAAACATTCGCCTGCATGATGGGCAAACGTTGGGCGGATTCATAATTGGTGGTGGTAACAGCACAGGCAATAATGAATTTGATATCACAACTGTACCAGATGAATTCTGGGCACACACTGTCGCAAAACATACGCCTGCACCATTTACAGTAATAGAAACAGAACCAATGACACCAAACAGTAACGCTGCTGGCCTGGATTATATTATTGGCGGAAATGAAAAACCTGTATTTATCCAAACTGTGCTGGTATGCCAAATTCCACAAGCAGGATATAACATTAATGATGAAGTATGGTGCTGGGGCATTGGAAATCGTGCAAACCCAAATCCAACACCTGTATATGATACAGACGGATTGCACATCAGACTGATGACAAATAATGAAAAATTTTGGGTAAATAATAAAAATACAGGTACACAATCAGAAATTACCGATACTAATTGGTCAATTTTATTCCGAGTTTACTGTTGAAAATAAAAAATAGCTTTGCTATGCTTGGGACGAAGAAAAAAGGATGGCATATGTATATACTTGCATTAAATTGTGGTTCTTCGTCCCTGAAATATCAGGTTTTTGACGCAGAAACAAAAACAGCAGTTGTTGGTGGTAATGTTGAAAAAATCGGTTTGGCTGATTCTTTCTTGACCCAAAAATACCCGGACGGCACAAAACAAAAGAAAGTCGTTTCAATGCAAAATCATGACGAAGCACTGAATAATGTTTTGATGATGTTGCGTGAGGCATCAATTGACTTGAATGAAATCAAGGGTGTTGGTCATCGTGTTGTTATGGGGGGCGATAAATTCGCATCTTCGGTTGAAATCACAGATGAAGTTATTAAAACAATTGATAAATTGTCACCATTGGCACCATTACACAATCCACCTGCACTGCGTGGAATTATGACTGCACAACAGTTGTTACCAAACGCAAAACAGGTTGCAGTGTTTGATACAGCGTTCCATCAAACAATGCCAGATTATGCATATCGCTATGCGGTTCCAATGGCATGGTACACACAACTGGGTGTACGTCGTTATGGTTTCCATGGAACCAGCCATTTGTATGTATCAAAACGTGCGGCAAAAATGCTGGGCAAGGATGCCAAAGATTGCAACTTTATCACAATGCACATTGGTTCTGGGGCATCTGCGACTGCAATTCGCAACGGTATTTCTGTTGATACATCTTTGGGTATGACACCATTGGCAGGTCTGACCATGGGAACACGCCCAGGTGATTTGGACCCTGGTGTTGTTCTGTATGTTATGGAACAGTTGCAATTAACACCTGCACAGATGCAAACACACCTTAGCAAGGATTCTGGATTAAAGGGTATCACAGAATGTTTCGTTGACCGTCGTGATGTAGAAGAAAATAAATCTACGAATGACTTGTGTCGCTTGGCCATTGATACAGAAGTTCACAATGTAAAAAAATACATTGGTGCATATATGGCAGAACTGGGGCATGTTGACGCAATTATCTTTACCGCAGGCGTTGGTGAAAACGATGATTACCTGCGTGAAAAATTCTGCAGTGGACTGGAAGAATTGGGTATCAAACTGGACGTTGAAAAGAATGCTAAATCATTGGCACGTTTGGGCGTTGAAGAAACAGAAATCAGTACCCCAGACAGCAAAGTCAAGGTATTTATGATTCCAACAAACGAAGAATTGGTTATCGTTGAAGATACATTGGCAATAATGAATGGTACATATAATCCAAATCACTTGGAAATGGATTACAGTTTTTCTAAATAAGAACATCCCCCGTTTGGGGGATTTTTTTTACTGATATATATTGAATTTATAAAAATCGTACACTACAATATAGTTATAATAAAACAAAGGATTTAATCATGTGGACAACTGTTGCTGTTATCGCTGTATTTTTATTGTATTTTATCGCTGTTTATAATGGTCTGATTGCACGTCGTAACCAGGTACGTGAAGCATGGGCAACAATTGATACACAACTAAAACGCAGATATGATTTAATTCCTAACTTAATTGAAACAGTTCGTGGTGCCGCAAAACACGAAAAAGAAACTTTGACCGAACTGACCGCAGCACGCACAATGGCAATGAATGAATCTGGTCCAAGCAGTGCAAATGCACAAAATAAAATTTCACAAACATTAAAAAGTCTGTTTGCTGTTGCAGAAAATTATCCTGAATTAAAGGCAAATCAAAACTTCTTGGAATTACAACAAGAATTAAGCGATACAGAAACAAAAATTCAATCTGCACGTCAATTCTATAATACTGTTGTTATGGGATTAAATACACAAATTGAACAATTCCCATCTAATATCATCGCAAATATATTTGGTATAAAACCAGAAAAAATGTTTGAAATAGAAAATTCAGAAAAAGTCGCACCAAAGGTTGAATTCTAAAAAAAAATGACACAAGATTTTATATTACACACCCATACAATCGGATTTGATGGTAAAAATCATGAACAAGAAATGATAAATGCCGCAAAACAACATGGCATAAAAACAATCGGATTTTCTAATCACTTTATTGTACATCCTGATATTTATAAAACTGATTTTTATCCACATGCAGTACTGGGTGGATACGGACGTATGTATAACAAAGACTTTACAACAGCCATTAATAAATTCTTGGAACATTATAATACATTAGACGAAATGAATATAAAATACAGCCCATATAATATAAAAGTATTACATGGTATGGAACTGGACTTGTTTAATAACAGACGTTGGTATAATGGATATGCACATGCAATAAAAAAATTGAATCCTGATTATGTTATTGGGGCATGCCACTTTATTGAATACGGTGGGAAAGTTTGCAATATACACGATATAAAAAAAGCATCCCCAGATATTCAAGATAAAATGATAAAAACATATTGGGAAAAAATTCAATGGATTGCAAAGTCTGGTTTATGTAATTTTATGGCTCATCTTGACTTGCCCGCACGTGTAAATCTGGGCGGGGATGAAAAATGGACAGATATAGAACAAAAAACAATTGATATAATTGCAGATTGTAAAATTCCTGTGGAAATAAATACAGCGTTATACAAGTACAATGGACAACCACACCCTTTGCCACGAATTATGCAAATGTGTGCAGACAAACAAATACCGATGTTTCTATCTGATGATGCACATCATGTCAGCCAAATATGCAGAAATTTTGACAATGCAAAAAAATACGCAGATAGTTTTGGAATCAAATTGATTGGATTGGACAAGATAATTTAATCATTTGCACGTGGGTGTGCATTGGCATAAATATTTGTAATTTCTGCCATATTTACCTTGGTGTATAATTGCGTTGTTGACAGGGACGCATGTCCCAACAATTCTTGCAGACTGCGTAAATCTGCCCCGCCTGCCAATAATGCTGTAGCAAATGTATGACGCAATGCATGTGGTGTTACATAATCTGGCAACTGTAAATAATGACGCAAGTTTTCAATAACTTTTTGTGCCATACGGGGCGACATCGGCAGACCACGCACACTGCGAAACAGTTCATCCATCGCATCATTTCCAAATGGTCGCACATGAATATATCTTTCAATCGCATCCCATACCACAGGTAATACAGGCACCAATCTTTCTTTGTTACCCTTACCAACAATTCTTAGCACTTCTGGGCGACCACGAACATCCATATTACGCAAAGCCAACGCTTCGGATATACGCAATCCACAACCAAACAACAACACAACCAATGCCCAATCACGTGCCGCCAACCATGGTTCACCACCATCAATATCACGAATGGCACCACGCATATGTTCAACATCAATAGGATCAATTGCCTTAGATAACTTTCGTGGAACCTTGGGCGAAGATATTAACCCAATGGCATCATTTTTTACATTGTAATTGCGTGCCAAGAATTTATAAAAACCACGTAATGATGATAACGCACGTGCCGTTGATTTATGCGACAGACCACGTCGCTGGCGGTTGGCCAAATACGAACGAAAACATAATGTATCAGGACGCGACATATCTGCAACAAATGGTGGTGTGCCCAAGAATTCCTGATAAAACGATAAAAAGTCGTGAATATCCGCATCATATGCCGTTGCAGTATGTGACGAATAATTCTTCGTCTGGATTAAATAGTCAATAAATTCAACAACAACTTCGTTCAAGAATTTTCCTTATTTAATTTCATAAACCGCAGAAACAGATACAGTTACATCTGTATCACGCGTCATAATTGTACCAGATGCACTGTCCGCTGCAGATGCGGTCACCATTTTTGTTCGCAACAAACCATTTGTCGGAACAACAGAATTATTGGCATTTGTATCATACGATACAGATATCAGTCGCCCTGCCCGTTTGTTGTCACCGGATGCCAATGCATTCGCACGAACACGTGAATTTTCCACAGCAACAGATAAACATTGTTCCATAATCGGCTTTAACACTTCTGGACTGGTGTACATACGCAGATTTTCAGAATACACATTTGGTTTATTTGCAAACTGGGATAATATTTGCTCAATTTCTTCAACGCTGTTTGCAGAAACTTCAACTGCAATAGTTGTTTCTATTCCCAACACAACAGATTTTTGTTCGTCACGATTCCATTCTGATTTTTCATATGAATTAAACTGGGTTGTCTGTAATTGCACAGACAATGCCTTCAAATATTCTGTGATTTCTGCCATTTGGGCGGTTGCATCACGCATTGATTGTGATGCAGTATCTGCCAACGCAGTTACACGCAATGTAATTGCAGTCTTGTCACGTGGTGCCGTTGTTAGGCATTCACCACTGACAGATATTGTACGCAGGCTGGCAGCACGATTATCTAAACAGCAAAACAACCCACCCAACAATGCCACGCCAACAGCACTTGCAAAAATCACAGGTATTTTTTTCATATTCTCTCTCCTATAAATTAATTAACCCAGCATAGCACGTTTTACCCGCATCAATGTTTCAGACGCAACAGGTTTAGCACGCAGGGCACCCTGTTGCAAAATCTGTTCAATTTCATCAGGATTTGACATCAGGCGTTCGTATTCCATACGTGCATCGGCCAACACAGAATTTACTTTTTCAAATAAAATTGTTTTGGCAGTGCCGTACCCCATGCCACCACGACGAAACATTTCTGCAAATTCTGCAATTTCAGATTCAGACGCAAAGTGTTTATACAACTGATAAATTGTAGATTCATCAGGATTTTTAACCTCTTCCGGGGTTTTGGAATCTGTGATGATACGCATAATCTTCTTTTTCAGTTCTTTTTCTGGTGCCATCAATGGAATTGTGTTGTCATAAGATTTGCTCATCTTTCTGCCGTCCAAACCGGGGATTAAACCTGTATCACGCCCAATCACAGGGGTTGGCAACTTGAACACATTGCCGTACAGATGATTAAAATATCCTGCGATATCACGTGCAAATTCAACATGCTGTTTCTGGTCTGCACCAACCGGCACAATATCAGAATTATACAACAATATATCCGCAGTCATTAAAATCGGATATGTATACAGCCCCATATTTACACCTGCATCAATATCGTCCCCAGATGCAATATTTTTATCCATCGCAGCCTTGTACGAATGGGCACGATTCATCAACCCCTTTGGTGTCACATTCATCAGCAATGTATTTAATTGATATATTTCGTCAATATCAGACTGACGAAATAATATTGCATTTTCCAAATTCAGCCCCAATGAAATCAGCAGGGCTGCCGCCTGATAAGTATGTTCGCGTATTACTTTTGCATCGTGAATACTATTTAGCGCGTGCAAATCAGCGATAAACATAAAAGTTTTTTGTGTTTGCGATGCGGCAATTGCAGGTTTTAGGGCTGCAATATAATTACCAAAATGTGGCATGCCTGTTGGTTGAATGCCTGTTAAAACAATTTTTTCTGTACTTGACATAATAATTACCTTTTCTTGTGTTTAATTTTAATGAATTTTTGCTAAAAATGAAAGCCCAAAATAAAGTGGGGCATAAAAACAGTTCAGGCGACAATGCGCCAACATTTGTTTACAGAAAAGATAAATGTATTTTTTAACATATGTTTATTATAAGACACAAAAAGCAAACTTGCAATAAAAATCCCCCGTTTGGGGGATTTTTATGATATAATGACATATAAATATGGGGGATAAAATGGCAAAAAATATGTATGAAGTTATTAAAAAACAAAATGGAGAACATTTTGCCAAGGCAATTCGCAACTATGACAACGGTATTTTTGATATCCCAAACATTGATAAAATTGTGAAATATGCGGGCCGTGATGCAGAACCAATTTTAAATTATCTGATATCATTAAAAGACATTACAATCGAAGAATATGGCGTACATATGGATCCAATCACACTGTTGGACAAGGCTGGTTATAACGCATATATTGCAGATACATTGGAAAAACAAAACGCAATCAAAAAATATTTTGCACATAGCGAAGAATTATGCACTTTCCGCGACCCGTTCAGATTTCAGCGTTACCACATTATAAATGCAGTGCGTAAAGATGTTGATAAAATCAAACGCGGCAATCCACCGCAACGCGATGATGAATATGGTACATCCGTTATTTCAATTCAGATTTTAAAAACCGGTGGTTTTATTAGTATCAAAAACAGATATAATCACACTGTAGATAACTGTGACAATACATTAAATTCAAATCCTGACAACATTATTAAAGGCCTGTCCGATGCAATCAGGCATCACTTTGACGTTGATTTTTCATCACAAAAAACTCAATTACCAGACGGATATGTATTGATTGGCAAACAAATATGCAAATATGATTACGAACTTAATAACGTATATTTTAGCAACGGATTCTATATCAAAGACGGAAATGTAATTGAAATTAACCACGATTCTCAGTTAATGCTGGGCGGGGGAAATCTGTATGATAATAAACGCAGGGCAGTGATTGATTTGACTGACGAAGGTTTTCCAATGTTTGATAGTGTAATTTTAAAAGATAAAAAATTACTTATTATAAAAAATGAAGACGGTTCTAAATCATTAACTGCAGATGGCGAAACAATATTTTCTGTCAAAGACGGCCACATATTCTATCTGAATCCGAAGGATTCAATGACTGTTATATTGCGTGGTGCAACACTGCGTGGCGATTTAGATTTCAGTCACGTAAACTATCTGGATGCAACAGGTGCAGATTTTAGCATGGCAACCAGTTTAAAAATGCCAACTGATGGCAAAGATGTACGACTGGGGACTGCAATACTGCCTGTGTGTGATTTGGATTTTAGCGGCACAGAAAAACTTGATTTAGAATACGCAGATTTAAGACATGTAACCAATCTAAAATTTGCACAACAACCAGGCACCGCAGAGGTTTTGTTTTCATCAACAAAACTGCCTGTGTGTGATTTGGATTTTAGTAATCTGAACGAACTGAAACTGAATAACATGGATTTAAGCAAGGCAAAAAATATCAAAATGCCAGCCAATGCAAAGTTAGTCAGTATATCAGGCACAAAATTTCCATCTTGCCATTTAGACGTTAGTGGAGCAGATATCCTGTTTTTGCGTAACGTAGTTTTAAAACATTTACATAGTTTAAAAATGCCGACACACGCAAAATTGATTGATATTTTTAGTGCTTCAATGCCTGTATGTGACTTAGATTTCACCAACGTACAAACATTCAGAATAAACGATAGTGACTGCACAAAAGTTTACAGTATAAAATTACCACCCAATGGTATAAAATATATAATCAATGCAAAATTTTCGACAGCTATTGAAATGCAATTAGCATCGGAAAGATTAAAAAGACAAAATACAACCCAAGGAAGAACAAATGTCCAAAATCCAAATGACATTAACGAACGGTAATGTTATAATTGAAACATTACCAAATGTTGCGCCAAAACATGTTGCAAGAATTATTGAATTGGTAAAATCTGGTTTCTATGACGGATTAACATTTCATCGTGTGATTGATGGTTTTATGGCACAGACTGGTTGCCCATTGGGAAATGGTACCGGTGGCAGTGGTGTTAAAATTCCAGCCGAGTTTTCAAGTGAACATTTTTCACGTGGCACAGTTGGTATGGCACGTGCATTTGATATCAATTCTGCGGATTCACAGTTCTTTATTTGCTTTGATGATTGCGGTTTTTTGGATGGGAAATATACAGTTTGGGGACGTGTTGTGTCAGGAATGGAACATGTTGATAATATTAAACGAGGCGACGAATTTGATAACGGCCATGTTGAAAACCCAGACAAAATTATAAGGATGGAAGTTATCGATTAAAAAATCCCCCAAACGGGGGATTTTTATTTTATTACTGCACCTTTTATCAAAGTCAGGTCTTCTTTGATATCGTCAATTTTAATTTGTATTCTGGCAATACCCGTTTCCAAGATTGTCGTTCTGTTTTCTAGGGCGGTTATGCGGGCATCAACACGTTCCAGTTCCAGAACAGAAAAATCCTGTTTGGCAGCCCAATAAATTACACCTGCAACAAACGCGATTAAAAACCAACTTTCACGCAGGAATTCCAGCAATCCATTTACTGGCTTGTGTTGCGATTTCATGACTTGTCCCCCATGCCCCTGGATACCAGCGTTTCAATTTGATGCACCAAAAAACGCTGTGATTCCAATGAACGCAATTCTGAATCTGTGGCGTTTGGACCCAAAACACGTTCAATTGTTGTTTTACGTAAATGTTCCAAAACACGCTGACCAGACACACCAGAAAATGTCTTGGCATATGCAATTTCTATATCTGTCATAACGCACCCCCAAGAACACTTTCAATTGTTGTCATTTGTGCAATTGGTGCAATATATTTTAATTCTGCATCACTGTTTAGTTTAATCGGTTCAATCAATCCACGTGATGACAATATTTGCAATCCACGATCACATAACGGTCTGATGAATTCATGCAGCATGCGTCCATATGTTGCACCCAAAATTCGCATCATATCTGCGTTGCGTGCCATAATTTCTGTTGCTGTCATTTCTTTCTCGCTTAACAGCCCCAACCTGTCCGCCAACAGTGCATGACGAATTCTGTCACGCAGATCTTTTAATATAATCTGTGAAACATCAAAGTCAGCCGCACTGTTCAATGGGGTCAGACCAGATGAACCAACAGCCTTTGGTATAATCGCCCCAGGGGTCAGATTGATATTATTCAGATTTATAACCCCATCATCATCTGCCTGCCAGATGCCAGACACTGCGATTGTTGCGTTTTTAAGCACCAGTTCAACAACCTTGTTCGCAGTTTTAATATCTGGTAATGCACGCATAATTGGACTGCGACCATATATTTCCCCACTGACCACAGACCAGCGGAATATAATATATGGATTGGTTTCAAATATGCCAGTTGATACAATATTGTTTTCAATATCACCACCAACATCCAACCACGCTGTAAATTCTGTGCCAACCAGGCTTTGTACCAATTTCAATTGCATTTCTGGGTTATTTTTGATTGATTCACGTATATTTGATGGCGGTGTCCATGTTGGATATTGTTCCATAACTTCACGTGCAGACATTGAAGTCGTATGAAATACAGCATTTGGTAAAACTGCAATATCAGACATCGGAATCGCTGTAAAATTAAATGCAGATGATGTACCAATTGGGTTTTGTGCCATAAACAAGCATGCTGTTCCCAATGTAACCAAATCCATATAACACTGATGCACAGTTGTATAAAAATTAGAATCGTTTAAATGTGCCCGCAAAACAGATGTTGCATAATCTGCATCTGGTGATAATTCACTTTCTGGAACCAGTTGCAACCACATTGATTCTGGTGGTGTCAACAATGTATAGATAGACGCAGCCAAATTATCTGCAGCATCTGATGCAGTGGCATCATACAATGTGGCCAAATCATCATCTGATGTTGGCATTGTATATCTGCGTGCATCATCCCAACGCTTTAACCATGGGTTGCGTAAATCCAAGGCACGTTTATAAAGTTGCTGTAAGTTATTTTGCATTTTTTATCCTTTGTTTTGTGTTATTTTTCTAAATCTTGAAATTTGTGTTTGCATTAAATGTTTTAACGCCATACCCCAATGGCCGAACAGGTATTGGTGTTTGTGCAATCGCACCGGCAACCGCATCCAATCCGTCATCATGACCCGCATACGCAACAGGCGACCAACCAATCATTTCTGCAATCAATGGTGTTTTCTGGACACGTATATGTGCGTATAAATGCCCCGTACTTAGAACCGGTTCAATCGCAGACAATATGCGTTCTGATTTTGCACGATTATTTGCCACACGATTTACATATATGTTGCATCCACGACGCATGGCACAATCACGCATAATTTCTGGCAATCCGCCACCAATACCATTTGTTTCAATTGTAATTTTGTTTAATCTATGCTGATACATATAATCAATTATCATGTCGCATTGGCAGGACAATGGAAATTGTTCTGAATCAGGCACCGTTAAATACAAAATATCATGAATAAAAACATGTCTATTTTTATCATCACGATATAACAAAACACATGCACTGCCATCACGTTTACTGCGACCGGTTGACGGATCCCAATACAACATGCAACCAGAAATTATGTATTCGCCAATTTTGGCTGTTCTGGGTTCAAATTCTTCGTTATACAAATGCAATCCGCCTGGATCAAGTCTGGCACGTTCTGGCGAAATAAATTCTAGCATCATTTGTGCAGAAAAATGTCGTGGCCCAACCGTTTGACGCATTTGGTCTATTTTTTCGTGCGGAAACAATTCTGGCCATACCGGTTTTCCGGCATTATCCACGATTGGAATTTTTAATATTTTATATCCTGATAAAAAAGGCGTTGAAAAAGCATTTTTTTCATATAACATTGAACCAAAGAAGGAATTTGACATGGACTTTACCCCTAAAACTTTACCTACGAATTTAGAAGCCGAACAGGCTGTGTTGGCTGCTGTTTTAATGAACAATCGTGCACTAGAAAACGTGTCAGAATTCCTGCGGGCAGAACATTTTTCACATCCTGCACACCAAGAAATATATAAACTAGCAAACCGTCAATTTTCAGCCGGCATTCCATTTGATATAATCACTGCAAAAAATTACTTGGATCAACAAGGTGTTCTGGAAACTGTTGGTGGTGTTGATTACCTGACACAGTTATCTGGTGCTGGTGCAACTGTTGTGAACATTGAACAATATGCAAGAATTGTATACGAACATGCAATGCGACGTAACTTAATTGCATTGGGTCAAGATATTACTGACAAGGCATTTATTGAAGATTTAGATAATCCTGTATCACGACAAATTGAAATTGCGGAACAAAAACTGTTTGATATGGCAACAATTGGTTCATCTGAACGTGAAGTTACATCTATTAAATCTGCATTAGATGCCGCACTGAAAGAAGTTGAAATCGCATATAAGGCAGATGGTCAACTGTCTGGTTTAACAACAGGATTGTCTGCACTGGATAAATCAATCAGTGGGTTGCATAATTCTGACTTAATTATTATTGCTGGACGACCAGCGATGGGAAAAACCACACTGGCAACGAACATTGCATTTAATGCCGCAAATGCAATTATGTACGGTCGTGCAAATCCAAACTACAAGGGTGTTGTTGCATTTTTTAGTCTTGAAATGTCATCATCACAATTGGCTGCACGTATATTGTCATCTCAATCCAAGGTACCTGCATCCGCAATGCGTGAAGGGGCTGTAACAGATGAAGATTTTATGAAGATGACACAGTATTCCGCTGCAATCAGCAAAATACCATTGTTTATTGATGATACACCCGGAATGTCCGTCCCAATGATTCGCACACGTGCCAGACGCTTGGCACGCAAGCATGGCGGAATCGCACTGATTGTAATTGACTATCTGCAATTAATGACATCACCTGGTGGCAAAAAAAGCGATAATCGTGTCCAAGAAATTTCTGAAATAACACGTGGTCTGAAAATGCTGGCCAAAGACTTAAATGTTCCTGTTATCGCATTGTCCCAGTTATCACGTAGTGTTGAATCACGTGATGACAAACGTCCACAATTGGCAGACTTGCGTGAATCAGGTTCTATTGAACAAGATGCTGATATTGTTATGTTCACATATCGTGAAGAATATTATCTGCAAAATCGTGACCCATCAGAAAGAATGTCTAATACAACAAACAACGCAATGGTTGAAAGTTGGCAAAAACGTTTAGAACGTGCACGTGGCAAAGCAGATATTATCATTGGCAAAAACCGACATGGTCGCCCAGAAACCGTACGAACAGCGTTCTTTGGCGATTACAGTCTGTTTGACAATCTGGATGAATTCCAAGCACGTGGCGAAAATGAATTCGCACAGCCTGCACCAACTGTTTCTGCGTCAACGTTTGCACCAAATCCTGACACAATGCCAACAGCGATTGACCCAGATGAAATACCAGACGATATTCTAATGTAATTTTGTATGATTTTACTTGCACATTTTCTAAAAATTGACTAATATTTTGTCAAGAAATAAATTTTTAGGAGCATTGCCATGGCACAAGAAGAAATCATTTTTCCAAATAATATACGCAACATTCGGTTGGCGGCTGGTATGAAAATGACTGAATTAGCACGCAGAACTGGATTATCATTATCCGCAGTATCCAAAATTGAAAAAGGCGTTCGTCGCTTAAACCAAAAACAATTGTTAAATATTTGCAGTATCTTGGGTTGCAAATTATCAGATATATTTATCAAGGAATCTGACGACGTTGCAAATCAATGGCAAAATGAAATCAAACGCCGTATGACAGATAACGAAGATAACGGTCTGAAAGTATTCGGCAGTGGATTACGCAAAATCCGCCAAATCAAAGGTAAAACTATCGCACAGGCTGCCAAAGATGCTGGAATGACATTGTCTGTATATCATAAAATAGAAGTTGGACAACGTGAAATCTATAAAAATGAAATTGAACCGTTGGCAAAATCATTCGCAATGGGCGTTGAAGATATGTTTCAACAAATCGCAGATTTATATAAATCTGGTGAATTAAACAAACATATTAACAAGGTCAAAGAACGTGTCAAATCTGTTTTAATTCCAGGCAGTCCAATATCTGGTATTGACATGCAAGGCAGCGTTTTTGGTGCAAAATTATATGACAGTGCACGAAAAAAATTAGTTCCTGTGTTTGGTATGCCTGCTGGAAAGGCAATTGCATTCAAAAAGTCTGACGAAACAATGATTGTCGCACCAATCGCACTGGAAGGTCGCAAAGGTGTTTATGCTGTTGTTCCAAACACAAAAAGACTGGGTGGATTTATACCAGAAAAATCATACGTATTTGTTGATGCATTAACACCCGCAACCCCAGGCGATTTAGCGGTATGTGTTGACCCAGATTTTGATAACTTGAATTCAGAAACAACAACAACCGCACATATCGTAAGTGTTCGTCAAGATTCCAAAGGCAATTTGTATGGCCATATTGCAGCACCAGAAGAAAAAATTACTGGCAAACTAATGCACAAGGTCATAATGATTGTTACAGAATAAATCACCCTATATGGAGAGAGAGGGTATACCATGAAAGCAAAAATTCGTGCAACCGCACAAAAGTTACTAAATCTGTATCGCCAAGCACATGTAATTGTTGGTGGCTGGGGTACGGTTAACCCAATCTTTGTTGACGAAGCGGACGATAATGTAATTCATGAAATTCAAGATTTACCAACTGGTAAAATGCTGGTGCGTCATATTGAAAATCTGCGTAGTGGCAAAACCCCAATGGATTCAATTGAACGTGAATTGTTACCATATGGCGGCATGATGGTTGGCGAAGAAATTACCCCGATTAATCTGACAGCAGAACAATGGTCTGAATTAGAATATGGACTTGAAAACTTTGTTCCAAACCAAGAAGGACTTGATGCATTCACTTCATTGGATGTTATTAAGCATTTTGGCGAACAATGGCCCGAAATAATTAGTTCTGTTATACAATCAAAAAAACATTTACAAGATAAATGGGCTGCTGTAAAGCATACTTTTAACGCATACAGACTGTGGGTATCTGCAAATGAGGTTATATCAAAACCATTAACGGAACGTGTTCGTGCCCAAGTTCAAGCAGATATGCCAGAATACGAAACATACTTGCCGATGTTTGGCGATGCAGGTAATAAACTGTTAACAAAATTACGCACATTTATCAGCAGCATTGGTTAATCACTTGAATCGGTACGATATATCGTATCATATGTATGCGGTGTTCCAATATAAATCATTGTTCCCGATGGCGATAAGATAAAATCTAGTTCACGCAACCGTTCTCGCAGACTTTCTCGTTTGACAGCAGTGTTTGATGTATTTGGCACTTCTACGTCATCACATATTATTAAATCTGCACGCATACCTGTTATATTTCCATAAACGCCCTGACAAATAACAGACGGTTCACGAATACCTATTGGTCTGTTAATTGTTATGCGTCCTGTGGCCCACTCTTTTTTATTTGTTGGAATTAATTCAGAACAAAACGTATGATTTTCCAAAATATGTTTTATATGTGCTACCATACGGGTTGCCAACGTAGATTCTGCGGACAATATCAATATTCTGGTTTCTGGCCGCAAGTATAAAACACATGCCGCAAACACACCAACAACCGTAGATTTTCCAGAATGCCGAAACGCCATTAATAAACCACGATGTGGATTATGTGTCCAAACATCAACAAAAAAACGCATTATAGTACGATGATGTTTGGGTGTTTTTAATCCCAGAATTCTGTTCCATTCATCTAAAAAATTATAAAACTCCGTAATCATCGTTATTTTCATTTGGTGCAGGTTCAGAAACAAATCCGTAATCATTTATCAATACAGGCAACGCATTTTTTAGAACACTGACCAGGTTACGATACAGCCCCAGCACCGCCCCACCGGACAATTTGTCTTCTATGACCTGTAATGTATAATCCATTTGTTTTTTTATTTCATCATGTTTGTTGACCCATTCTAATAAATCAACATCTATGTTTTGTATGTCTTGAAATGCAGCCAGCAGAAAATTGAAATCCGAATTCAAGTGTTCTGGATCAATGATTTTTGTTGGCTGATAATCAATTACACGTGACAGTGATATCTGCCGAAATATATCTATCTTGGTATCAGCAGTTGGTGCAACATCAAAAACGACATTTCCACCAGAAAAATCATCATTTGGTATAATTGAAAAATTTTGATTTTCACAATCTATGACATCATCAATAGCAACATGAATATCTGCAATTTGAAAGAAAGGAAAAGAAAACGCAAATTCTGTTGTATTACCATCTGAAACATAAGATATTTTATACATACAATTCCCCCTTGGTTTGATTAGAATAAATATTATCCGACCAAATCATCAAGTCTGGACAATAACGATTTTAATAAATTTGGTTTTTTTACATTTGTGTTTTTCAACTTCATTAGATTGCTACGCTTTTTTTCATCATATGGTGCTGATGTTTCTGATTTTAATCTGCGTAGTACTGCACCCTCGCTTATACCACCAGACATTCCAGATGCACCAAATTTTGCACGTTGTGTTGATAAAACTTTATTTATTAAATTCGTTTTTTCTTTTTCATCTTGTGCCATCTGTTCCAATATTTCTTTACGTTGTGAATTTACATTTTTTTTAGCATCTTTGTAATCCAACAATTCTGTTACATCAGATACAATTTGTCCCATTTTTTATCCTTTTTATTATTTTATATCGTATACCAACCATGAACCGTTACAGACAAAATGGTTACAGGATATGGTTCTGAACCATGTATTGTCCACATTGGATTCATCGTATTATCTATTGTTCCCAGCAAATTAACAAACACATCGCCATTATATCCGTTACTGGATGCATCATATACTTCGTTCGGTAATGTTATACGATGCTGATTAATGTATATAGATTTAGTGTTAATCACACGTGCCACTACTTTTCGTACTTTGATACGACTGGCATTATGTTTTGATGAACGTAATGGCATCCCCGATGCACAAAAAGCAAAATGATATTGTCCTGCGTCAACCATTGCATTTTTATCAAAGACTTCTAAACAAATTTTGTTATTTCGTATAACAACGACATATGTTTTTTCACCAGATACCACAACAGAAATAAAACGTCCTTGGGTTTTATATTCAGACCATGCCGAAATTCCCAATGCCGCATTTTGATTTAACACCGCCAATACACCATCATTTTTTACGACAAACAATTGACGATTTGTACCGTTATATGCCATATCAATAGGTTCATTCATTAAATGTTTTGACAATGCACACAAATCATTTGCGTTATATTTTTCACCCAACTCATCCAAACTAAGTTCACGAATATCACGACCGTTTGCAGACATAAAAACTGTTGCTCCTTCTATCTTTTGTGGTGGCAAATGTCGTAACAAATAAGAACCAACAGATGTATGCTGTTTCACATCAACAGATGACGGTGTTAACGGTTTATTAGAAATTGCCCATTCACCAGAATTTGTTAATATCTGCAAATTATCACTGCTGACTAATGTGCGAATCTGTTGACGTTCTTGGGATTGTAATGATATGAATATTGCTTCGTCATCAAGTCCCGTACCAGTATCAAAATTTTTGTGTCGTCCAACTTGCGACATCCAAACACCACTGGGCCAACTGGGCGTTCCACCAAACACCAATCTGTCCTGATGAAACGTAATACAAGATGGCCAACCACGACGATTGCTGAATGCGGACTCATACCATTGTGCAACAGGATTTTCTGGTCTGGTATAAACGCCATTTATATATGCAACAACCTGTGTTGGACTGATATATTCTGTAATCAACCATTGATTGTCCAATAAATACAAGCGACTGCCCACACTGTCTGGTGTCCAAAAATTTGTATTCGTTGTAAACGTTGCATAATTGTTTCCCTGGGCATTTGTATCAACTGTAATTAATACACCAGATGCATCATCAAATTTTACGAACGGCAAATTAATTGTCATATTTTCATTACCGTCAAAAATAAATCTGGATAACGAAAATCCTGTATCTGTTTTTTCCAATACATATGGCGGATAATTTGGATGCACAAAAATCATTGTATCAAAGCGTTGTGCATATTGAATATTTTTTACATCATCATACGCCCATGGCGATAACATATCTTTGACACGAATATTATCATGATATATATAAACACGTTGATTCATTAATGCCAAAACATATTCTTTGCCATCTGCCACAGAAAAAGATATTAATCTGGCATTATCTGGCAATTGATCCACAGTGGTTAGTCCCCATCTGCGTGATAAAGCACCGCTGGCCATAACGTCCATATTTTCTAGTTTTGACAATCCATTTATTCCATCACGTGCATAAAATTCCGAAGAAACTTCACCTTGTGCAAAAGAATTTTGTGTTTTTATAAATTCTGCCATTTTTTCCCCCATTAAAATCGTGCACTAACCAATGAAAAATCAGTTATCCCACCAGATACAGATGTTGTACTGTCTATGTATTTAGCGTTTTGCAATTCAGATTCATACAGTGCAACCAATGTACGAAACACAGTATTATCACCCAACAATGGCATGCAAAATTCCATTGCAAGACGTGTTGCAACCAATTCAGCAAAATAACTGGGGAAACTTTCTGGTGCGGTTTTAACAATCGCAACAATAGAAATATTATCCATATCAGATATAATTTTGTTCCCAATAATATTTCCTTGGGATTTTAATACACGTAAAACATTTGATGGCACTAAAAAGTTTCCATCTGTATTTTTTATTAAATCAATTTGCTGTTGTGCAAAATGCCATGGATGCAATGCCAACAGTGAATTAACAATCGTATCAAATAATGTACGTGCTAATTTCGCAGGGGCACTATCATCTGTTAAAGATTGGATTGGCGATTCCCCTAATTTTAATAATGCCATAGAACACAAATCTATTTTTGTAAGCATTTTTATCACCCCTTTATAATATTTTTAGAAAAAAACAGACCGGCAGAAAACCGGTCTGTGCAAGATATAAAAGTATATTATGCCAATGCAACAGTAGTTACATTTAATTCTGTAATATTTATTTTCTTAATCGCAGTGTTATCAGATGCATTGATTATAATTATATCACCAATATTCATCAGTGTTTTAACATTATTAAAATATCCGTTTGCAGTAATTGTTGACAACGTTTCATCTGCACTGTAATGCCACAATGTAAATCCATTTGCATATGCAATAACTGACAAGTTTTTATTTTGAAATGCCATGTTTTTTCCTTTTTTTATTTTTATTTGATTTTATTGTATTATTGACTTATGCAGATTGTGTATCAGAACATTTAACACGTACGATACCATCACCATCAATTAAAACCGCACCCTGGGACATGCTGTTGCTGATAAAGTGTGCAGCACGTTCACCATGCCAAGAAATATCTGTTTTAACTTCTTGACCGCATGCATGACCGATACTGGATGCATGATAAATAAAGCAGTCACGATTTGTTTCAGACACAGGCAAACCATTATACAGAACCCATGTAATTCCCAACCATTTGCGTGCTTCACAACCATTGATTAATGGTGTTTCACTGCCAACATAATCTGCGGAAACAAATTCATCCATTGACAATAATTCATTCCACTGATGAACACCAACAACAGCAAAGCGACGGCCATCATCTGGCACATCATTTGTGTTTAATACTTCAACAGCAGACAATATTAAATCTTTGGTTAATCCAGTTGTATAATCACCAACATTTGCTGTTGCAGTATTCATTGCAGCAACAATTAATTCATCTGTTTTGCGTCCCAATGCGTATGCACCAGCAGAAGCCACAACACGACGTTCATCAACATTTGTTTTTAATTCATCCAATGCATCAACCCAATCACCTGCGTAATAATCTTGCAGCAAGCATTCCACAGGTTCATGATTTAAATTCATAACAGGCACAATACCATGACGTGATTTTGTACTGGCGGTGCCACGACCTACTTTTTGGAACGTAGTAGATGCACCAACGACGCCAGATTTACTGCGAACAGTTGAACGCAACTTTGTTCCCATTTGTTGATATGCCAAATGCACATCAGCTTCAAATTGTTTTACAAAAACATTATCTATTGAAATAGACATACAAAAATCCTTTTGTTAAAAATTAATTTTACTTATCAGATTTTGTGTTTTGGTTATGCAAATAATGCGCCAGAAAACAAAAATATTTGGGTCTGCGAAATGCAGATTATCCATAAAAAATATCAGTTAGACTGTGCACAAAATCTAACTGATACTTTTATAAAAAAAAGGATCTGTGTTTTACCACAGACCCTATAAAGACAAAAACCCCACTATCGCAGGGAATTTATTATTTCTTTTTTGCACATGCTTTTTTTGCAACTGGTTTTGCAGCCACTTTTTTAACAGGTGCTTTTTTTGCAACTGGTTTTGCAGCTGGTTTTTTTGCAGGTGCTTTTTTTGCAACTGGTTTTGCAGCCACTTTTTTTGCAGGTGCTTTTTTTGCAACTGGTTTTGCAGCTGGTTTTTTTGCAGGTGCTTTTTTTCCAACTGGTTTTGCAGCCGCTTTTTTTGCAGGTGCTTTTTTTGCAGCTGGTTTTGCAGCTGGTTTTTCTGCTACTTTTTTCTTAAAAAAGAAACGCATTTCTTCTCTCCTATTTTGTTTGAAGATAGAACAAACTTTTTTTGTTCTTGTTTTATATTTTATATTAAACATAAAATTTAGTAAAGAAGAAAAGTAAAAAAATCATATATTTATGAATATAATTTTTTGAAACCATTTTCAATTTTTCTGATATATTCTGTATCATTATCACGCCAATATTTTGGATCACGCATCATGCGTCTTAAATCATCATCTGTTAAATTTTGTGTTTCATTTTTATCTGTTTTTACATTTGGTTCCATAGATTGCATCATCTTATACACGCTTTGTATTCCCTGGGGTGTAGAGCACAGTTCATTAAATGCATCATGTGGTAAAAATTTTTCACCGAATGCATTAATTGCATTTAATGCGTCCTTCATTTTTTCTGTTCCGCCAAAGAAATTTTTCAATTCATTTATTGCACCTGTTTCATTTTTCACAGAAAACAAATCAGATATAACTGGCGACAAAAAATTATTTGCGATGTCATAAATTTTTTCTACTTGTGATTTTGTTAATCCGATTTTCAAGAATTGTTCACGCAGATTTTCATCATCATACAAATCATTTTTTGGATAATCATCTGCACAATCTGGCACACCGATTGCCCGATTAAATTTTCTTTTTGCATCATCATCTGAATTTTCTGTTGGCACAGAAATCATTGTTCCGATTTTTTTCTCTAATTCAGTATATGATTTTATCAAAGAATCAGAATTTAACGTACCATCTTCATTCAGAAATTTTTCTGGTATATTATCCATTGTTTTTTCCTTTTGTTTCATTTGATTTACGCAAGAAATAAATCCCCCCCAATGTAAAGACTGTTTGCAACATAGTAAACACATCTGTATCACCAACCAAGTACGCTGCCACAGCAGAAAGTATCCCTGTTCCAGAAATTATATACGTACGATATCCGGTCAGATATCCGCCCTTGAAAAACTTTTGCATTAAAACACCTTTTTTAAGTATTACAGATAGAACAGAAAACCATCTATATCTGCGATATATCCACGTGCGATGGCCCATTGTGGCATAGTATCAGCCGCATGAAATTTTATTGCACCCCGACATGCATCATCCAGTCCCCCCATTAACATACGCTGTGCGACACGCACGCACATTTGGAATTTACGGTTATTCGCATTCACATTTAATTTTTGATATTTATCTGATGTTACATTCAGTGCATCAAACACAGATTTATCTGTAATAACATCTGCGATGGCCCGACCTGATTTATCTGAAATATTTTTTATCATAGAAGTCATTGCTTCCACCAGTGTCAGCGATATTGCATCTGTTTGTGCGTATACGACACGTGCGACTTTATATGCCAGTGATGCGGACACATCTGGATTTTTTATTATTGTTAATTGCATATCTTTAATTGCCTTTTGGTAAAAAAAGTCCCTGTGCGGACACACAGGGAATAAAAAAACCACACATATCGTGTGGGCACAATCTGTACTGTTTATGTGCAATATAGTATCATATTTTTCATTAAAAGTCAAGACATTATTTTATAACGCCCGAAAATCCGGGGTTTTACAGACTTATTTCATCGCCATACACCAGTAAATATCGTGTATCACGTCGCAGAACCAGCGCACCATTTTCGTTTATTCCGACCAATTGTGCGATTTCCCCCTGATATTTAACAGGTTTATTAATACATACGGCCAATTCTGTCCATTTATCACGCACAGCCCTAAAATCTGCATTACGCCATTTATTTATATTACGCATCAGTCTGTTCAGTAATTCTGTCAGTGGTGTTTCTGCATAATTATCCAACTTGGTTGTTTTATACTTATCAACAGTTGGGTTTGTATTTACATTTATACCGATTCCGACGACGACGAACCGTCCAGTATATTCAATCAAGATTCCTGCGATTTTTTTACCATCCACCAGAATATCATTTGGCCATTTTATTTCAGGATGTGCCCCAAATGATGCGATTGATTCAGCCACTGCCACCGCCACAGCATACGACAAACGTGGATCACGTTCTGGGGATTCAAAGATAAAACTGACATATAAATTACCATGGTGCGACACCCAGTTTCTGCGATATCTGCCCCGACCGGCCGACTGTGCAGCGGCCAGCACCACTGTTTTATCAGTTGCCCGCCCTGCATTAATTAATTCGTGTGCATAGTCCTGGGTACTGGGGATTTTATCAAACGATATTAATTTATAATTTGCCAATTTTGTACACCCCATTATTATTTATGATAAATTCCCGTCCGTACACACGACGTAATCCAGATATAGCGGTATCAACCACATGTGTTGCAACATTTGGTGCGTATCCCAGTGCGTTTTTCAATTCCCCCAGTGTCATTCCCCCTGATTTATACAGCATTACGATAATTTGTTCCTGGGTTCGTGGCAGCGATATTTTTTCACCAAATATCTGAAATAACAGATTAGTATTATCTGTTGCATTCAGTATAATTGTTTTCAGTTCCATTGGGCTGATTATTTTATTTACATTCAGATTATCAAAATTGACATCTGTAACAGACGGCACGTCCAGCACAGTTGCCCCGAAATCGGCCAATATTTGTTTCCACACAGGATTTGCAGAATATATACGTACACCACTTAACATATATTCAGGTTACACGATATCCATATAATTGTCCAACAAAAAACCACAATGGATACATTGTGGTTATGGGTGGGGCATAAAATCCCCGTTGCACAGAACCTATTGTCGTTCATTATCAGGTGTTGCACCAATAAACTTGGTAAAGTCTTGAATTTTTGCCCCTGTTGACGACAAAATTTTAGAAATACTGTTTGTTGATGGCCATCGTGGTTGACCTTCTTTGGACCATCTTTTACTTTTATTAAATGTTGTTGGGTCCAGTCCACTGCATTTTGCCAATCCGGAACAAGACATACCATGTTCTGTTGCGAATTTTTCTATTGCATGCCAGACATCATCATGTGTCATTTTTTTCTCCCTTCTATTTTTTTTCAACACTAGAATTTATATTTTTTGTCTAATGCACATTGATTTTATTCCAGAAATCCAAGGCTTACAACAAGTACCATTTCCTAGGAATCAAAGAACAAAACCACCCAACAAAATATACAAAAAAATTTTTTTGACAAAACACTTGACGAATCGATTTTTGTGTACTATATTTTAATTCGTCAAAGGGATAACCCCCTATGATACAGATGGAAACATCTGTGGGGACCAGAGGTTCAGACTCCCTCCTACATTCTCTCTCCTCTGGACTCTGGGCCCCAAGATTTTAGTTTAGAGTGTCCAATTTCTTTTTCTCCTTTCCTTCCTTTCGGGACACTCGGAAATACCGCCGGCGACGGCGGTGTTTTTTTATACGCCCACATGGTTTTGGACATATTAAACAAAGAATATTTTTTACTTGCCCATACGTATAAAATTTTTCTACACTTTACATAACCAGGAAACAAGATTGGGGGGATTGCGTGGGCAATACAATAAAATTTTTACGAATCGCAATATCGGCATTTATGCTGATAATCTGTACGCACCCCGCTTTTTCTGCTTCAGTTGTAACTACATGTTCTACAATTACAGAGGAATCTATATGTATAGAGAGAATGTTATGCAAATGGGACAACGGTGAATGTGTACAAAGTACTACAACTAGCCTTGAATTCATAACGTTTAATGCGCATGGTGGCAGTGGTACGATGCTGACACAGAACTTTACTCCTGGTACGACCGTGAAGTTATATAAGAACAATTTTGAACGCACTGGCTATACGTTTAAGTACTGGACCACAACAGAAGAGGATAGCGATGGCACCGCATATGGGGACGAGGCAACTGTATCCTTAGTATCAAGTATAACATTATATGCCCAGTGGGCACCAAAGGAATCTACGATTACATGGGATCTTAATGGTGGTGAACCAAATAATTGGGACAAATGTGAACAAGCTCTGCAAAAAGACCCCAGTTTTACAATAACTAAAACTCCGGGTAATTTTTCTCGGCAGCCTGCAACTTACTCTGTAACGATAACGGCAAAATATGATAAGTATCTGCAAAATATACCTAGGGATTGTAAGTTATATAACGCCGGATATACATTTAATGGGATTGGTATACCTGCAGGGATCGTGGGGGTGACCCCAGTTTATTATTATGACAAGAATTACGCTGGCACAAAACAATGGGATCGTACGGAAGATACAACACTAAAGGCCTTCTGGGAACCAAATGTTATCCCTGTAACATTAAATCCCGGTAATTATACATCATTTGTACAAGAAGTATCACCAAAGAAAATAGAATTAAAATATGGTACCGGATGGTATACAGAAGATACATCATCATCACCGGTTTTGCCACCTATAACAAACATAACAAAAATTCCAATTGTTGGTGGAAAATTATTCAATGGGTTTTATTATAACGATACTCAAAATGATAAAATTACTCAAATGATTGACAATGCTGGAGAATTTACGGAATCTATGACAGCTACGTCATTTGAATCAGGCGAATATACTTTTAATGCACAGTACACTGATTGTGAATGTTCTAAATCAACAGGGGTCAGTTCAACAACACCAACAGGAACAACGACCAAAAACCAATGTATATGTAGTGTACAATGTAGCCGAGGGTACAGTCAAGACGGCGGAAAAAACACCACGACTACATTTTCTCATACTGGAACTGCTGGTAGCAGTTCTGTTGAAGTAACGTGTCTTCCCCGGGAATACACAATAACATATAATATTGGGGCTGGGAATAATGTCCCAGATCCCCAACCAGTAAAATTTGGTGAAACATTGCCACCCGTTGCTTCCCCAACAAGGGATGGTTATACATTTACAGGTTTTTATGATAACGATGGAAGACAATATTACAAAGCTAACGGCACCCCAGTGAGCGGACGATTGTGGGATAAAACCAGTGATACAACCTTGTATGCCGAGTGGAATGCAATTATGTACAAGGTTGCATTGAACAACCAGGGTGCAACATCCAGCGGAACGACAGCGTTCTTTTATAAATACGATACAGACGACGGCAAATGTAAGTTTTACTTGGACGATCAATTAACACAGTGTGTTACTGCCAACAGCACTCTAATAAGCAAACCAACAAAAACAGGTTATACATTTCAAGGCTATTACACCGGAGAAAATGGTAGTGGCACACAATATATAAATAGCAACGGTGTTATTGACGATGATTTGCTGATGGTAATACCCAACACTGGCACTGGCCAATTAACCTTGTATGCGAAATGGGAACCAATTCAGATTGAAATTACCTTAAATCCAGAAAAAGTTACGCTTAACGGTAGAACCGGAGTATATGTTTATGCACAAAATCCTGTCCCTGTTAAAATAAGAGTAACATACGGAACAGATGGGTTTCAGAAACAGGATACAGAGGATGCTGAATGGACAACCATGGAAAAGACACCTAAACAGGTGTACCAACTGACCAAACTACCAATTGTATCTAAACAAATATTCGGCGGATATATGAATATTAAAAGTGTAATGCCAGAAACACTAATAAATAACAGAGGTGTTTTTACAAATAATTTTACAAGTACAACATTTGAATCTGATGATGATGCAGAACAAAATTTTGTGCCTGCTTTTACACCTTGTGAATGTTCTGCATCAACAGGGGTCAGTTCAGTAGAAGTAACAGGAACAACGAACCAAAACCAATGTACGTGTAGGGTAAATTGTCAAGAAGGGTACAGTAAAGACAGTGGAGATAACACCACGACTGATTTTGAATATACTGGAACTGCTGGTGTCGCTAAAGTTGAAGTAACGTGTAATCCCCGGAATTACACAGTAACATATTCATGTGGTGATGGAGCGACAGGCACACCACCAAACGATTCAACTGCGACATATAACAGTAACTTTGCACCAGCATCTAATACTACCTGTACCAAGACAGGATATGTCTTTGCAGGTTGGACAACGACTGATAATGCAGAAAACAGTGTAGAACATACTGCTGGGACAGAGTTCACATGGCAATATACAAGTGACAAGACGTTTACAGCGAAATGGATGCAATGCGATGCAGGTTGCTACTGCAGTGGGCAGATAACAGTAAACGCAAACAACGAAATATGTACACAGAGATGTCCAGACAACTTTACATCTGATGCGGGGGCATCGGCAATAACAGATTGTTATCTGAAATCCGATATTACATTTACGGACAATTATAGAACCACGATTAAAGTAGGCGATACCAAATATTATTGGTATAAGGATAATCCGACACCGACCCAAACGTCAGAATAATAAAATTACATAAAATTAATTGGATTTACGTCAATTTTAACACGAATGTTCGCAGGTTGCTTTACAGATGATAACCATTGCGTAACAATCGGCTGTAAATTCGCATTACGACCACCCGCAACCAAAAATCGCATGCGATACCATAGTCGTACCTGATATATCTGGGCCGGAATCGGCCCCATTATTTTACCCCCAGATAAACATGGTGCCACATCACGCAACGCAGAACAATACTGATGTAATACCGATTCACGCTGGCCTTCTATGATAATGGCAATTAACTGACCATATGGGGGCATGTTCGCAATACGACGACCAGACATGTCCATCTGCATAAATCTGTCACGATCACATGCACAAATTGATGTTAATACCGGATGTTCCGGCTGATACGTCTGTAATAATACACGACCCGCATGTTCACCACGACCCGCACGACCCGCAACCTGGAATAATTGCTGAAATGTATGTTCCGCAGAACGAAAATCTGTTCCAAATAAACCCATATCACTGTCAACAACACCAACCAAGGTTAAATTCGGAAAATGATGACCCTTGGCCAGAATTTGTGTGCCAATAACAATGTCTGTTTCACCACATTCCAACCCATGAACCAAACGTTCCAACGATTGACGTGATGTGATAATATCACTGGATACCAGTGCAGTACGGGCATTTGGAAAACGAACGTTTACTTCTTGTTCTATCTTTTCCAGACCAACACCACGCATGGATATATCACCACCACAGTCTGGACATGTTTTTGGCATCGCCCCAGTACGACCACATATATGACACAACATTTTCCCAATACGCTTGTGATATGTCATGCCAACACTGCATTCCGGACAAACAGATGTCCAACCACATTTCTTGCACTGGGTAATCGGGGCAAAACCACGCCTGTTGATAAATAACATAACCTGATGACCCGCAGATAATGTCTGGGCAATCGCATCACATAATGGTTGTGATAAAAATCCTGGCTGTTCTGTGCCGTCAATTATATATGTGTCTGGACGATGTTCACGTAAATCAATTGTGGTTATTTCTGGTAACTGGGCACCACCAAATCTGGATGTCAATTTTAATTGAGTGTATTTGCCCAAATTTACGTTTTCCAGCGTTTCAGCAGATGGGGTCGCACTGGCCAATACAACAGGTATCCCCGCAATCTTGGCACGTAAAATCGCCATGTCACGTGCATGATAATTCCCCATATCTTCTTGCTTGTACGATGTATCGTGTTCTTCGTCAATTACAATCAACCCTAAATTCTGCCATGGTAAAAATAACGCACTGCGTGTGCCAACAACCATCTTGATTTTACCGCTTAATACGCCATGCCAGATTTCACGACGACGGGCAGATGTTAAATTGCTGTGCCATATAACAGGCGGAGAACCAAATCTGGACTGAAAACGTGACATAAATTGGGCAGTTAATGCAATTTCAGGCATCATTAATAATACAGAATAACCCAAACTGTACGCACGCCACGCAGAATCAAAATATACCTGGGTCTTGCCACTGCCAGTAATGCCGTCAAGTAAGTGTACAGAAAAACCACCAGATAATACAGACTTGCCAATCGTGTCCGCAGCAATTTGCTGCTGTGAATTCAGAACAATGTTGCCAGAATCATTATACTGATATATATATCGGTCAGAATGCCTTGGACGTGTCGCAGACGGTATCAGAATACCATTCTTTATCATCGTACGAATTACGCCAGAACTGACATGCGATATATTCTGAATGTCCGATACAGTCATCGCATCGTTATCGTTTGACGCAAATGCATCTTGTACAGATAAACGATTCTGGGTCATGCGAACATCAGACGCAAAATTAAATTCATACAACTGCTCCATCGGGGGTGGACAAAATGCATCTGGAATGTTAACAATCAAACGTAAAACCATGCCCATCGGTATCAATGTCCATGATGACATGCGTTGTATCCACTGTAAATCAAATACAGATAACCCAGCAGAATATATTTGCAACACGTTCTTGATTTTGCTTTCTGGCAATCCACTGTCGCCATAACCCCAAATAACACCAATGCATGGACGATTCATAACGTTTACACGTACAAATGTCCCAATGTCCGCATCGCCAGTCAGCCGATAATCATAACCGGCATTCGGAATGTTCGCAACCAAGACCTTGACAATCGTACCCGCATTAAACATGTCTATTAAATTAGAATGTTTTTGGCAAAAATTCAACACGATTTATCAATCCTGTAATACAACTTTTATTTACAGTTGACAAAGTGCTTTTTTGTGCTATAATATTGTGTGTAATCTAAATCAAGGAATGTATTATGCCAATAAAACGCAAAACAGCAGCAGATAAAGAATGCGGAATTTTCGCACAACAAATTAACGCTTTTGTCGTACATGAATATGGTTTCTATTATTTAACCCCTGAACAACACAAGGGTGAATGGCGTTCAAAAATCCCATACAGCCAAAATGTAGAACACGATATTATAAAATTCGCTGCAGAATATATTGAAACAGGTATTTCAAATCAACAACTGGCTAAGTTGCAAACGTTCTTGAATAAACTTATCCCGTTGATGGCAGATTATTTGGCAAAATACGTCGCAAAAAGTCCAAATTATAAATGTCGTGAACAGGCAACAAGTGCATTAACTGAAATCTTAAAGAAAAAAAGTACGATTTTAACACCACGTGTTCGTGATGCAGAAACAAGAAAAAAACGTGACAGAATTAATGCTGCCCAGGCTGCATGCAAACACAGACAAATCCAAGATATGTTCGCACATGCAACGCAATTTACAACAAATTATTCTAAATAACACATAACCAAGAATCTATAATATGCAAAAAAAATAAACAACGTACCCCAGAAGAACTCTCAGCGTTCAAGTATATACGACAAGAAATTAATAATTTCGTTATTGAAGAATATAGATACTACTATCTAAAACCTGGACAACTGAATGCACATTGGTTGGCTGTTATGCCGTACAAACCAGAATTGGTTGAAATTTTATTACAAAAAGTTTCTAATATATTAAACCAAAAAATGAACAGCAAAAACCCTGTATTCATGGCTCATGTCATTACTGATATTGCGTATTACCTGTCTCAATACGCTAATAAAAATCCAGACAGCATAAATCGTAACCAAACAGCCAAGGCATTAAAACAAAAATTGAAAAAAACAAATGCTGTACTGCAAGGTAAACTAAATGTAACTGACCTGGAAAAAAAGTGGCAACAAAACAAGCACGACAATTACATAGCCAGGTTAAAGACCTGTTCCGAGAAATGCAAAATGACCATAAATATCACTGGAGCAAATAAAACAAACCTATATTACTAAATCAATATCCGCATCATCACCGGTGCGGTTTATTATTATATCTGGGTTAAACTGGGTACGGAACCATGTGCGTTGCCGCTTTGCATATTGATTGGTTTTGTTTGTCCAATCAGCAATACAATCTGATTCCGATTTTTCACCACGCAAATATGCACACAACTGCATCGCACCAATTGCACGTGATTCATCCAAGTTATAATCAATTATCTTTTGTGCCTCAACAACCGCACCGCCAGATAACATCTGCGGTATTCGTGCAGCAATTCGTTCACGAAGAACATTAACATCTGGACTTATCAAAACACGAAACGCATCTGGTACAACAGCGCCCGAACGTGGTATATTCTGAAATTCAGATAAATGGTGCCCTGTTTCTAAAAATACC
Source organism: Candidatus Enterousia sp. (assembly GCA_045592905.1). Classification (GTDB taxonomy): domain Bacteria; phylum Pseudomonadota; class Alphaproteobacteria; order Rs-D84; family Rs-D84; genus Enterousia. The sequence goes on from JAZNVR010000020.1 coordinate 64,885, forward strand.
TCTAACGCACGTGCAACACGCTGTGGATCGGTCGCAGTGAAATCAGACGGCAATAATTTTCGTGCCATATTAATATCTTCTGCAACCAGACTGCGTGCACGATTGCGGGCATCATCACCAATACTTGGCATCGGTGAAATACCGTTTATCAACGCATTTATATAATACCCTGTCCCGCCAACAAAAATCGGCACACGCCCCATGACAATCGCATTATCATATTCACGTTTCGCCATTTGCAGATATTCTGCAACACTAATCTGTTGCGATAATGGCAATACGGAAAATAATCTGTATGGCACCCCATCAATTTCATCAGATAATACACATCCTGCAAACGGACTGGCAGATATGTTTTCAATTCCCTGATAAATCTGAACACTGTCACAATTTATTATCATGCCACCAATTTTACATGCCAAACGATGGGCAAAACTGGATTTACCTGATGCTGTTGGACCTGTGATAATATAAGCGTTGTGTTTCATGTCATACGATTATAGTACCAGATTGACAATTGTAAATAAAATATTGTAATTCTAAAATTTATGATGCTATGATACAAGTATGTCTAATTATAAACGAAAGGAAGTAATAATATGTCAAAAGTAAGAGTTGCAATTAACGGTTTCGGTCGCATTGGTCGCTTGGTATTGCGTGCAGCACTGGAATCCGGTCGTGATGATATTGAATTTGTTGCAGTAAATGATTTGGCACCTGCCGAACAAAATGCATATCTGTTAAAGTATGATTCTGTACATGGCAATTTGCCAATGGATATAAAACTGGATGGCGAATACATTATCGCTGGCAATCACAAGATTAAATGTCTGTCGGAACGCAATCCGGAAAACTTGCCTTGGGGCGAAATGAACATTGATATCGTTATGGAATGCACAGGCATCTTTACCGCTGCGGACAAGGCACGTGTTCATCTGGATGCGGGTGCAAAACGTGTTTTGGTATCTGCACCATCTGCAGGGGCAGACAAAACAATCGTATATGGCGTTAACCAAGACACATTAACTGCATCTGACCTGATTGTATCAAACGCATCTTGCACAACAAATTGCTTGGCACCTGTGGTCAAGGTATTAAATGATAAATACGGTGTCGTTTCTGGTTGGATGACAACTGTACATGCATATACTGGCGATCAACAGTTACTGGATAAAAACCACAAAGATTTTCGTCGTGCAAGGGCTGCCAACCTGTCTATGATTCCGACCAGCACCGGTGCCGCCAAGGCGATTGGCCTGGTATTACCAGAATTAGCCGGCAAACTGGACGGAATGGCAATTCGTGTTCCAACCCCAGATGTATCTGTGGTTGAATTGGTTGTGAATTTGGAAAAATCTGCAACCGTTGAAGAAATCAATAACGCAATGCATGCGGCACAGTCAAACACATTTGGCTATAACGACATGCCATTGGTATCAATTGACTTTACACACGATGCACACAGTTCTATTTTTGATGCCGGCCAGACCAAGGTTTTGGGTGACAAACTGGTACACGTAACGGCATGGTATGACAACGAATGGGGATTCTCTAACCGCATGTGTGATACAGCTGTTGCGATGGGCAAACTGATATAAAAAATCCCCCGATTGGGGGATTTTTATTTTCCACAACGCAAATTTATTGGATATTGAAATAAATCTGTCAGCATTATCATTTGATAAATGTTTGGTTGTATATTACCACGTATTATTTTGTCATACTCTATTTCCGATGTGATTGCCAAACAGTTACACATAATCCAAATCGGTATATTCTTTTCTAATCTAAGGCGTTCTATTTCCTGTCCCAGTGTCATTTTGTACCCCCATAAAAAAAGTAAGACCGCCAATAAATCTGACGGTCGGGGAGTTAGTAAATCACATCTATCAATGACTCTGCTGTGTTTCCGGTATGCCGTATTTTATATCACAACAGCTCCCCGACCGCAGTCGGGGGATTTAACGATGCAACTAAACGCACCGGATAGATATGGGGTTACTACACCCCGAACCCAAAATCCATTGGACTCGTTTCTTATGCTAACAGGTTTTGCACATTTTTCAAATAATTATTTAACTTGAAAAAAAGTACTTGCAATTATTTTCCAGACAGTATAATATGTGCATTGCTTTAAGGGGTTGTAGCTCAGCTGGTTAGAGCGTCTGCCTGTCACGCAGAAGGTCGCGGGTTCGAGCCCCGTCAATCCCGCCAGCTATTTGCACCGTCATTATGACGGTGTTTTTTCATAAATATTTATTTAATCAAAATTACTTTTTTACACATTTTTTTTGATTTTCATCATATTTATAGCCAATCAAACAGAAACCGCATCTATACTGCAGGGTTGTTTCGTGATATAAATCTTTTGGTTGACCTTGCCACTCATATCCATTCAAACATGTCGCCAGGTCCAGATATAACTTATCTGTATAACCATTCCCATCATATGTATTTGCACATATTATCCCGTCACTAAAGCTAAGCAAGTCACACTGATACCCTGTTTCTTTTTCTGTCGGGACAGGCAAAGTTGTGATAACGTTTGTGCAATCTGCATCACTGTATGCCGTTGGATTGCCTTGCTTGATATAAATCTCTGAGACTTGACCAACACAGTCATAATCATTACAGGATAATGTAAGTTTTAGACAATCTTTGGTACAACCTGCACCATCATTATACACAAAATCGGATGGACATGTACAAGAATTATCATCTGTGTTCCAGTTTCCAGAAACACTGCCAGTAAATTCGCATTCGTAAAATTTTTTATTTATACAACTACCCTTGCGCCACTTGTCATCAAGCATATAACCATCTGGACAAGAGCATTGTTTTGAATCCGTATTCCACACACCTGCAACACGATAAAATTCAGCGGGTATTTCACAATAAAATTTTTCACGCAAAACACATCTGCCATCTGAATCTTCAACAGTATTTGATGGGCATATACACTCTTTACGCTCGCTGTTCCATACCCTAGCGAACATATCGGGTTCCGTTGGTTGATTTCCACAATAATCAACATCATCTTGCGTATCTGATGTAGATGTATTTTGTTCATTTATATCATCAACTGCACTAACATCATCGGACATAACACAATCTATGTATTCTTGAGGATTTACAAGAATCCAACACTGTTCTTCTAATGGTGCACTAGCACCACCACGACCATATAACATTACACTTTTACTTATCTGTACACAATACGACGAACAGGGATAAAAAAATATAAATAAATAAATAAATAAATAAATAAATTTTACCCTCATACACACTAAACCTTTAACTGGATACTAATATAAAAAACTATATATTACAATCCATTTTTTCTTGTTTATTGTTGTGATTTTTGGTTTATAATACCTGTATATGAATAACGAAAGGAGAAAATATGAAATTCAAATTGATTGCAACGTGTATTTGTGCATTGGCATTGGCTGCATGTGGCGACAACGGACAAAACCCAGAACTATTAAAGGGTGTAAACTTTGTATCTGCCCAACCTGGTGTTGATATAACGTTATCGTTTGATCCAAATGAAATGCGTGTATATGGACGTGTTGTAAACATGTACAATGGTGCATATACTGCAGATGGTGATGATATTAAATTTGACGGATTTGCATCAACAATGATGTTGGGTGCCCCAGAAGCGATGGAAACAGAAACAGAATATTTTCAATTTATGCCAACAGTTGAAACATACGAATATGCAGATGGCAAATTGACATTGATTGGCGAAGGTGGCAAAGAAATCGTATTTGTTCAGGTTGACACGACCCCTGTTGCAAATGATGCAAACGAATCAGCGGAATAAAATCGTTGATAAACACTTGACAATGGTCATCAGACCAGTTATAATTTGCCGGCGTTCAGATATGAACATGGCAGTTTTGGCCCCATCGTCTAGAGGCCTAGGACACCGCCCTTTCAAGGCGAGAACACCGGTTCGAATCCGGTTGGGGCTGCCAAAATTACAACCGACCCTTGTGGTCGGTTTTAATTTTGCCTGTTCCCACCGAGATGAGAACCGCAGGTTCGACACGATAGTTGACAAGAACAAGACGCAGGTGCAGTTCGAGTCTTACGTGTGGTGAGCAACGCGAACAATCCGGTTGGGGACAATTACGAAAATCTTAAAAAATTGAAGTTAACGAAATTTTTTTGATTTTCGTTATTGGTCGGTCCAGCGTCTAGGTTTGGTTATTGGTTGTCAAGGTGCGATGTTGGCCCCGCCAAATCTGATTTTCCGTCCGTTTGGGCGGATTTTTTATTGAAAAAATTTGCGTTTTATGATATAATATACGCATTCAGCGGACGGCATTTGGTCGTCTTTTTTTTATTGCCCGCCACCCGCGGGTGTTTTTTATGGAGAAAAAAATGCAAACACCAAAATTTTTACAAGACATGATATCTTCACCCGAATACGGTGATAAAACCAGCGAAACATACAAACGTGCAACCAAGTATATGAACATTCTGTATCCTGGGACTGTGCAATTTGATACGACCGGTCGTATGATGCGCCCAGAATATGATATGACACTGCAACAGTTTAACAAGGCCCAAGACGAAATAGATGCGGACTTTGAAATTGAAAAAGACGAAGCCACCGATGCAGTAATGAACGAATATGGCGAATACTTTGAAAATGTTGGATTTGAGTTTAATATCGAAGAATATGTTGAATCTGGCGACCCAATACCAGTCAACGTCTTGATGCCAGGTGGTCATGTTTCAAAACGACAATTAAGCACATATGAACTGAATATTCCAGAATTTGAAATAAAGTCAAAGATATGGCGGTGGCACAGCGAACATGGCGAAAATACCTGCGATGAATGTTCGGGACTAGACGGACAAGTATTTTTCAGCCCAGATGAAATACCGGATATCCCAGTGCACCCAAACTGTCGCTGTTGGGTTGAAGAAGCAACGCTGAATGAGGCTGGCAAGAAAATAGACAGCAAGGTTTATAAAGACCAAAAACCAGAAAAGAAATCAGAATCACAACCCGACAATGAAATAAATAAACCAACCTTTGAAAAACCGGTGAATGTAAAACCTGGGCAATATGCGATATTTGACGGCAAGAAATTTACGCTTTACGAAAATGATAAAGCAATTATGTCATGGGATGCGGTGTCTGGCAAAGATGGATACAGAAGTCCTGAATATCAAAACCTGAAAGATACAGGACCAATCCCCGAAGGGACATACGTTGCAAAACAAAGTGAGTTGCAGCATATAACTCCATACGGGATAATTGCAGGTATTGCTAATGCAGGAACGTGGCCCGGAAGCTTGTACTCATGGGGTGCATCAAGGGTAAAACTAGAATCATCGCAACAGACAAATACTTATGGTAGAGGTGGATTTTATATTCATGGTGGGTGGGTTCCAGGTTCGGCGGGCTGTATTGATTTAACATCAAATATGGATAATTTTGTTGCGTTATTTGATTATATAGGGAATGATTTAATTATCAAGGTAGAGTATTAGATATAAAAAAGTGTCCTGACATGCAAAATACAAAAACATTAGCAACATATGCATTCGTTTCGTTTGTTATCATGTTTGTATTCTATTTTGATTCAAACATGTTGGCTTCTTCAAAATGGGACACTTTATTTTACGGTTTGTGCGAATATCACTGCCTGCGTCATGTTGATATTACAATTATAAGTGCAACCTTTTTGCTTGGTCTGTTTTTAATGTGTTTATCATGGAAACCATATAAGTGGAAATGGGGGTGTATTTTATTATTGGCTTTTATTGTTGCGATTATAAGTTATACCGTTTTATCCGCTGTTGTTGCGGCTATAAATTATATGATTTAATCATAAATAGATAAGGCTTGGCATGAAACAAAAAAAATATTCTTTATTTTATTATATTTCCGTATTCCTGGCGGGATTGTTCTTCTTCTTTTTAAGTGATTTGGCTTATTTCGGGCGAATTGCAAAAAACGAAGATATATGGTGGAACGTATGCGTGCATCTGGATGGTCATAAGGCAGATGTCTGCATGGCGCGCTATGACTTGTTATGCATTTTCATAATTTTGGGTCTGCTAATGTGGTTGGGATACATTCTTGCACCAATTTACAAAAAGAAAATATTTTTTATCCCATTGCTGGGATTATTGATATACCCAATATGCAACATACTGTATTATTTAATATTGGGCTTGGTATAGGTGATGATTACTGGAAACGACCTGATTGTACATGTAAAATACTGGCAAAAGGGTTATGTATGCAAAAATGGAAACGTGGCACGATAATTTGTCTTGGTATAAATATATTGCTTTTATATGGACTGCTTACTGATTATTATGAATTTTTTATCAAAGAATGTCGTGATGCGTTTCCGTTTCATTATTGTCCATGGGGTGGTGAATCTATGGGATGGGCATGGCGCAGTGCAGATGTATATTTAACAAATCTGATATCTTCTTGTGCCACGCTGTTGTTTTTTATTCCGGTATCATTGTATTTTTTGTATAAGAAAAACTATAAAGTATCTTTCTGGCTTGCATTAAGTCCGACAATAATATCTTGGACTGATTCTTTGCTTAGCACCCTGCTATATCATTATGCAAAATTTTAGTCTGGCAAAAGAAACCAACACATATGATCGAAGTGGTTTTAGTGTTCATGGTGGGGCAGAACCTGGCTCGGCAGGCTGTATCGATTTAACACATCATATTGATGAATTTACACAATGGTTTGAAAAGAATGGACATGATTTAATCATCAATGTAAAATACTATTGATGAAAACAGTTAAATCAATTTTATGTATTTGGGGACAGGTATTGCTATTATGTTTATCTTTTATAGCAATACTAGTTCCAATCTCTGAATTACGATATGTTTTTACTATGGCACCATACCCATATATACTAGATGGCGAATGTTGTAAATATATCGAATTTATGGGCATAGAAATACGCACAATTTATTATGTTGTCTTGTTGTTAATATATTTGCTTATACAGTTATCGTGTTTGTTTGTTGGAATATATAAGGGAGCAAGGCATAAATATATTCAATCTTGTATTTTGCTTTCTATACCAGTTGTTATGGAAATTGTGCTAAATTTACTCTCTTATTTAATACAAAGATAAGACACTTATCTTGTGCATATGGATAAAACCATCAAAAGAAACCAA
>JAZNVR010000021.1:0-3105 GCA_045592905.1 Candidatus Enterousia sp.
ATGTGCATTTACCATCCCATGATATCTTGTCCTGATCAGAATAGCCAACACCATATATTACTTCTATGCTGGAGTTACAGGTACATACATTGTTTCCATCGCCAACCGCATACGAATTATCAGGACAATCATATATACCAATATCTGTGCCATAACCTGTACGTATGTCCTTTACACCTGGACATACCTTGCCAGATTCACATAATTTGCATGCTTCTGTCGCACCATTCAGATATTTGCCAGATGAACATGTCGCAACACCACGTTCCCACTGGGCATACAGTGGTACCGTTGCATTGTTTTCTGTGGTTATGTTTTCTATGACAGCCATGTCTAAATATGAATTACCACTGCCATCCGGTTGTGTGTTCCAACCAGTAAACACCCATCCCAACAATTGATATTTGTTACTGTTTAACTGGCGTGGGACATCGTATGTATGACTACTAAAATCCGTTTTGCCAATTACATCTGTTACCGATTCAGATGGAGGATTGCTGTCATATGTAATCGTATATTTCACAGGTGTATATTGTGCAGTTAATGTTTTGTCATCAGAATATTGCCACTGTAAATTTGTATTTGGATACAGTTTATCGTTTGTTTCAGATACAGCCCAATAGTCCAATAAATATCCTGATTTATGACATTTGTTTTTTATATCGTCCACAGTTAATACATCATCAACACTAACAGGAACTGTCCATGGTACACCATCACCATCACCACAATTATAGGTCAGAATATAATCATTTGCATACACTGTTGTTGTCAGGGAAAAGACAGCCAACGCAATCATAATAAATTGTGAAAAAATACAACTTTTGATATACTTCATTGTATTTATAAATCCCCCCTTCGTGCATGGCGTATTATTTTGCGATTTGATACTATATAACATTAGTGTAGAAAAAAAACTTAATTCAAGGCAAGTGAAAAATATGACCCATTATGGTTTTACAAATATCTTTTTATGGCCTATTTTTTTGCTTGCCCAGATGTATAAATTTTTTCTACACTAACATACATATAGTATACACAAAGGAATAAAAAAGGCAGAAAATCGCCATTTTTTTGCCGTTGGGGGAGGAATGCAAGCATTGAAAATCTTCAAGAATTGTTTTGTATCACGATTCGTGAAGGTGACGTTGTTTGCTATAATTTCGTTATCTGTTCATATTGTTAACGCAAATGCTGCGGGTTATGTATGTCCAACTGTCAAATATACCAGTTGTAATGCCGGTTATTATATGACATATGGTGGTGTGTATAATGGCACTGCCCAGGCTGGTAACGAGTGTACATCATGCCCCAGTGGTTGGACATGTGCTGGCGGAACGTCACAGCCAACCAAAACATTTACTTTGAATAAAAACGGTGGTACAGGTTATGTCAACGGGACAAGTGGCACCACCGCTGCCACATATACATGTACTTATTCCTCCTCTTATATTTGGTGTATGTTACCAGTATGGTCTAGTACGGGTACAACAAATAACCTGACTAAATCGGGTCAGGTTTTTGTTGGTTGGGCAACGTCCAGTACGGCAACCAGTGCGGACAGCAACGGTAATATTGGTAGTGCTGCTGCGGGTACTACGTATTATGCAGTATGGAAAACCCCGACATGCAGTGCTACGAATGGCACATGTGACACAATCAGCATAACAAATAATACACCAAGTGTAACCATTACATGTAATACTGGATACAGCAAGTCGGGTGGCACAGATACGACCGCACACGTTACAGTTACCGGTTCTGCTGGTGCGACATCGTTATCTGGATCATGTTCTGCCAAGTGTAATGCGATTACATTAAATAATACCACAAATGGTGGCAGTGGTGGCACGACAACTGTGTATAAAAAAACTGGCAGTACGACTTATTACAGTAATAATACATGTTCTACTACGATAACAAGTGTTACAAAACCGTCTAAGACGAATGCAACCTATGCTGGCACATATAATGTCAGCAGTGGTAATTCTGGTGGAACACAATGTGTTAATACCAGTGGCACATTAAGTACATCTACAAGTTGTAATGTAACAGGTGATGTTACTTGGTCTGCCAGATATAATTGTAATACAAATTGGACTGGCAGTGGCACAACTATTGCTGGTGCGTGTACAGGTGTACAAAGTACAGTTACATTTAATGCTAATGGTGGTAGTGGTGGACAAAGTTCAAATGTAACCGCAACGTATAACGCAGCTATGCCAACAATCAGTACAACCAAACCAACCAAGACTGGATGTAAGTTTATGGGTTGGTATGATAATGCAACATATACATCTGGGACGCAATATTATACAGCTGCGGGTGCATCTGCACGTACATGGAATAAAACATCCAGCACAGCAACATTGTATGCAGGGTGGTCTTGTTTCACAGCCAGTGCATCAACTAAGACCCTAACATACAGTGGCAGTGCACAAAGTTGTACCAGTACACCAACTGTAAGTGGGGTTTCTGGCTATACCGTTACATACAGTTCAAATGCCGATGGAACATATTCTCCAACGGCACCCATATTAACGAACGCTGGCAGTGCGACTATCTATTATCGTGTTACTGCGACAGATTATACAACATATCAGGGCAATTATACCTGTACAATGAACAAGGCGAATGGAACAACCACAATCGAAGATAATGGGACAGCAGCAACGTCTGGCAGTGTTGCGTATCCGAACACAAAAACATTAACGGTTTCCTGTTCTGAGTCACCATCGTCCGGTATTGCTGCCAGCAGTGATAATACGTCTATTGTGGCCGCATCAATAAGTGGAACGACATTAACACTAACACCGAAAAGTTCCAGTACGACTGCTGTTGTAATAACTGTAATATGTCCTGCAACACAGAATTATAAATCCAGTCTCGGAACATATACATTAACCGTAAACAAGGGTACGATTACCGCTACTGTGAGTAACAAATCCAAAACATATAATGATGCTGCATTATCATGTAATGGTATAAGTAATGTTTCACCATCTGGTGCAACGGTGACATATGCAACAACCAGTGGTGGAACATATTCTGAAACCGTTCCAACAAGGACCAATGCAGGTACTACAACTGTACATTATAAAATAA
>JAZNVR010000022.1:0-47481 GCA_045592905.1 Candidatus Enterousia sp.
GATTGAGGGCAATACCCTGACGCGGCGTGAAACATCGCTGGCATTTGAAGAGAATATAACCAGCGGCTCAAAACCTATTTCGCATTATGTAGAGGCGGGAAATCATGCCCGGGCATTTGAGTTGATTAAGGCCCGTGCCAAGGATACGCAACCGATTGATGTCAATGATGTATTACACATACATAAATGCATTCTGTCGGGAATTGACGATCCAAATGCAGGGTTTTACAGAAATGTTCCTGTTAGAATCTCTGGTTCCAGGACTGTTTTGCCAAATCCGCTAAAAGTGCCAGACTTGATGGAAGGTTTTAATCATTGGTTAAGCACGACCGATGAAGAGGTTGTATATCGTGCAATAAATGCGCACTATCGTTTGGTGACAATTCATCCGTTCAAGGATGGAAATGGTCGTACTGCACGATTGCTAATGAATCTGATTCTGGTACAGGCTGGCTTTACACCAACTATTATCAGAAAAATAGACAGAAAGCGTTATTTGGATGCTTTAGAGAAGTACCAAACAACGGGCAACGGTGAATCATATTATAGTTTTATGTTGTCGGCATTAAACCGGTCTTTAAAGACGGCAATAGATATGCTGGACACGAACCGTCCAGATACAAGCGATGTCAAACTGGTGACAATTGCAAAGTATGCCAAAATAAAAGGTGTTCCAACATCAACAATACGCTATTGGGTGCAAACCGGTAAAATAAAACCAACCGCAATAACGGATTCGGGGTATATGATGTTTGATCCAAATGTGTAATTAGAAATTGTTTTGGTATGTTGCAAAAAATCTATCCAAAGATATCCAAAACAGTCCACCGCATGTAGTGAAAAATGGGCTTTTGAGGTGCTGTTAAAAAAAGTAAAAAAATCGGTGTAAAATGGGGTGCTGTGTAGCGGCTGTGTAAAACACAGACCTGCTTAAACCCCATTTGAAGCCTATGTTCGTCAAAAACAGTCCCAATTTTGATATCAGAAAAATCCCAGATTTACAGGGTGTTCGGAACTAAATCAAGTTATAGGAAGATTGAGTCGAATGGGTTAACAGTCCGTTGTTCTACCGACTGAACTATGCCCGAATAGCGAACAGAATAATATATCAAAAAGTCGCAGAAGTCAAGCATTTTTTGGGTAATTATATGGCTACTCGACTCGTTTTAAGTTTGATATTGTATTAGAATACAAATAACATCTTGTATTTACTGAATAAATATATAAAAACTCTATTATTCTATTGAAAAAATATTTTTTGAGAACGTTTGAGAAAGTATGTTGATGAATATACAACAAATTTTAAACGAAACACCCCATATCAATTTATCATAATTCAATACTAACTACAAAATCTTTTTTATAAAAATATGGTTATGCTGGCAAAGGAATGAAAAAACACCATTTTTCGCAAGAAAATGGTGTTTTTTTAATGAGTTTGGCGGCATATCGCATTAGATTCCGATATACATTGAACATAAACCACAATTTAATGGAATATACGTCAAAAAACCGTTTTGATAACTGATTAAACGTCCTTTGATTTTTCGGGTTATTGACCCAAATTGATTTGATATTACGATTTCATCACCCATTTGAACTGCTGTCCCCATTTTGAATCCTTTCGGTTTATAAAACTATCTTTCTTTTGCTTCCGTAATGTGGAAACCATTTTTTCGTTCCTGGATTACCGTGACACGATATCTCGTCAAATTTGATACGTGTTCCGTTGACCTGTGTCATTAACAAATCTAAACGTTCGTATTCAGTCAATTCACGTGTGTCCATTCTAAAACTGAACATATCAGCATAACCTTTAAAATGTCCACGTGTCACGAATACGTGAATACCTAAAATCATACGTTTTAACTGTGAAAACATACCCTCAATCCTGTTCGTTGTGATACTGCCGATTCCATAAATACCTTTACTGTGATTCACGCAGTTATGCTGACGACCATTTATTCCGCCTTTATAAAGTGGACTTTCGTCAGTATATACTGTCGCGTCTTTACCGATATGATGTTCAATAACTGGTTCCATGTATTTATACTGTTTGCCTTCGTATTGACGTAAAATAACCTTTCCGCCACGTTCTAACATACCCAATACAGACATTTTATCGTTCAAATACTTGTTGGAATTATTGACGCGTCTGTCTGGACGTTTGTTTTTTTCAGCACCACCGATATAAACTTCGTCCATTTCAATGATACCATTCAAAACAGCATTATCTGAATTAACGATATTGAATATACGTTGAGCCATAAACCACGCTGTTGATTGAGTGACACCGATATTACGCGCCAACTGTAAAGACGAAATACCGCGTTTATGGTTGATAACAAAATAAATCGCCATTAACCATTTAGAATATGGAATACGTGATTTGCCCATAAATGAATTATTACGAACTGAAAATTTCTTTTTACAAGCACGACACAGAAAACAACCTTTTTCAGCACCCTTGGTCAGACGACAGATTGTTTTTTGACCGTCTTTATTACCGCAGAATGGACATTCAACACCGTTAGGCCAACGATGGTGAACGAACCATTCGCGACATTTATCTTCTGTGTTGTATTCTTGCATTAACTTATGAATACTTTGAAACGCCATAGTATAAATCCTTTTGTTTTTACACTATAACGGTCCGCTATTTTCTATTGGAAGACAACGATTTTTTAGGATTTTTCTTTGTTTTTTTGGATGTGTTTTTATCGCTGTTTTTCGCGTTTTCTTGTTTTTTTAATTTTTGATTTTTAGCATATTTTCGCGAATATTGACGTTGTCTAAATCGTTTATCTTCACCATCAACGTTTTTATCATCATAAGTTATATCGCCAACATCTGCTCTAAATTCAAGGTTTTTAATCAATTCTGAATAATCTTCAAAAAACGGTATTTGTGATAATTCTTTTTCAATATTTTTATAAAATTGTTCTTGGTCTGGTTTATCTAAGTATTTAGCAATATCTATAAAATCGGATAAGCATTTTTTCATGGCTTCACGCATATACGGTGTTTCAGGTCGTTTTTCCGCATTTGGACCAAATAAATCTACGGTTATACTTTTTATCATTTTTATAAAATTAGTCCTATATTCAACCTTATCAATTGGCACTTCATTCAATTCTGAAACTAAATCAGAGTGAAATTTAATAAAAAATCGTAATTCTTTACGAATGGTTCCAGTTGAATCATCCCCTATAAGTTCTTTTATATTTACGTGTGGAAATTTGGGTAATTTAGACAGATATTTATGAATTTTTTCTTCTGTGGTAAGGTCTCTGTTGTTCCAACGAAAACAGAACATATCAAGATATTTTTGAACGTGTTTTCTGGTCACTTTATTGTGTGTTCCTGTAAAATAATCAGAAATTTGTCCAAAAGTTCCTTCTATGTTATTTGTGTAAATATTGTCCTGAACATACTTTTCATCATGTCGTAATTGGGTGTCTTTTGTCACATTATGCGGAATTATCGCGTGAAATCGTTGTTTTAATACCTTGTCACTTTCATATATTTTTGCGGCATCCGTGTATAATGTGACAGTAGCAGAATCTTCAATATATTTTTCTACAAGATTTGATATATCATCCGAACTTACCGAACGTTGTCCCCTAAGATTCAACATTTGTAAAACAATTTTTGATTGTTTGAATATGGCTTCATTACCATATTCGTCAATATATTTTGTCGGACGTTCAATCATACCAAAAATTGGTATAGATTCACCGATAATACCTTTGTCACTACCGTATATAGAGTGTTGATAATTATGTTTATATCTTGGGTCGCCATTTTCATACCATTCGTCCATTTCAACTTCGCCTTTCAATTTATCAAAAGGTTCCATATCTTGTTGGGCAAGTTGGCTGATTCTAATAAATAAATGCCACGCGGCTTGTTGATAAATTCCCAATTCGTCTTCCATTTGAATAGAAGACGTAGATTTTTGCTTTATCGCGATTCTATAAACAGCCTTTAACCAATCACGAAAACTGAGTTGGGAACGGGTAAATATGCAGTTTGTTTTTTCGTGGATTTTTTTACCACAATATGAACATTTAAATTCAACAAAGGTTTTTTGTTTATTTGTATGAATTTTGTTAGTTATCGGATTATATTTGCCACATTTTGGACATTTAATACCATCAGGCCATAAATGTGATAAAAATAACTTTTCACAACGTTGTTCGGTGTTGTATTTGTTTTCTATTACGTCTGCCCAAGAACCTTTTATCATAAAAATAGACCTTTTTCACATCATAGCAGTAAATACCATTGAAAAACAATATAAAAAAATTAAAAAATCGCGGATTTTCGCAGATAAAAATCAAGAAAAAACTGTTGTCCAAAACGATTTTTTAGCGGAATGTCCGGGTATAGATAACAAAACCAAAGGTGAAAACTATGAGATTATTAACAAACGGTATTGTGATGGTTATGATTGTTGGCGATAAACCAGAAGTTCTGCCAGTTCCATTATTTGAAGACCAAGTTGATGAAGAAATGGATTGGGAAAAACAGAACCCAAAAATCAAATCATTGTCACAAATCAAAGCAAAATGGCCATATTTATTTGACAGAGACAATTTGGCACATATTCCAAATCTGAAATTTGTTGAAACAAACCATCACGATTACGAAATGGCGAACATAGTCTATTCAGACGGCAGGTCAAAACACAGACCACATTTTTTGGATTACACCAAAGAATTAGACCTGCCACCAGTGACGGAACGCGATGAATTAGAACAATTATTAGCCCAATTTGAAAGTTAACAATCCGCCATTTGGCAGATTTCAAATTATATAGTTTCATTGAGTTTAATGTTCGTTTTTATCGTTATCTTTTATGAATATTTTATATAAAAAATTCATTGTTTTAAAGTTTGCGAATATATTCAATGCTATTATGGAAAATATGATAGTTCTGTTAAACCAATACATACTGATATTTCCCCACCGAGTTGAAATTTGATTAAAATTAAACATGCTCAAAGCAAATATAAACACAATTGATATCAACGCTAAATTGAATGTAAATTTATAATAGTTTTTTAACCTGTGTTTTAATGTGATATATTTGTTTTCAATATCTTTGATAGTGTAAAAATTTTTAACCACATTTGATGTAAATATCATGGAAAACGATGTTATTTGAAAACCAATTAAAATTGATATAAATGTTATAAGGTCTGAATAAAGTTCCGGTTTTGGTTTAAATTCACAAAAAGAACCAAGCAATACAGCCCCAACAAACAAACTGTAAAAATACCATTTGTCTTTTTTATATAGCATGTTATTCACCTTTTATTCGGTTATTTTTTCTAATAATTTGTTTTTAACCTGTTCTGAATCGAATAACCCTTCGTCATTTTCCGAAATAGATATGGCAACTTTTTGGGTAAAGGTTTCTTCATTGAAAACTTGTTCAACATTTTGGTCGTCTCGTCCAATTATGATTAGTTTTTTTATGTTGCCTTCTTTTTTCTGTCCAGACAATAAGTCCAGCATATTTTTTACTTTTTCTGATATAGGCGTCTTATATTTCGCGGAAACTGTAAAAACTTCCGGTTCTTCTATACCATAATTATCTCTAAGGGCATCACCAATTTTATTACCCCCTGAAAATAAATTACGTTCCGCAGATGTAAATTTTATTTCATCCAACACTTGTAATTGTTTAATAAACTGTTCCCGATTCATAAAAATATTCTTTATACTGATACTTTCAAGACCCATCTTTTCCATCAATAAATTAGACACAAAACCTTTACTGTTAACGTTTGAAATATACATCGTTTTATCATTAAAACTGTATAATACGAACAGTTGGTCGGTAGGTTCGACTTCTTCGGCAGTTCTTAAATTATCATGTGATACACCGCTGGTTGTATTTATTACCTGTTTTGGACGCGGATTTTTATTACCATAATTGGAATACAACCAAAAATAATCTTCGGTCAATTCTGTGTGTATATTATGGTATGCAGATGTTTTGGTCCTGCTATAACTGAAATCCGGTTGTTTTTGAAAAATCAAAAAATCGTCGTGTTCAGGTATCTTATCATTAAAACTTAAATATTGTGACGTAAAATTCATTGTTATTACCTTGTTATTCATATAAACAAACATAGTTTATTTTGGTAGAATTTCAAGGTTTTTATGATTTTACGTCCTTAGTTTTTACAAAATCGAATGACCAGAATCTGCCGAAATGGCAGATTTTTTTAAATAATTATAGATTGTGCATTTATGAACACCTAATAATTTGGCTATCTTTGGCTTACTGAATCCACGTTTTAACATCCATTCCAGCCGTTTTTTGTGTTTTGTTAGTTTTAATTCACGCGATTTTGAACCAAATGGTCGTCCAAGTTTCTTTCCGTCTGCTTTTAACCGTGCTAAACTTTCACGAACACGCGCCTGTAATAACGATTTTGATAATTCAGCCGATAATCCAAACGCAAACGCCAAAACTTTTGATTGAACGTCTGTTCCCAATCTGAAATTTTCTTTCAACGTCCAAATTTGACATTCTTTTTCAAGACAGGTCTGTAATATACCCATTAACTCCATTAAACTACGTGCTAAACGCGATATTTCGGTTGTAATGAGTATGTCCCCAGATTTTAACTTTGGAATCAATTTACCCAGTTTTCGTTGTGATAACTTTTTACCGCTAGATATTGTTTCTTTGACCCATACGTCAATTTTAATGTTATTTTCATTCGCAAATTGTTCAATCACGAAACGTTGGTTTTCTTCGGTTTGGTGGCTTGTTGATACCCGACAATATGCATAAATCATAAAAAATCCTTTTGGTTGTTCATTAGTATTTACTGAAATGAATTAAAAATCGTTCAAACCCACTATAACCAAAGGATTCAATGTGTTTTAACCAGTTGAAATTAAACTTTGATAAAAAATCAACCACTTTTTATAAAATTTGAGTTTTATCAACCGCGTAATTTCGCGATTTTTATATTCCAGCCACCGTCCAAATTAAATCAAGGTTTGTGCTAAACAACTTATGAACAAATCAAAAGAGTTTAAATATGGCGGGCGGAAAATTAGATACTGCGAAATCCAATAAAAGGGACGAATTCTACACGATTTATGATGATATAAAAAAAGAATTGGTTAATTATGCCAAGTATTTCAAAGGCAAAGTCATTTATTGTAATTGTGACGACCATTACGGTATCGGAAAAGGAACACCAAAATCCAACTTTTTAAAGTATCTTGCCGATAATTTTGAAGCATTTGGAATTAAAAAGGTCATAGCAACACATTATGAAGCCGGCAAAAAATCAACGATGTATATTTTAAATAAAGATAATACGGGCGATGGTGTTATATGTGTTGAAGACATAGAAGAAATTCCGATGAAAGGTGACGGTGATTTCAGAAGTCCTGAATGCATTGAATTATTAAAACAAGCCGATATTGTGATAACAAATCCGCCGTTTTCATTGTTTCGTGAATACGTTGCCCAACTAATAGAATATAATAAAAAATTTATAATTATAGGCCATCAAAACGCAATCACATATAAAGAAATTTTTCCGTTAATAAAAGATAATAAAATGTGGTTAGGTTATGGTTTTAAAGGTGGGGCAGCACATTTTATAAATGAATTTTATACGGATTATGCGACGGCGTCCGACCATAGGGAAGGAATGATACGTGTTTCTGGTGTTGTATGGTTCACAAACCTACCAACCACAAAACGTGTTGAAGTGCTAAATACAGGGAAAAAATATCATGGTTTTGAATATATGTATCCAAAATACGAAAATTATGATGCAATAAATGTTGATAAAACCAACGATATTCCAATGGATTATGACGGAATAATGGGGGTCCCAATCACGTTTTTAGATAAATATAACCCCGACCAATTTGAAATTGTTGCCTTAGGAATTGTCGGCAGTTGTGAGTTTTTAAACAATAAAAAAATGGAAATTTTAGATAAACATGGAAATCCGACAAATAAATTCACGTTTAACGCCAAAGGGACTTTATACAGGAAATATAATCCAAATGACCCAAAAGATAAACCAGCGTTCAAAGACGCAGAAACAGGTGATTTATATTCAAGTATTTATGCTCGTGTGCTAATTCGTTCAAGAAACGGGCAAAAAACGGTTAAAAATTCTGAAAAACAAGGAGAATAACAATGGTAATGTCAATTACAACACCAGTCATAACCATTCGTGATTTGGTAAAAAATTATAAAGATAGTGGCGACCAAGGTGTTGTTGCTTATCATGGAACTTTGAACGTCAGACCTGCGTATCAACGTGCGTTCGTATATGAACCAAATGACCGTGACCGCGTAATGATGTCTGTTTATAATGGTTTACCGTTAAACAGTATGTATTGGGCTATAAATCCAGATGGAACATACGAAGTCATAGACGGACAACAGCGCATAATTTCAATTTGCCAGTTTATAACCAATGATGACGGACATGGAAATCCAATTGCTATCAATTTTAACGGTAAAAATAATCAATCTTTCAGTGGATTATCTGCTGAAAAACAGGAAGAAATCTTGGATTACAGATTGCAGGTTTATCTGTGTAATGGGACAGATGATGAAAAACTGGAATGGTTTCATACTATAAATATTGCCGGTAAACAGATGACCGAACAAGAATTATTAAATGCCAATTATACTGGTCCTTGGTTATCAGACGCCAAACAGTATTTTTCCAAGAAAACCAACAACAAAGCGTTAAGTATCGCGTTCTGTAATAACGACGACAGGTGTATGCTGATAAATAAAGATGGTGTTGCTGCCAACAGACAGGAATTACTGGAATTGGTGTTGCGTTGGCGTATATCAAAATCTGAAAACTACCCAGAAATCAAAGATTATATGGCTCAACACCGTTTTGATGAAAATGCGTCAGAATTGTGGGATTATTATCAATCTGTTATAGATTGGGTAAAATACTTATTCCCGGTATATCGTAAAGAAATGAAAAATTTGGATTGGGGAACTTTATATAATAAATACCACCAAAATACGTATAATCCGATAGAATTGGAAAAGAATTTGAAACGTTTATTTGATTTATACGATGTTGACCCAGATGGTTTGAAAAAGAACGGGTTTTATGAATACGTATTATCAGGCGACAGAACGTTAATTTGGCATCGTGTATTTAGCGACAAACAACAACGTCAGGCTTATGCAAATCAAGGTAAAAAATGTGGTGGTCGTTGTGGTCGTGAATTACCGTTTAATGAACTGGAAGCCCATCATAAAATCGCGTTTATTGACGGTGGTGAAACAACAATAGATAATTGTTTGATGTTATGTCATGATTGCCACGCAGATATAACAGCCCAACAAAACAGTAAAAAATAGATGTCTAATTGAAAAACACCGATTTTCTTATGAAAACGGTGTTTTTTATTTATTACCGAAAACAACATCTGTAATATGTTTTGGTTGTTTCCGCAAACATAATTCGCGTATTTTTAACCATATCATATTGCTGACTTTTTTATATTCCTGACACTCGTCATAATCGTCAATTCCAATTGTTCTAAGGTTCTTAACATTTATATACGATTTGTGTTTTAATGGTTCCACCTGAAATTCATTGAAAATTACAGATAAACCCTTTTCGTGCTCATACGGTCTTTTTTCATCACAGGAATTTATCAAATAAAACCAACTACGTTCCCCGTTCATACATATTGCGTATTTATTCTTAACGGGATACGATGTTCTACACGGTTTAAAATGATAAATATACCCTGTTTTAAACGACATTTTACAATACCAAAGAACCAAAATTATCTGAAAGGTCTGCTATGATAGCCTGTTTATCAGGGTTGTTTTCATCAACAAACAAAGCATAATCCATTTGTCTGTTATCAATAGCGTTTTTCCATGATGGTTCATCATGGGTTATATTTTTTAATTGTTCAAAAGTTTTACCTTCACAGAAATCAAACGCTTTATCCAAGCATTCTATATCTGTATCGGAAAAATAGTCCATATCCGCCTTTCGTTTAGCGGTCGTATAAATCTTTTTTCCCCATGTCCTGAAAGATAAAGATTTTTCTATTTCTTCGTAATCATCGTGTGTCAATTTGGAACCATCCATATGAATTGCGTCCAATATAAACGAAGGAACAGGACCATTGGCCATTTTGATATATTTATCACCGATAACAGGTGTTCCATATTTGTTTATATGGAATTTATCGGCATAAAACATCATTTTCATAAAGAAATATTGAGTCATAGCCGGCTTTTTATTAGCCAAATAAACGATAGCTTCTATGGCTTTTTTTGCATTTAAATTAAATGTTATCGCCATATCGTCCTCTTTTGAATGTGTCCATATTATACCATAAATTGACTATTTTTTCAATATTGAAATTATCATTACCATATAAAAATGTCAAGATATATCAAAAATTGCAGATTTTTATTAAAAACATTTTGTAGTCCATTTTTAACTGTGATAATCTAGTGCGAGCGGTATATTTTTCAAAATATGCCACAAAAATAATAAAAAATACCATTTTTCACAAAAAATCGGTATTTTTCATTTTTTTGCTAGCATTCAACATATTTTTATCTGATAAATACATTTAAATATTAAAAATATAATATTCTGAAACACCTAGAAATACAATACTTTTACAAAAATGGGTCGAGTAGCCATATAATTACCATTTTTTGAATGTTGTCATAATGTTTTGTAATGTGCAGAAATCTGGGGGTTTCCCTGTGTGTAGCGTGTATGTAAAACACTTTTTGTTAAGTTTTTGTTTTATTAGGTGCAGTACATAAATCGCATATACAAAAGATATACATGAAATTCGTTTGATTGATTGTGTTGTATTTTTCCCCTAAATAGACTGTTAGTGATTTTATCGTTTTTTTTTGTCAAATTAAATCTGATTTTTTTTCTTGTATTACATCTTGAAAGTATTGTATCGTTTATGTAACGGAGTGAATGTTGTGCGTATTTGTTTATGCTTGTTTTTGATGTTTTTATTATGGCCTGGTTATGCGACCGAAATTGCATTGAACGATGCATTGCGTGCAACATATACTGCATGTATTGGTATTGATGATAATTTACATGAATTAAAGGTTCTGGCGGGCGTAAATACTGCGATAACATCTGTTGGAACGGCTGCAGGTGTTGGTGCAACAGCAACCGGATTTATAAAGGCAGACAAAGACAAACAGATAACTGTAAAGTTAGAGAAATTACGTGAAATAGAACAGCAAAACCCATATGTGCAATCAAGTGACATTGATTGGAATAAATTTTCGGAAAGTATGGATTCTGAATTATTGGCAGCACAACAAGAAGTTAGTCGGTATCAACAAGAAATTGAAAAACTAAATAATCAGTCTAAGAAATTAGGAAATTGGCGTACCGGGTTACTGGCTGGTAATACTGTAACGAATGTTGCAGGGGCTGCAATTGCCGGAATAAATAAAGTTGATAATGATTTAGATGCCCAGATTAAAAATTGTATATCATCGGTTAAAACGTTACGTAATTCTATTATGCAGGCACGTATCAATGGCGAAGATGTATCAGAAGCAGAAATAATTGCCAATAAATGCGGTGAATATGAATATGTTGATGTGTCTAAGATAAATAAGCGTGCAACAGGTGCAATGATTGCGTCATCTGTGGGGGCAGGACTGGGGGGAATTGGTACGATAACTAGTGGATTGGCAAACAGTGATAATGTTCGTAATGAAAACAGTGATGCCGGTCAAAAGAAAGAAAAAGATTTGAACGCAACATCAAATGCGATGTCTATTGGGGCGACTGCTGCATCTGTAACTGCAACGGTGTTTAATGCAACACAAATTGCAGCAATTAAACAGGTGGCAACTGTTGCGGAAATGTGTACAGGGGTGTTAAGATGAAATACGCTTGGATTACGTTTTTTATAGCGTTTTGTATATCTCCTGTATTTGCAGATAATTGGATTAAATTTCGGGCGACTGCGATTGAAGATGCAATCAATACCATGGTGCCAGAAACACATCGTGAAGCGGCGGCTAATGAATATCAAACCCAGATGGATCAGACAACCGGCACAATATCTGTGATGGGTATTTACAAGGTTTGTGCAGCGGCTGGATTTAATATTAATAATACAAATGGATATAACGGTTGCCGACGGTTTATAAATACAATTGCGGAAAAATCAGGTTTTGGTATCGGTGATGCCAATCAACAGAATTGTAAAACAAAATTCAATGGTATTTGGACATTATCTGATACTGAAAAACAGTTCCAATGTGTTGGCAGGGATGGGCATAAATTAGTATATAAAAAATCATGCGCTGGCAATGGTGGTGAATGTATAAAAATATTTGATGGATTGCAAACCCAGGAACCAAATGGACGTGAATTTATATTGGCATATGGTAAACAAAAAGGTCTGGATTTTACATGTTGGTATACATACGATAGTCGTCGTGGTATAACCAGTCCACTGGGCCAGGATTATATCATGTGCAGTGCTGGTGGCAAAGCATATGAATTTGAGTTTGATGATTTGATTCAAGACCCTGGAACCAAGTCTATTGAATCTGAAAATGTTACAATGTGCGAAATGTTTGGCGGTAAAATTGTAAAGCATCCTGACAGCAGTGTTGAAAAAATTTGGTCGTCATGCGATACACTGCGTGACATATGTAATGGTCCGTTACATAACTTGGCGTTATCAATTGGACACAGTGTGATGTACCAAGGATATTGTCGTTTGGGGCGTGAATACAAATTCAAGCCAAAAGAACAGTTAAAAACATTACCAGAAGTTGACAGTTATATATTCTATGATACGGGTGCTCAGATGCGTGCAGGCATGGCAAAAACACAGACCGAAGAATACTTGCGTACTAAATTCCCAAATGAAACATATATTAATTGCGACCCATCTATTATCAAGGTTGAATCAGGTGGCGAAAAACCGATAATAGAAATAAAAGACCATGATTATATAATGACATGTACGGTTGGATCAAAGCAGGTTGATTTTATCTTTCGTGACCTGACCGAAGGGAATGATACACGTGCCGCTGCCGGGATGGATGCAATGCAGTGTATAATTGGCGGTGGTACATTTAAGGGCGAAGCATGTCGTGGCCCAACAAAAACAGAATGCAATAATTTGGATACGATATTGCGTAATAATGGTTCTGCCGAAGGTGCATATTGGGATGATGCTGCCCGTACATGTATTATGGGCAATGCAATGAAAGCGTATAAACGTGATGTTGCAACTGGGTATGTTGTTGGGGCGGTTGTTGTTATTGGTGGTGCTGTATTTTCAATCGCAACGGGTGGTGCAATGGTACCAATTGTTGTTGCCGGGGCAGAAATGTTGGTAACAGATATGGCGTTTACCTTTGTAACAGATATGAATCACAGGCGTTTAAGTCGCCAGGCAGCAAATCGTTATCTGGATTTTGTTGAAGATGCTGATGAGTGTACAGACGAAAAGTGTGCATTGCATGTGTTGCAGAAACATTACGCAACATTATCTGGGGTTATGAATGATTTGAATACAGATGACCAAAAGGTTGTTGATTTTGTAATGGATAAACTGATTGGTTTGATTAAGACAGAATATGTTGCCTGTGGCATGAATGAAAATAATCAAATTGTGGTTGCAACAGCTGCAGAATGTGTAATGCGTTCATCGTCATTACGTTTAATAGATTATATTGATACCGCATCAGAACCTGTTTTGATTGTGGCGAATGTGCTGTATAACCCAGGATATGTAACTGCCAGATTTACAAAAATCAAAAAATTAAGTAAAATCGCAAAACTGGATGATGCGATGGATGTCGCACATATGTCTGCCACAGACAGAAAGTTTTATGAAGCATACAAAAAATATGGTGTTCGCAGCGAAAGCCTTGATGCGTTTAAAGCCAGATTTGGTGGGGATTATTCAAAATTAGATGATGTAATAAAAAATCAAGGATGGCTGGGGTTGGATGAATTACACACCATTTCCAGACAAACAATTGATGATTTGGATGCTGAATTTCGTGCACTTAACGCACAGGCAGATGAATTGGCCAGAACATCTGGTTTTGGTGATACAAAAGTTCGCGAACGCATACAGCAATTGCGTGACCAAGCAGGACAGGTTTTTGTGCGTAAAATGAATGCGGAAGCATACCTTGATAATCCTGTGGGATTTAGTAATTATCGTAACCTGGACCCAAATGTTGTACAAATGACAGAGGATGCAAAAAAAGCGCTTGATATTGATGCAATAAAACAGGATGTGTTGGATCGTAATCCATTAAAGAAAGAGGCCCTTGACAATAAGTATCAAGAATATCTGGATGGAAAGATAACAATTGATGAATATGGTGCTTTTTATAGCAAAGAAGTTCTGGATGAAGCATATAAGCTTCGTACTGATTATCAAAGAGCGTGGAATGAAAATATTATCCCAAATGCTGTACAACTAGATAACAAAGATTTTGTTATCGCAGAAAGGATACAGTTATATTCAGAAATTGTTGACAAAGACCCAGAATTACGTCGTATGGCAACAAATTTTGAAAATTTAACAGACAGCGAAAAAGTTGCGTTTGGACAAAAAATCCTGGACAAAAGTGGGGAATATACTGTGTCTGGCAAATATCAATTTAAGGACGCAACACAATGGGATGCAGAAAATCCTGATGCCGTTCGTACATGGTCAGGATTACACGTTCAGTCTGATAAAACGCTGTATGTTGATATAGATAACGAATCATCATTATCTAATTTTATGAATACTCTTGCACACGAAGACGGACACAAGGTTGATGCTTTTTCGCCAGAAATGGGAATGTTAGGTTCAGACAAGGCAAAATTGGATGACGTTACATATTCTAGCCAGACAGCAGGTGGATATAGATCAACGATGGCAGAACGAAGTTCGTATCCAATTGGTGATGCGGTTGGTGACGATTTCAAACGTCTTGAACAATACAGATTTGTAACGCCAGAAAAGTATATAAACAGCAATGCAAACCTTGTTGATGGTCTAACCGCCACAGCGGCTGCGGGGGCAGCCACAGTTGCAGCAGGGGTTGAAATCTTGTCAGAATAATTATATAATAATAAAAAAGGGTTGGGTATGCAGGTAACAAATGTTTCTAAATATAAAGAATTTGCAGAAACAATGCAAAATGACATCAAAGCATTTGATTCTTGGGTTAATGGGTTATCTGATGAATCCAAGAAAAGAGAATTGCGGAAAAAAATATTGGCTATGCAAAATCTGCTTAGCGCTATTTCATGTCTATTAAAGTCTGGAAACGGTGATTCTGAATATTTTCTTGCTAAACACAAAGTAGATTTACTAAAGATGAAAAAAGAATTTGAAGAAAACTTCAGATTGTCTAATTCAAATTCGTACGAACGATAAACGCAAAATTCCGATATTGATGGTCAATGTCGGTTTTTTCTTGTTCTATAACAACTGTTGACTTTTATGGTCTAATGTTCAATAATTCCCAAGGAATCTTGTAATATGTATCTGCAAGATATACGGCAAGTACTTAATAAATAGGTTAAATAATATGATTAAAAAATTATTGGCAGGAATTAAACATAGAATTGCAAATAATATGTTTTTTGTAAATTACAAGCGTATGTGGCCATATGTAAAACCATATTGGTTTCGTGGTTTGATGTCATTATTGTTGGCAATTCCAATTGGTTCTATGGATGCTGTTATTGCGATGGCGTTAAAGCCATATATGGATTTAGTTATGGTTGAAAAATCGCTACAAACAGCGTGGTATATTCCATTGGTGATTGTAACATTTACATTGGTCCAGGGTGTTTTAACATTTGCGGCAAACTATTTGAATACATGGTCTGGGGCAAAAATTACAAATTTATTAAAACTGGACATGTACAAAAAAATGTTGGGATTTGAAACAGAATTCTTTAACAAAAGAAATTCTGGTGATGTTGTATTTATGTTTAATAACAATGCGGATGCTGCATGTGCTGGTTTGTTGACTAATTTGAAAAACTTTGTACAAAAGATTTTTACTGCATTATCATTGATTTTCGTATTGTTTTACAATTCATGGCAATTGGCATTGATTTGTGTTACTGTTCTGGTTGGTGCGATGTTGCCAATGGTAACACTGAAAAAAAGAGTTAATGCAGTATTTAGTAAATCTATTCTTGCAGATTCTGCATTAATTACTGCTTATAATGAATCTTATGCTGGTAATAAGACAATTACTGCATATAACCTTGGTGAATATCAGCAGGGTAAATTCCGCAATGTTTTGGATTCTGTGTTCACATTAAAAATCAAGATGGTTCAACGTACAAATTGGGTTACACCAATTATGCACTTGGTATTGTCTGTTGGTATTGCGTTGGCAATATGGTTTGGATCTTATTTGATTCTTAGCGGTTCTATTACCAGTGGTAGTTTTGTATCTTTCTTGGCTGCGTTAATCATGTTATATACACCAATGAAAAGTATGGGTTCAACATATAACTCCGTATTAATGTCTTTCTTGGCAATTGACAGGGTTTTTAATCTGTTGAATACAGCACCAAAAATTCAAGACAGACCAAACGCACAAAAAATGCCTGTATTACACAAGAATATTGAATTCAGAAATGTGTCTTTTGAATATTTGAAAGATGTTCCAGTATTGAAAAATGTTAATTTAACCGTTAAACAGGGTGAAATTATCGCATTGGTTGGTAATTCCGGTGGTGGAAAATCTACATTGGTCAGTCTGTTGCCACGTTTCTATGATGTTACAAGTGGTCAGATTTGTGTTGATGGTACAGATATACGTGATTTTACATTGCAATCTCTGCGTGATAATATTGCGGTCGTATTCCAAGATAACTTCTTGTTTGCGGGTACAATTCGTGAAAATATCTTACTGGGCAATCAGAATGCAACACAGGAACAATTAAACAAAGCGATTGAAATGGCATGTCTGGATGGCTTTATCAAAGAATTGGAACATGGATTGGATACTCAAATTGGTGAACGTGGAATATTATTGTCTGGTGGTCAAAAACAGCGTATTGCGATTGCTCGTGCGTTCTTGAAAAATGCACCAATATTGATTCTGGACGAAGCGACATCTGCGTTGGATAATAAATCCGAAGCGGTTGTACAAAAAGCAATTGAAAACCTGATGCAGGACAAGACTGTATTTGTAATTGCACACAGGTTGTCTACAATCAGAAATGCATCAAAAATTGTTGTTATCAACCATGGTGAAGTTGTAGAAAGTGGTACACACGAAGAACTGTTACAGTTGGAATGCGGTGCGTACAAGACATTGTATGATATGCAATTCAAAGATGCAGATGAAAAATAAAAAAACACCCAGATATGGGTGTTTTTTACTTATTGCGATATTGTTTTTTTAGTGATATATTTTTAACTGTCCAATACATAATAACAAAAGGATTAGTATATGTTATTAAAAGGAAAAAAGATTTTAATCACAGGCGTTGCAAACGATTGGTCTATGGCATGGGCAATTGCAAAACGTGCTGCAGAACAGGGGGCAGAAATTGCAATGCCATATGCAATGCCTGCGTTGGAAAAACGTGTGCGTCCATTGGCAGAATCTATTGGTGCAAAATTTGTTCAAGAATGTAATGTGCAAAACGATGAACAAATGGATGACTTGTTTAATAGAATTGAACAAGAATGGGGACATTTGGATTGCATGCTACATGCAATTGCATTTTCGGATAAAAACGAATTAACAGGTCGTTATACCGATACAACACGTGAAAATTTCAAGAACACAATGGATATTTCTGTATATTCGTTGGTTGATTTAACCAGACGTGCGTCTAAATTAATGTCAGATGGTGGCAGTATTGTAACTTTGACATACTATGGCGGTGAAAAATCTGTGCCAAATTATAATGTTATGGGTGTGGCAAAGTCTGCATTGGACAGCAGTGTTCGTTATTTGGCATCTGATTTAGGGCATGCAAACATTCGTGTTAATGCAATCAGTGCTGGACCAATTATGACATTGGCATCCAGTGGTGTTGGTGGATTCAAGGCAATGTTGCGTCTGAATGCAGAAACAACCCCATTACGTCGTAATATGACATTGGATGATGTTAGTGGCGCTGCACTATATTTGTTTAGTGACCTGTCCAGTGGTGTTACTGGTGAAGTTCATCATGTAGATTGCGGGTATTCAACAACTGGAATGATGCCAAATGATATGAAAGACATCTTGTTAAAAGGATTGGAATAAATTAAAGAAACCTGCCGCTTTGTGCAGGTTTTTTGATAGGATAAAGAATGAAATATATTGATGCGCATTGTCATCTGTCAGATGATACAACCAATATAAATGTTGGGGCGATATATAATGCCGCCAAACAGTCTGATTGGCACAGTGTTATTAATGTCCTAAATACAGAAAATGATATTTTTGGTGCAATTGGTGTTCATCCATGGTATGTATCAGAAATAACGGATAATTGGGAATCTGAACTAAAAGAATTGTTGTCTCAAAATCCTGATTTGTTGGTTGGTGAAATCGGACTGGATAAGCATCGCCCAGACATGGAAACACAAACCAGGGTGTTTTGTAACCAAATGTTATTAGCATCTGAATTCAAACGTGGTGTGTGTCTGCATAGTGTTGGTGCATGGGATAAAGTGTTACATGTATTAAAGGTGTTCCAGAACGTATTGCCGCCATTTATAATTGCACATTGTTATTCTGGGAATCCTGACGATATTAAAATGTTTGCAGAAAAATATAATATGTACTTTTCTTATGGGCCACGTAATTTGCAAGATACGGTACGTTTGTGTTCAACGCCCTTAAACAGAATTGTTGCAGAAACAGATGGTAAAAATCCAAATGACGTTATTGTCGTTGTAAATCGTATTGCAGGTATTTTGAATATTGCACCGGATAAAATGGCTGATATAATATATAAAAACACAATACGGATGTTGGGTAAATGACACGACTGAACAGAACCAGATTATTATTCGGTGATATTGGAACGCAAAAACTACAAAATGCGACAGTTATGGTCGTTGGATGTGGTGCGGTTGGGTCTTTTGCAATTGAAGCATTGGCACGTTCTGGTGTTGGACATTTAATTGTGGTTGATTTTGATGTTGTTGAAGAAACGAATATTAATCGTCAGTTATTTGCATTGGACAGTACATTGGGGCAGTACAAGGTACATGTCGCACAGCAGCGTATTTATGATATAAACCCAGATATTGTTGTTGATGCGTTAAACTTATTTTTTGATGAAAACACAGAATTGTTTGCCAAGCCTGATTTTATAATTGATGCAATTGATACCGTTGAATCCAAGGTTGCGTTATATAAATGGGCGGCTGCACATAATGTACAAATTGTTTCCAGTATGGGTGCTGCATCCAAAACAGATATTGGCATGATAAAAATTGCACCGCTGTCCCACACAACAGTATGCCCATTGGCATCACGTGTGCGTCTCATGGTGCGTGATATGAATTTGCCTGATGTTCCGGTTGTTTTTTCTACGCAAAAACCGATTCCTGTTACTGGACATGCCAAGAATTTAGGATCTGTGATAACGGTAACTGGTACGTTTGGGTTGATGCTGGCAAACTATGTAATTAGTAAAATAATCCAAGATTTTTAGTCTTGATATTATTTGTGCAAATGGTGTAAATTGTAAGAAAACAAGGGGGGATTAATGAAATTTACCACTAAATTAAAATCAATGTCTGGGTTATGGCTGTCTGTATTGGCGGTTGGTGTTGCATTGGGCGGCTTTTTTATTGGTGATGGCATTTATCGTGCGATGTCTGGTCGCACTGTTACGGTCAAGGGACTGGCAGAACGTGATGTTGTTGCAGATACTGCGGTTTGGAATATAAAAATCAACGGTGTTGGGGGTGATTTAACGGTCTTGCAACAGGAAATAGATAATGATATTGCAGAAATTCATACATTTTTAACAGATGCGGGCTTTGCACCATCTGACATCCAGAACTTGCGTGTTCAGGTTCGTGATAAATATGCGGGCTATTCTGATGCGGAACTAAAGAATCAGCAAAATGACGGCCGTTATGTAATTGAAACAGGTGTTATGGTCCGTTCGCATAATGTTGAATTGGTGGACAGCATATCGCGTCGTATGGGTGAATTGGTTCGTCGTGGTATTACCATTACCGAAGATTATTCTGGCCCAATTTATATCTTTAATGGTTTGAACGACATAAAAATTTCTATGATAGAACAGGCAACCAAAAATGCCACTGCGGCCGGTCAACAATTTGCCAAGGATGCAGATGCGAAATTGGGCAAAATAAAAAGTGCAAACCAGGGCGTGTTTAGTATTGAATCACGTGATCCGACAGACAGTTGGTCATCTAACGAGCGGCAGGCCATAAACAAAAAAGTTCGTGTTGTTGCGACAATAACATTTTATTTGAAATAAAAATCCTCCGTTTGGGGGATTTTTTGATAAGTAATAAAAGTATTTATCTGCAATACTTTGTTGACAAATTGTTGTTTTTGGTGTATTATATGTTTTGATAACAACAAGGTATAATAATAACAAGATGAAATTTGATACACTGATACAAAACTTTAAAGACATGTTCTCGTTTAAGCCACACAAACTTATTGTGCAATATGACACATGCGATATTGCAATAAATTTACGCAAACAGAATGCTACGGGAATAACATCTCAAACGTTTTATAAACTGATGACCCCTGAATTTATGGTTAGTAATAATCGTGACGAAAGTGACTTAAAAATAACAACGCTGATAAATAAAAAAACAGGTTCACCTGTACCTGCATATGTTGCGGGCATACAATCAGCCATTCCAAACACAGAAAAATACTGTATAATGATAGAAGATATTTCAGGCGAATTTAGGGTAAATAATAAACGTTATAAAGTTGTGGGCGACACTTACTTTTGTATAAACAAAGATAAAAAAATGATAACCCCTAAGTTTGATATAACAGTAATAAATGGACAATTGTACGAGAAAGTGTGCGCATATATGCGATCCAAAGATAATGATAACTATGCTGGGATTGGAACGCGATTGCATCAAATACGTGTTGAACGAATGCTGCAAGAAAATTTAGGAAACGTACACATTGTTGCCGAAGGTACCTCGTTCCCATTTCATTATGCCATGGGATACAGATTGGCCCCAACCACGCACCCAATCAAAGACAGTATCCAAATCGCACAAGAATTTTCCCATTGGAATAAAAAAGTACCAAAAGAAAACTTAAAGCACCTGTTTGCCAAACAACAAAACGGTGAATATGTTATTGATTGGTCGGCAACATTAGAAGACTTTTTGTGTGAATATTATAAAAATGGTGGTGCGCCATTGGATGAATTTTTACCAAATATGTTTTTGAACACAGCATCTGTAAAACAATGGATTACTATGATTCAAAAACAACCAATTTTATACTAAACGAACACCGCCAAATGGCGGTGTTTGAATTCGTGGTGCATCCAGAAGGATTCCCTCGGTATAAAAATACCTGCGGGGCATTCGTTAGCACTCGAACTGCATTTTATTTGTTCTCGCTTACTCATTGTCGAACCCTTTATTCGGGTTCAAATCCTGGGATACGCAAGACAAATTAAAACACCGCCAAATGGCGGTGTTTGAATTCGTGGCGCATCCAGAAGGATTCGAACCCTCAGTCTTCTGATCCGTAGTCAGATGCTTTATCCAGTTAAGCTATGGATGCAACGGTTTTATATTCTATATCATTTTATTCAGATTGCAAGAAAAAATAATATTTTTTATCGGGTTTTTTCTGAACCATGATAAATCTGGTTAAAATGGTGGCGGCAAACAGATTTATAATTGCTGTCCCCCAGTGCAAACTGGTCGCCTGCACGAATAACATGACCGTTCGCATCAAATCGCAGGTGGTGCGTCGCCAGTTTCATACAACCATTAATTTGACATGATGATTCCATGCGATGTAATTTTGCACCAACTTCTATTAATCTTTTAGATGCAGGAAACATTTGTTCGTTGCTGTCCACCATTAAACCATAGCACATAACGATTTTATTTTGTTCGTCTGCAATTTTTACCAGTTTATCAATGTCAGATGGACAAAAGAATTGAACTTCATCAACCAAGATTAATTTTGTGTCTGGTTTCGGTGTGTAATTCTGCAGATTTGGCATCGCAGCCGCATCCCACGACAGGCCAATTCTGGAAACAATTTTATCTGATGAAAATCGGCTGTCAAACGCAGGCTTTATAACTTCGGTTTGGTTTTTATTTTGTGTAAAATTATGTGCGTTGATAATCAAAGCGGCTGATTTAGAACTGCTCATTACGCCATAATGAAAATGCAAATTTGCCATTTTTTTTATACCTTTCCTTTATGATACTTGTTGTTTAATTGTCATTGATTCCAGTCGTTGTATGCGTTTTTCAATTGGTGGGTGTGTTGCCATTAATTCTGAAACAAATTCACGTGGCTTTGCAGGATTTTCAATACATATGGCAGCCATGGATTTTATATTATCCATTGATTCAATACGTGCATCTGTGCTGATTTTTCGCAATGCACTTGCCAATGCGTTTGGATTGCGGGTAATAAATGCAGCAGTTGAATCAGCTGCATATTCACGATTTCTGGATACCGCCATACGCAGCAACGGTGTAATTATCATATTAAATACAGCAAATGCCAACCATACCATCATCAGTATTGCACCACTGTTGCCCCGATTGTCATCATCTGTTGTTCTGTGTGGTGCATACATTACGGCACGCAAAATCACATCTGCAATAAATACAGTAACCCCGACACCAGTAATCAGAAACATGTCCAGTCTGATATCACGATTACCAATGTGTGCCATTTCGTGTGCAATAACGCCAGCCAGTTCTTGCGAGTTTAACTTTTTTATAATTCCCTGCGTTAATGCCACAGATGCATCGTGTGGTGTGCGGCCTGTTGCGAATGCATTCAGTGAATTATCGTTTATAATATATACACGTGGTGTTGTAAGACCTGCTGCCAATGCGACATTTTCCACTGTTCTAAAAATATTGCGATATTCTGTGTTGTCCATTGTAATTTCGTATGCACCGGCCACATTCAGTATCATTGAATCGCCAAATGCCCATGAAATCAGCATCCATATTGCACAGATGATAAATGTTGGTACAGCAACAGAAACCGTTGTATTTATCGCTTGGTTTAATGGTGATACCATCCAAACAAATATAAATATCAGTCCGATAAAAATCATCGGAAACAGCGTTATTAAAACCATAGTTTTTATATTGTTACTGCGAATATGGTCATAAACAGTTTGTTGTTGTTTCATGTTTGTATTCCTGTTATTGGAACTAATAGCAAAAAAAAAGAAAATAGTCATGTAAAATTTTTCTAGAAATGATATAATACAAACATGCAAAAAATCTTATTATTTTTGTCTGTTTTTTGTGCTTTTTCTGTATACGCAGCAGACCAGGGTGTGTTGACCCGTAACGCCAAGAAAAGTTTTTTGTCGGCACAAAGTTTCCCAAGTACGTTTTCGGATGTTTCTTTTGCTGATAAAATTGCGGTATTGACATCCGGTTATGAACAGTGGGAATCGGAATATGATGACAATGGACGCTGTATAAAGAATTGTGCGTATCCTGGTATTACTATTAAAGATGAATTAAAAACATTGAAGCAACAAACTGACCGTGCCGTACAAGAACTGCAAGATAAGGGCTATGTCCCATCGGTTCCAGTTGTTGTAACACAGAATAATGAAACTGTATCTGTTCCGGATGTGGTAAATCCAATACAACCAAATACTGTTGCGTTGGCTGTGCCATTACAAGAACCGGTTATGGGATTGCCACGCATTTCATCACCATTTGGTGAACGAATTCATCCAATTACTGGAAAACCAGATTTGCACAAGGGTATTGATTTCGCAGTGCCAAGTGGCACCAGTGTTATTGCACCCGCTAATGGCAAGGTAACTAATGTTTGGTTTGATTCATCATGTGGAAACGGTCTGAAAATTCAACATGATATTGGTTACGAAACAGTATACTGTCATTTATCAAAAACAAATGTCGCAGTTGGTGATTTTGTTCAACAAGGCAATATCATTGCAATCAGTGGCAAGTCTGGGCGTGTAACGGGGCCACATTTGCATTATGCAATAAAAAAAGATGGATTGTTTATAAATCCATCAAAGTTAATTGGACGATAATTTTGTTTTGTTTTTAAATCTTACTGCAAAACTGCCATTGTTTATTGGGGCCCAAGAAATAATATATGGACTTAATAAACTGTCTTTTGCCCATTGTTGGAATTTGATTTTTAGTATTCCGCTGGCCCCGGTAATAATTGTTGCGTTGCGTATGCCTGAATTTGCCAGTTTCATAATTGCATCCCATGCTTGTTCTTCGGTTAACTGGTGTAAATCCAGTTTTGGATGTTCTGGAATATGTTTATTTGTATCTGGTATTCGTGTAGACAGATGCAATTGTTTGCGAACACTGTGTTGTACGCTTGCAGTGTCGGGAATAAAATCGTCCGATATCATTTGTTTAATATCATCATCGTTTAATTGTTTCATTTCGTGCCAAAATTAAAAATTAATACACGTTCGGTATTGGATAAGTCTTTTTCACTGCGAATAAACTTCCAATTATTTTGTGTGAATATATGTTTTATGTCTGTTTCTTGACTTATACCGATTTCCAGGTACAGATTGCCGTTGTTTTTTATCCAGTTTTTTGCGTTTTTTGCAATTGATTCATATGCGGCCAGACCGTTTTTTTCTGCATACAGTGCAATTTTTGGGTCGTGTTTTGCACCATCGTTAACCCGCATATCATTGTGTGCGATATATGGTGGATTAGAAACAATGATATCAAATTTTTCATGTGTTAAATATGCGTTGTTAAAGTTGCCATGTTTAGTTTTGATTTGATTATATAAACCCAACGATTTTATATTTCTTTTTGCAACCCGTAATGCACGTGCAGATTTATCAACGGCCAGTCCAGACGTATTTGGGATATTCTTTACCAACGAACATATAATACATCCTGTCCCGGTACCTAAATCCAAGATTTGTTTTGGGGTGTTATCGTTACAGTCAGATATTACAGCCATAACCAATGTTTCTGTATCTGGTCGTGGGTCCAGTGTGTGTTTATTTGTATAAAACTTTAATCCATAGAACCATTTTTGACCGATGATTTTTGCCACAGGCACCCCATGACGTAACTGATATGCCATACGCCATACGTTAAATCTGGACAGTTTTTTTGTGTTTTCCGTAATGATTCTTGCGGCCCTTATGCCACCTGCCTGCTGTAAAATTGTGAACGCTTGATTTATTTTCATAAAATTATTATAATCTGTGTTATGAAAAAAGCAAAAGATATTATAAACACAACCAATTTAACCCGTTTAGTTATGGCGTTGGCTGCACTATTAGGGTTGATTGCCATTTTTTTAGTTGTTACACGTCATACACCATCTGGGATTAAATCTGGCAATGAATGTCGTTCTGTTGTTGTTGTGTCGTCTGGTGATACGTTATCTGAATTGTTATTGGCCCAGGGTTTGACACATAATGACGTTAATGCGATTGCTGGTGTTCTTAAAAAGGACGCTGGTATTTCTGGTTTACGTGCCCAGCGTGATAAATTGGAATTTGTACGTCCTGATGACAACAGTCCTGTATCCAAGATAGTTGTTGTTCCATCTCCTTGGCGTCAGGTTGAATTAACATGTAATGATTCTGGCGAATGGAATTGCAACACTGTTGATGTTGCACGTGATACACGTGCTGTGTGGCGTGGTGGTGAGATTTTAGACGGGGACAGTTTTTATTTAGCGGGTCAGCGTGCGGGTATACCGGCTGGGATATTAATAGAAGTATATGATTTATTAGCGTTTGAGATGGATTTTGAACGTGATGTTCGTGCGGGACAACATTTTTGGGTTTTGTACGAAGAAAACTTTTCTGATGGTGCCAAGGTTGATAACGGCAATGTTTTGGCTGTATCTTTTCAGGCATTACGTGGCAACGTTCAGATGTACCGTTTCAAGAAATCTGATGGAACAATTGGATATTATGATGCAGATGGCAATGGTGCGATTAAGTCGTTAAAGCGTACACCAATTAATAATGCCAAAATAACCAGTAATTTTTCCAAGAAACGCAAGCATCCTGTTCTTGGTTTTACACGTGCACACAAAGGGGTTGATTTTCGTGCATCTACTGGCACGCCAATTCCGGCTGCTGGGGCAGGGCGTGTTATCGCACGCAGTTATAATCGTGGTCATGGTAATTTTGTAAAGATACGACATAATGGATCCTATGAAACATTGTATGCACATATGTCCCGATTTGCCAAGGGGGTAAACGTTGGAACAAATGTTCGCCAGGGTCAGACGATTGGTTATGTTGGTTCAACTGGTTATTCCACAGGGCCGCATTTACATTATGAAATAATCAAAGATGGTGTTCATGTAAATCCAATGACTGTAAAGTTGCCTGCAATCAGTAATTTAGGCAAGGAAGATAAAAAAAGATTCTTGGAATATCGCAAGGTTCTTGATGACGGTATAAAAAAGTTAGAAAACCATCCGTCGTTTTATATTCAATTATAATAACCACCGTATGGTGGTTTTTTTTACGGCAATACAAACCGGAACATATTTGTTTTTTGTAGTCTAGGTACCTTTTCCTAAATGTTGTATTGCGATTGCAACCATGAAATAAAAGTTTTATAATACACATGTCTTAACAAGACAAAATAAACCTTGAAAAGGAGAAAAAAGAGATGAGAGGACTAACGAACTATGTTCTAATGCCATTGACATTTATCGGTGCCCTGAACTGGGGGCTGGTTGGTATCTTTGGTTTTGATCTGGTTGCATTTTTGTTTGGGCCTGCGACATTGGCCAGCAACATTGTATATGCACTGATCGGCATTTCTGCGTTGATATGGTTAATCTGGATGATTGTTAACAGACCTGTATCACGTGAACGTTAATATGTGTAAAGTTTCATGTCTGACGCCCCACAGTGTGCGGGCGTTTTTTTATTTTGTGTTTTGCTGTGTCAGATACAATTGTTGTTTTTTTATCAATTGTTTTTTTGCCCAGTCGTCTGCGTGTTCAGATAATGTATGAATTGCATCCCCCAGCACAACACCGGTTGTTTTCAAGTTAATATCCTTGTAAACGAACATTGGTTTATGTTCGGTGTTTGCGGATTTTATTTTAGATTTAGTATTAGAAATCATGTCTTTTATTGATCCCAGTATTTTTGGTTTACAGTAAAATACAGGTATTACTTGGCATTTTCCAATATTTTTCAGTGATTTATTATATACATTTGTACCTGTATATGACACATAGCCGTTTTTGGCATAAAATCCATATGCGTTTCCCAAGGATATTAATTCTGATTGTCTTGCGTGCAGTGCTGATGCAGATTCTGCTGCGTTCAGCAGTTGTTTTCCGATATGTTGTTTTTGATATTCTGGCATCACGTACAAGTGGTCAAAGTATACGGTTTGTCCGTTGTCTTTTTTATCTGCGTGTCCACAGATATATCCAATCATTTTATTATTGTCATATGCACCGAATGCGAAATTCCACGCCTTTGTTTTCCAGTTGTTGGCCAGTTCTGTTAACGCATTGTTCAGACTGACATTATCTAATTCATGGTCATAGTTATATTTCATAACTGCGACACGAATACGCAAAAAGTCATCCCAGACACCTGGGGCAGTTTGATTAAATATAGGTAATATTTGTACATTTCTCATACTGTATATATAATACAAAATTATAAAATGTCAACGTTTAGTGTTAGAAATTTATTTTCAGATTATGTATTTTATTATGTGTTGCATTTGGAATGGTAATCAATGGTTGTTGCTGTACCCATTTTACAGACAGTTCCATTGGCACAACGGAATCATGTTCTGCGACATAGTGTATTTGTGGAATCTGTGGTAACTGTTTCATATCCAGTGATTTTTGCAGTGGCATATCGCCAAAAAAATGTGTCCATTGACTGTGGTTCAGCACCCCTGCAATTGTAATCCATTTTTGTACATCCAGATTTGGGTATTTTTCAATAATCAGTCCAGAAATCATTGCTCCCCCTGAATATCCAATCAGCATAACAGGTTGTTTTTTTGCGATTGATTTGATTGCCTGATACATATTTTCTATGATTTTTTCGGAAAATCGTCCATCTGTCCAATCAGATTGTTCGCATGTTTCAGACATTATAAACTGGCATGGGCGTGCGACGTATACAACATTTGGCGATTCATCAGACATTGCGATTTGTCGCATTGTTATTGCGTGTGGTGTTGGGTTATTTGTGGGTTGTCCATATTTATTAAATGCGTTACCATCGCCTTCTATATAAACATGTATTGGTTCGGCATCAGAAGTGATTTTTTGATATGTTCTGATTTGGAAATCATCTGTTTTGACATCGTGCATAATGAATTCGGGCGGCACATTTAAAGTTGTGCTGCATGCGGACAGTGCCGCCATCCAGAATCCAAATTGCAAATATTTTATCATGTATATTATGGTACATTGCTGCAAAGCAAAAATCAAAACAATAATAATTATTGACAAAATACTTGACAAAACATATTTTTGGTATATATTATAACGCATAAGATAACAAAAAACCAAGGGGTAATTACTATGCCAAGCAAGAAAAAGATTAAATCAGCAGCACGTCGTGTTATAAAAACACGTCGCACAACTGCCAAGAAGCAGACAACGAAACGCACTGTATCGGTTTGGAATCAGATTTGGAATTGTATTTGTTGGCCATTTCGTCAGATTGCAAAGTTATGCAAATGGTTTTGGCAATGGGTGTGTGGCTTGAATGTTATTGGCATGGTTAACATTGCGTTATTAGTATCAATAATTGTTTTATTTACAATGTTGATTTTAGATTTTACATCATGCAAACAGGCGCCAATTGTTGTTGTTGCGGAACCAGTTCCTGTAACAAAACCAATTGATACAGAAAAAACAGCACCTGTATTACCAATCAAAAAAATATCAGAAACGAAAGCTGAGCCAGTTAATATTGTTCCGGTTCAGAAATCAGAAGTTATTATTGCAAAACGTCAAATTGCGGTTCAAGACAAGAAAAAATTCTTGGGCGATGTTGTTATTGACAGTCGTGGTTCCGCATCATTGATTCAAAACAATTCTCAGATAAACGGCAATTTATATTTACAAAACATGAACAAATACACATTACCATGTGGTATACAGGTTAATGGGAATTTATTCTTGCGTGATGTTGGTTTGTTACAGTTTTGTGGTGAATTTATTGTAACGGGCAACATATATGTCAGTCCACGTTCGTCATTTGGCCCGATTCCAAAGACTGCACGTGTTGGTGGATATGTTGTGTTATAAGTATAAATTAGTATGATGTTTCTCCCTTGATAAATACCGTCAGAATTGGCGGTATTTTTTTATGGTGAAAAGCAAAAATATTGTTTATAATCTGTACATACCAACCAAAGGAAGGGAAAAATGTTTGAAAAAATCTTGAATGTATTATCAAAGAATCTGGGCTATACCGTTGTTTTGGCGGTTGCGATATTATTATTTGCCGTATTTTCAGATGGATTAATTGCGGGCTTGATAACGGCTGTGTCTGCGTTATTGGTTTACACCTGTGTCCAGGCATTATATTCAGAATACAAAAAAATATCTGTTCCGGCCAAATCTGCTGTTAAAAAGACAACGGCAAAGCCAAAATCAAAAAAGAAATAAAACATATATCCGCCAATGGCGGATTTTTTATTTTTATCAGATGTATTTTTATGATATAATATATCGCATGAGAAAAAGAATTTTTACAATTTTGCCACTGTTATCATGTTTTTGTGCGTTGCCTGCGTTCGCAGGGTGGCAGTATGATGGTGAATATTTGGGTGATGGCTGGTACGAAGATGATGGGTCCCGTTTTACATTATCTGTTCGTGGTGGTTTTGCATTGGGCATGGCGGGCATTGAAAACAATGCTGGTGCGATTGCCACTGGCTATATGGTCAGTCCTGATTTGGATGAAGTGGCCACCACCGATTATTGCAAGGAATATGGTTGTCCATCGGATTGGATACCGGCATATGCAGAATTATCAGATGTCCCAGTCAGCAAGGATTTTGACAGTTTTTCATTTGCTGCGGGTTTTGGGATTGGTTGGACGATGCCATACATGCCCCAATGGCGATTTGAAGGTGGCTGGGATCATGTTGTAAAAAGTGAATACAACGCATCACCGATGTTTTCTGGGGATGTTGCATTAAATGGTGTTGACGGTGTTGTTATTCCGGTACAAAGTGGTTCTGTTAATTCGCATATAACCACTGATGTAATCAGTTTAATGGCATATCATGACTTTTTTGATGGCTGGTACAAGCCGGCACGAACGGCAATACCGTACATTGGATTTGGCATTGGGTATGCGGACGTTACAACGGTATTAAATTTATCGGATCCGTATGGTGATATTGCATATCAATTGGACTTAAAGCAATATGGTGATGTTGTTGATGGTATGATTGAATTTTATCAATCGGAACACAGTACATCAAATTTTGCGGGTTTATTGGCGGCTGGTGTATCGTATGGGATAACAGACCGCATGTTTTTTGATTTTGGCGGTCGCATAATGTACATTCCGAATGCAAAGTGGGAATTAACGAACATTGATAATACCAAGCATCGTGAATTTTTCAGTGCGAACAATTTGGTATATATAAATTTAATGTTGGGATTACGGTTTGAATTTTAATGAAATCTGTTGCAATGGTGATTTAGAATTATTATAATTCGCACACATATCAGATTGGGGAAAATTCAGATGAAAATAAATTTTATTACCACATTTTTAATTACATACTTAATCCAAATACCGTATGTATATACTGCTGACGCTGCTACTCCTTGTTCGTGGTCGGATGGTAAGGAATGTGCTACAGAACAAACCGTCTTCTATGAATTTACAACTACTGAAGACAAAAGATATTCCTTGAAGGCATGTCAAACATTTCCACCAGAAAAAATACCATCGGATTATACAGGGGATATTGGAGATAAAGGGTATATTGGAGAGAAGTGTAACGGTGATTCTCCTACTAACCTGCCATGCTATGCAGATTCTGAAGAATATGAAACTAAAAAAGTTTATTATGTTGAGCCAACTTTTCTATTGTCAACATTTGATCACGATGGTGCAAGCTGTTTCTATGATGAAATACAAAATATATGTGAAAAAGAACTACCCAGTTGGAATTGCTATAGTGACGAACAGGGTAGTTCGATATGTCGTTTTACCGTAGATCCTGAGAATAAGAAATTTGTCTTAAAAGGTAATTGCGTACTGGAGGTGTCCACGGTCGACTCAAACAACCCATATTTGCAGTTTGTACGTAATGGTAAAATATATTCATGTGCAACCCAGTTGGGGGAAGATGCAGAATTTGTTTATCCATTTACATATCCTGTAGAAGCACAAGACGGCACAATAGAAAATCCAGGGGGCCAGAACTCATTGGATGATTGCGTATTAAAGCGGGGAAGCGAAGCTAGCCCATACAAAGATGATGCGGGGCAATATATATTTACATCTGATACGTGTTCTGATTTATACTGTACAGATATAACCGCTGATTTATGCGGTGGGGTCAGTTAATTAAAACAAATTTGGGGGCATAATGTTTCATTCGTTGCAATATCATAAAACGTTGGCACCAAAAATATGGAACCCAGACGAAACAATTAATCAATTGTTTTCACAGTCTGTGCAAACAATGGTTTTTGGATATATAAAATATCTTAGT
The DNA here is from genome assembly GCA_045592905.1 of Candidatus Enterousia sp. Taxonomy (GTDB): domain Bacteria; phylum Pseudomonadota; class Alphaproteobacteria; order Rs-D84; family Rs-D84; genus Enterousia. Next base: position 31,963 of record JAZNVR010000022.1, read on the forward strand.
GATATTCTAAAACTGCCAATAACATCAAAAACAGTCCAAGATATCATATTACATGGTTCGTTGGCAAATTATTATTGGGATAAACACAGTGATATTGATGTAATGGTTATTCTGGATTTTACAGAAATTCGTCGTGCGTTTCCAAATCTGAATGAAAAACTGTTCTTTAGTTCATTGTTTCGTATTTACAAGGGGTCGTTCCAAACATCATTGTTTGGCCGCAGTATTGATGTTATGCTGTTTGATTATGATGAATTGGTTCGTTCCAGAAAATGTAATACAGATACATTGTATTCATTAATGCATGAACGTTGGGTTATCAAACCACGTAAATTATCACGTTCTGAATTCCTGAAAACCAGACGTATCGCACGTAAAAAATATACCGTAATTATGCGTCAATGCAGATATATATTGAAAAATAAAATGTCACATGAATTTATTTCTACATATCTGGTAACGCTAAAACAGTTGCGACATAACAGTGTTCGCAGCCAGCCAGACTTGATAATAACATCAACACAAATGGCATTTAAAATGGTGCGTAATACCGGTATTTTTGACAAGTTACATCGTGAAGCACAAAAACAACGTTCACGTGTTTACACATTAAAATAAAAAACCCGCCATTTGGCGGTTTTTTATTTTTGTTCAACCGGTTCTGATTCCGATGCCGGTGTCGCCAATGGTTCTGTGGCGGTCTGTTCAATGATTTCTTGACGCAGACTGCTTTGCTGTGTGGTGGTGTTCGTCTTGGATGCCAATAACGCCAATACCGCACATAATACAAAGAATATCGTTGCCAACCATGCCGTCGCACGTGTTAAAAAATTACCTGCCGCTGCACCGGTCAGTGCACCACCAAACATTGATGCTGCAGATGATCCAGACATCCCAGACCCTTCTGACTTTTGTAATAAAATAATACCAATCATCATAACTGCAACAATGATTAATAATACCAACAAGATAGAGAACATATTTTTTTCCTTTTTTGTTTTATATGATTTTAATTATCAAAAACCTAAAAATCAAGGATTTTCAATAATTGTTCTGCGGCCGCAATTGTTGCCGATTTTTTTGATGTGCCACTGCCGTTCGCACTTTTTCCCATGGCAGAAACACGAACATTAAATACAGGATTATGTGATGCACCCGTTGTTTCCAGAAATTCATATACTGGTAAATTTCCAGAATCATGCTGTTGAATATATTCCTGTAATGTTGTTTTTGGATCTTTTGGTGCAGTTATGTCTGCAGATGCTAATTCTTGCCAAATATTTGTAATTATACCCCTGGCAGTGTCAAATCCGCCATCCAGATATATGGCACCCAATACTGCCTCCATCGCATCGGCCAGAATATGTTCAATACGACCTGCTGTCATATGTCCATGGCGAATTTGCCCATCTAAACCCAATTTACGTGCAACAGATGCCAATGTTTCTGTGGAAACCAATACCGCATGACGACGTGCCAATTCGCCTTCGCTTTCATCTGGGTACATGCCGTATAACAGGTCCGCCACACTAAGCCCCAATACACGATCCCCAATAAATTCCAGGCGTTCATTATTTTTGTTGGCATTAACACCGCTTTGCGTCAATGCTAAATCCAGCAGTTCACGATTCTTAAATGTATATTGCAATTTTTTCATGTTAATTTACACCCATTCCAAATCTATCCCAACGCATCTTGTTGCCCCATGACCACACAGATAACATCGGTGCATAATAATTATGTGAATACCATATAAACCATACACGACCCAATACATTATCACGTGAAACAAAACTAACATCGCCACGACTGTCATTACTGTTATCACGATTGTCACCCATAAAAAACAGATGGTCTGCGGGTACTGTAAATTCAGGCGTGTTATCCAACGGTGCGTTATCTGTAAATTCAATTATGCTGTGTTCAACACCGTTTGGTAATACTTCTGTATATTCTGTTGCATCAAACACACCGCATGCACCATTGTACATATAACAGAAATTATCAGGCTTGTATTCAATTGTATAATTAAATGTTGCAGGTTTATTATCAATCCAAATTTTATTTCCTTTGATTGCCATATTGCCTTTGTAATAACCGACACCACGCATGGATTTTGGTAATGTTGCAACAATATATGGGCGTGCATCCTTGCGTTCAACGATTTTCCCATTAATAAACAAGCGACCGTTTTTCAGTTGAATTTTATCCCCAGGGGTTCCAATTAAACGCTTTACATAATCTTGGGATTGATTAACAGGATTGCGGAATACAATCACATCGCCCATTTTTGGTTCTGTGGCCCAAAAACGACCGTCCCACAAATTCCATGAACCAAATGGGAAAGAATACCTGGAATATCCATAAGACCATTTTTCAACAAAAATATGATCGCCAATATGTAATGTCGGTATCATTGACCCAGATGGTATATTAAATGGTTCCAGTAAAAAACTGCGAAATATGATTGCAATTAATGCACCATAAAATATTGTGTTAAACCATTCACGTACGACATTTTTGTTTTTTGCGGGCATTTATAATCTCTTTTTCATTGTTAACAAAGGTTATATTATAACTTGCAGAAATTTAATTCAAGTTATAATATATTAAATATGATATCTCTGAAATCAATCATATTTAATGGAATGGATGCGACACCAATTGATGTCCAGGTGCAATTGTCATCTGGTCTGTCAAAGCCGGAATTTAATATAATCGGTCTGGCGGACAGGGCGGTCAAGGAATCTGCAGAACGCATCAGAAATGTTTTGGCGGCATTAAATTTGCCATTGCCACCAAAACGATTGACGGTTAATTTATCCCCAGCAGATGTTGAAAAAAGTGGTTCTCATTTTGATTTGCCAATATTGTGTGGTATTTTATGTGCAATTGGTGTGTTGTCAGAAAATGAACTTGAAAAATATGTAATTCTGGGCGAAGTGGGCTTAAATGGAACCATTGTAAAAACAGATGCTGTATTGCCGGCCAGTGTATGGGCAAAAAATCATGATTTGGGTATAATATGCCCCGGGGACCAGGGGGCAGAAGCACGCTGGGCAGGGCACGATAATATTCTGGCACCATTTCATGTGTTGCAATTGATAAATCATTTCAGTAATGCACAACCATTGCCTGTGCCAGAATCTGTAATCCCAGATACCAAAACAAATTCACAATTAGATATGTCCGATGTTCGTGGCCAGGCGGCTGCAAAACGTGCACTGGAAATTGCTGCGGCTGGTGGACACGCAATGTTAATGGTTGGACCGCCCGGTTCTGGTAAAACAATGCTGGCATCCAGATTGCCAACAATTATGCCAGAAATGACAGCCACAGAAATTTTAGAAACATCAATAATTTATTCTATTGCAGGGCAATTGAATAATAAAACATTGATGTCATCACGCCCATTTCGCAGCGTACATCATACATCCAGTCCTGTGGCATTGGCGGGCGGTGGGGCTGATGCACGCCCTGGGGAAATTTCACTGGCACATAATGGGGTGCTGTTCTTGGACGAATTGCCAGAATTTAATCGTGCAACATTGGAAATATTGCGTCAACCAATGGAATCTGGCCGTATTTTGATTTCCAGGGCCCGCAGAAATGCTACCTATCCGGCACAATTTCAATTAATTGCTGCAATGAATCCATGCCCATGTGGGCATTTGGGAAATGCTGCATTATCTTGTTCCAAGGCACCACGTTGTGCCGAAGCGTATCAGAATAAAATTTCTGGGCCATTGTTGGACAGAATTGATTTGCACGTTGATGTTGATGCGGTAAATCCATGGGAAATGAATACTGATACATCACCACGTGAAACCAGTGAACAAATCAGACAGCGTGTTGTTGCAGCACGTAATAAGCAAATTAATCGTCAGGGCAAGGTTAATGCACGATTGGATGGCCCAGAACTGGAACAGTTTGCCGCACTTGATAACGAATTAACACTGTTCTTGAATAACGCTGCCGAAAAGATGGGAATGTCTGCACGTGGATATAATCGCATAAAACGATTGGCTCGCACAATTGCTGATTTGCGTGGGGCTGATAAAATAGAAATGTCCGACCTGGCCGAGGCTTTATCATATCGCCCAATTAATCGTGGTAAATATGGTGTCAAAATTTAGTGTTGCGGCAAATTTGTAAGTAAATTGAATTAGTTCTTGTCGTTTCTTAATTTATTCAACAGTGTGAATTGTATCGCATACGAACTGTTTTCACTGGCAGAATTGTTGTAAGAAACAGTTTTGTCTTTTGTTTGTCTATCAATATGTATAGTTTGTTCCCCCAGTATCCCTTTGTTTGGGTGTTGAAAATCCAATGCATGATGCATTTCGTGTGCAAAACATGATAACATTTGATTAAACAATTCTTGGGGAAACAGTTGTTTGACATGTTTGATATTTATATATACGTCTGACTCTCTAACCAAGTGTTCATATATTTGCTTTGGATATGCAGGATTTGGGTCTTTTCTCAATTGTTCAAATACATGTTGCTGGATTCTTTGTTTTTCAGATGCAGAAATATCGTTGGGCCATTTAATTGTATGTGATGGTTGACAAAAACCAAGGGTTTCATCCCAATATTGTTTGTCTGGTTTGTATAAAGCAGTTGCCCAATCTGTTATTACATGTACAGAAACAAAACATCCGTATTTATCACAAAATGATTTTGATAATGCTTTAAATAAATCTGTATAAGCAGCAATTTCATTATCTGGTGTGGCGTTACGTGCAATATCGGCCAGTTCTTTATGTTCGTGTAACCAAGATAACCAATCATCAGAAAATTGTGTAAATTTATCTGAAAAGCGTACCATTGCAGATGTAAATATTTCCGGCAGTTTATCGTGTTTGCCCGACTTAAAAGTCCGATTTAATTCAAGATTAAATGTTGAAAATTTTCCTTTGGTATTCAATAAATTTGGGTCTTGTTCAACCATTTGCTTAAAGTGTTGTAGACCGATATTTTTTGGGGCGTATTTTTCGTAAATTTCCAATATTTTTGATTCTGTGTCTTGTTTCATATTTTCCCTTGTTGCATATATGTTATATTGTAGCACACAAACAGTGAAAAATAAAAGAAAAAACCGCAAATGCGGCCAATAAAAAAGACGACTAATGTCGTCCGCTGAACGTGCATATTATGCCATAAAACACGAAATTTTTCAATAAGAAACACCCCGTTGGGGTGCCTTTTTATAATGGGGCGGATAACCGGACTCGAACCGGCGACATTTGGTACCACAAACCAACGCTCTAACCAACTGAGCTATATCCGCCATACTGTGGGTCATACGACCTGAAAATACACATCTTATGCCAAAAACTGGTGGAGCTGATCGGACTTGAACCGACGACCCCTTGCATGCCATGCAAGTGCTCTACCAACTGAGCTACAACCCCGGTGTGCTGAACTATTTTATATTTCTTCTTGCCAAATGTCAAATATATTTGCTAATCTTTTTTATATATTAAGGAGATATACATGGATTATCAATTATTAAAATCAGAAGTTGAACAAAAAACCGCACAAACACTGGAAGTTTTAAAGACAGAATATGCCGGTCTGCGTACAGGTCGTGCATCTGTACATTTGTTGGATGCGGTTCGTGTACCGGTATATGGTTCTGAAATGCCAATCAATCAGGTTGCAACTGTTTCTACACCAGATAATCAGACATTGTCTGTAACAGTTTGGGATATCACAAACGCACCGGCCGTTGAAAAAGCAATTCGTGATTCTGGATTGGGACTGAATCCAATGGCTGCGGGCGGTGTAATTCGTCTGAATATGCCACCATTGACCGAAGAAAGACGTCGTGAATTAACCAAGGTTGCCGGCAAATATGCTGAAGAAGCAAAGATTTCTATGCGTAATATTCGCCAGGACGCAATGGGTAAAATCAAGCGTGCAGTTGCAGACAAAGATATTTCCGAAGACGATCAACGTAAATATGAAGAAGATTTACAAAAGGTTTTTGATAAACGTGGAACAGAAGTGGATGCCTTGGCACGTGAAAAAGAAGCGGATATTATGTCTGTATAACTAAAAATATTGGGGATTTTACATGTTAAAAATATTCAAAAAGAAAGAATCTGTTATGTCAGATATAAAAATACCAAAACACATTGCTTTTATTTGTGATGGCAATCGCAGATGGGCAGAAAAACGTGGATTGCCGCCATTGATGGGTCATCAGGCTGGTATTGCCAATTTTGAGAATTTGGTTGATTGGTACATAAAGCATGGCGTTACAACAATTACTTTCTTTGTGTTTTCAACAGAAAATTGGAACCGTTCCAAGGATGAAGTAGATTTTTTGATGGACTTGTTCTATACAGAAATGAAAAAGAATCTGAAAAATGCACTGGAAAAAAATCTGCGTTATAGAATCGTTGGTTCCAGGGATAAGTTACCCAAGAAATTAGCAAATATTTGTGATAAACTGGAACAGGAATCTGCTGAAAATACCGGTGGAACAGTTGTGTTTGCGTTAAATTATGGCGGCCAACAAGAAGTTATTGATGCCGTAAATACCGCAATTGCAAATGGTGAACCAGTTACACGTGAAACATTTGAAACATATATGGATACTGGTGATTTGTTGCCAATTGATTTGATGGTTCGTACCAGTAACGAATATCGTATCTCTAACTTTTTATTGTGGAAACTGGCGTATGCAGAATTGTTATTTATTCCAGAGCATTGGCCAGAATTAATAAAAAGTGAAAAGTTGTGGCAATTCACATTGGATGAATTTGCAAAACGTAATCGCAGATTTGGTGGTGGCAAGAAGGCAAATTATACAGGTAAAAAATAATAATAAATATAATAATAAGGAAGGAAACATTATGTCAAACACATCAAAACGTATTATCGCAGCAACAGTAATGGCATTAATTGCATGTGGTGTGGCTGTATTACAATATTTTGGAATTCCTGCGGTAAGATATCTGGGGGGTATTGTCGTATTGGCAATGATAATAGAGTATATTATGTGTCTGCGTCGTGTTGATATTGTAATGTTGCGTAAGAAATGGCCGGTGTTTTTCGCATTCTTGGTGTTATTGTGTATAATGTTGGTTGCGATAAACGCTGTTGGTGAACGTCCATGGATTATTTTGTTGTTATTAATGATAATTTGTGGTGCCGACATTGGTGCATGGTTTTTTGGCAGATTAATTGGTGGCGATAAAATGTGGGAAAGACTGTCTGCAAACAAGACATGGGCCGGACAAATTGCTGGTATTTTATGTGGAACGTTTGCAGGTGTTTTGTATGGCTTGTTGGGGACTGATACATTTATGCCGCAATTGATGTGGATTGGTATCAGTGTTTCGCTGATGTCGCAATACGGCGATTTAACAGCCAGTTATATTAAGCGTACATTGGGAATCAAGGACTTTGGCACAATTATCCCGGGACATGGCGGTATCTTGGACAGATTTGATGGTTGGATTTATGCATTGCCGATAATTTGGTTGGTTATGTTATAATTTGTACAGACTGTAAAAAATAAAAAGGGAAAGACATGGGTATTTTGTTAACTGTTGTTGCATTAATGGTTGTTTTAGGGATTGTTGTATTTGTGCATGAACTGGGACATTTTTTGGCTGCACGTTGGGCAGGTGTTCGTGTTGATACCTTTTCTATTGGTTTTGGGCCTGCAATAATAAAGTGGCATGATAAACGTGGTACGTTATGGAAAATCGCATGTTTGCCATTGGGTGGTTATGTTTCTATTTACGGTCAAGAAGATATGTTTAATCGTAAAAAATATGCAGATTTACCCACAGATAAAAAGCGTGGACATTATTTATCTGTTCCCGCATGGAAACAATTTATCATTATTGCTGCTGGTGTATTTATGAACTTTATATTGGCATGGGGTATCTATACATCGTTGTTTATGTTTCAGCCACGTTTGGTTGGGAACTCTCAATTGCCTGTAATTGGCCAGGTTATCCAAGAATCTGTTGCTTTCAAGGCTGGTGTTCGTGCGGGTGATACAATTATGATGATTGATGACGAAAAAATTTCAAATTGGGGTGATTTAATTTTGGCCAAAGAATTGGCATCAAATCGTGATGCAAATGTCATTGTGGTTCGTGGTGAAAAATTGGTAAATATAAAATTAGCACCATCTGAAACATGGGGAATGATTGCCGATGGCAGTAAACGTGCAGACCCAAAACGTCAAGGATTGTTTCGTGCTATGTACAGTGGGGCCAGAAAAACATATTATGAATCCAAAACTTTACTGATAGTGTTAAAGCAGATTGTAACAGGTGAACGTTCATCAAAACAGTTGGGATCGTTTATAACAATTGCACAGTATTCTGGGGCTGCAATGGCGGCTGGTTTCTTTACACTGCTCAGTTTGATTGCACTGTTATCTGTGAATTTAGGGGTTCTGAATTTATTACCATTACCGGTATTGGATGGCGGTTATTTATTGATTTTAATAATAGAAGGTATCACACGTCGTAAATTGCAGGGACGTGGTATGGAAATCGCAATTATGGCGGGATGGTTGCTGATATTGGGCTTATTCGTTTTAACAATGTGGAATGACTTGGCTCGCGTATTTGGACTAAATTAAAAAAAAGGATATTATATGACATATACACCTTTCCCAGGAACAAGCATCAGAGAAGCAGTTGAAAACGCTATCAGAATGTCACGTGCAACTGGTAAGAATATAATTATTAATATAAACGATGTACAGTTTTGCGTAAATCGTGAAACAAAACTACAAGATGCAATCAATACGTATATGGATGCATTGAATAAACGGTACAACGAAAAAAAACAATCACAACAACGAACCAGATAATATACGCATGTATCTTTAATTAAAAAGGAATTTATTATGAAAATAGTAAAGTTGTATCCAAGTAATTCTATTATACATACATTGACCAAGGCATGTCATATTGCAAATTACGAACGTGAAGCGGTGTTGTTGGAAATAAATGATGTGATAATGTACGTTGACAAAGAAATTACTCTGAATAATCTGTGGAATAAATATCAAAAAAAATTAGATTTTAAGTTTGAAATTGAACGATTAAAACAGGCAAAACAAAAATGAAGAAGTTTTTAATATTTTCAATTTTAGTAGTCTTTATGGCTTTGCCAGTTTGGGCGGCAACTGTTTCGCATATTGAGGTTGTCGGGAACAAACGTATGGATGCGGAATCAATCCGTATTTTGGCAGATGTAAATCCAGGTGATAATGTTGGCGAAGCACGCAGTAATGAAATTGCAAAAAAATTAGAACAAAGCGGATATTTCTCTCGTATCAGTGTGAATATGGTGGGGAATATATTGAAAATCAATGTTACAGAATCGCCAATTATCAATATGGTTACTGTTGAAGGTAATGATGAAGTTTCAACAGATGATTTGAAAAAAGAAATAAAAACACGTGAACGTGCATCATATGATGAATCTGTTATTGGTGCAGATGTACAAAGATTATTGACTGTGTATCAACGCAAGGGCTTTTTTGGTACGAAAATAGAACCACAACGGATTGATTTGGCTGATAATCGTGTCAATGTTGTATATGAGATTAGCGAAGGGCATCCAACATGGATTACGGACATTAAATTTGATGGAAATAAAAAGTTTTCCGATCGTACATTGCGGGGCGAGATTTTATCACGTGAACACGCATGGTGGCGTTTTATGACACAATTTGACACATTTGACGAAGATCGTATTCAGTATGATGGTCAAATGCTGCGTCAGTTTTATCTGCAAAATGGTTATGCTGATTTTATAATCAAGGATACCAAGGGAACTTTTACACCAGATCGTGAATATTATTCGGTTGTTTTTGTTGTTGACGAAGGGCCACGCTATGAATTTGGTAAATTAAGTATTGAAAATCCATTTGATGATGTGCCAACAGATGAACTGATGGATGTTGTCACAATGGATTCGGGTGATGTGTACAATGTTGATTTGGTTGAAAAAACGATGTCTGCATTACGCAGTGCGGTTGCAGAATATGGTTATGCTTTTATTAATGTAGAACCAATTCCAACCAAAAACGATAAAACCAGAACAATTGATTTAAGATTCAAGATTCAGAAAACTAATCGTATTTATTTGAACACAATTAATATTTTAGGTAATGTTCGCACGTTTGATACTGTTATTGAACAACTTATACCGATGCGTTCTGGCGATCCATTTTCGTTACAAACAATTGAAGAAGGGCGTCAAAAACTGATGCGAACCCGATATTTCAAAGATGTTCAAATGGTTCCAACACGTGTTGCAGATTCCAATATGATGAATTTAGATATCAAGGTAGAAGAACAACCAACAGGTGAATTATCTGGTGGTTTTGGCTGGTCAAACATAAATGGCTTTATGATTGATGCAGGAATCACAGAAAATAATTTTATGGGGCGTGGTCAAGTTGTTCAATTGCGTGCATCAGTTGCGGAATATCAAAAACAAGCACTGTTTAGTTTTACAGAACCATATTTATTTGGTCGTCAATTATCTGGTGGTTTTGATATATCGTATACAATGTATGATTATTCATCATTGGGCAGTTTTGGTTATGATCGTGATTCTTTGACTGTGGCTGGTCGCATGGGGTGGCGATTAACAGATCATTGGACCCAGAATATAAGATTATCTGCATCGTTTGACCAGAATTATGATTTGCAGGCAACTGGTGGCTGGCAAAATGCAGAATTGTATACATTAGGTACTAATTTCAGATATCATAATCTGAATACAAATTTTGAGCAAAATACACATACTGGCGTTGTTGCGAATTTGGGACTGTCATATACTGGATTTGGGGGCAGTGAATCATACATGCGTTACAGTGGTGATATTATCGGTATGATAAACTTTTGGGGCGATAAATGGCAACTGCGTTCATCGTTGAATTTTGGTTATATTCAACCATTGGATGGCGATTATATATCACGTGTTTATCGTTATTTCTTGGGTGGTGAAAGTTTGCGTGGATTTGATGTTGCGGGTGTTGGTTCCAGAAACTGGGCATTACGTACATATGCATTGGGTGGTTTATGGAAAGTCAATGGTTCAACACAATTGAATTTCCCGATATTTATTCCTGATGAATACCAGATAAAGGGTTTTGTGTTTGCTGATTATGGTGTTTTGGGCAAGCCACCCGCAGCCGAAGATACATTTACATATCGTGGTGAAACCAGAAACAATCTGATTGATGATGATATTCGTACATCTGTGGGTGTTGGTATTTATTGGAATACACCGATGGGACCAATGAATTTTTCATGGGGTTGGCCATTAAAGATGACAGAATATGATCGTGAACAAAGATTCTTGCTGTCGTTTGAAACGCAGTTTTAATCTTGACGGTTGATATAGATTTTTCTTATAATTAAGAAAAAGGAAGGAGAAAAGGCTATGAAAAAAGTTGTATTGGGTTTTTTTGTTGCACTTTGTTTGGCTGGTTGTGGTCAGGTTTATGATCGTGAACCTGTTGGCGTTGGCTATGACAACAACGAATTAAAACTTAGTCCATGTGCCTGCATAATGGTATATCAGGCCTAGTTTATTATTGTAAAAGGGGGGATTGTTGGTATATCCAGACGAATTTGAAACGTCTACATTCCCAGCGGGCAAACGTATTGCGGTTTCTCGCAGTGTGTCTATTGCAATAATGGTTGTCTTTTTATTAATTTTGTTTGCGTGTGGTCTATTGTTGTGGGTACAAAAATCCGTACATGTTCATCCTTTTTTGGTGTCTATAAATGAAATCACAGGTCAGTGGTCCGTTGTTGGTCATCAACACACAGATATCAAAGAAGTTACAACAGCACAGACATTACAAGAATCCGTTATTGGTAAGTTTATGACATATCGTTTTTATATTACAGACGATACAGCCTTTAATGAAAATATATGGCAGTCGTGCGATCGTTCGGTTGATTGCAACCCTGCAAACAAGACGGGAATGGAATCTCGTTATTGTGCATTATATTGTTTGTCTGGTGACGAAGAATATAACGATTTTGTTACAGATGTAATTCCTGGGTACCAGGAACGTGTTGCAAATGGCGAAATGTGGACGTTGGACATGTCTTCTTTACAAATAACGCAGGTTGGTCCATTTAGTGTAACTGGCGGTATATGGCAGGTACGTGCAACAGTTAATTCCAGTATGTTTGGTCCAATAAATATTTTAGCATATGCAAATGTTGCCCAAGATTTGGCTGTGTATCCTCAAACATTTGGGTATTATGTTGCAGACTTTAACGCATACAAGATAAATTGATGAATAAGTTGGTTGTATTTTTATCGGGTGTATTATTGATGCTGATTATGTTTGCATCGCTGTTTTTATCGGGTGCGATATATGATACAGGCAGCAAGGCAACTGTTGAAACATATTTCTTTCAACCTGATGACAGTTTTTATCGTCGTCCTGGAACGGTTGCTGCACCATCTGATTTGGGATACGATACTGTTCGGGATATGTTAATCAGTCGGTATATTACAGAATTTTTCTATTGTATTCCGGAACGTTCTGATATTGAAAGACGTATGTCTATTAATTCAGCGTTGGATTTGATGTCTGATGATGTTGCGTTTGATTATTGGTTGAAAAATGTTGCCCCAGAAATTCAAAAAATGGCAGAGCAGAAAAAATTTCGCACAGTTTCTGTTACGAATATAGAAAAGGCTGCAAATGAGGAAAATTATTGGGTTGTTGAATATGATTTAATAACATGGGAAAAACCGAATGATTTTTCACAAACACCTGTTGTAACACATGGTCAAATTTATTTAAATATGTTCTATGTTCCAGAAATGAGAACTGAATTACAGACTGCAAAGGGCCACATTTCAATTGAAGAAGTATTGGAATCTGGCAAAGATCCGGCATTGGCATTCCGATTTGGCGTTTGGAATGTTGGTACGTATTAAAAACAAAAGTGGGTATTATAAATGATACGAAATTTATTATTATTTCTGTGTATTATATGTATGTTACCAATTGGGGCATTTGCGTCTGCATTTGAAATGGACGATTATACCATTGTGGACAGTGGCGATACAGATATCACAATGGAAGACGTTGACTTAAATTCTGATTCAGATGTTGCAGACGTTGCATCATTTGATATTGCTGGCATTATGTTGGGAATGTCATTTGATGATGTGCAAACATTATTCTTCAAGACCAAGGGTTTATATGCACCCCGTAAACAAAATAGTATAATATATACCATGCACAAAGATTGGAAATACAGTCTGGACTATGAATGTCGCAGTCAGGGCATAATAATCCCAACAGAACTAGAAAAATGTATAAACAGTTTGGCACGCAGTCGTGGTCTGTTATATGCATCAGAATTGCATTTGATACGTGAAAATACTGGTGAAACAGTTGTTGTTTATTTTACCAGTAACGCAACAGATAATGTGGTATGGCGTGTTGTATATAATAATGATGTTAACGAACAAGAAGGTGCCGCAGAAAAATTTGCACGTCAACGTGAAAATAAAATATTGGCATTTTGGCAAAGTGTTTTAGACAAATATGGTGCACCGAATTCTGGGTCGGATAAGTGGATTTCTAGCACAAATTCATATGATCCAATGTTAACAGCATACTATGGTGCATTAGATTTGGTTGATAATGGATTGAATGCATCTGATCATGCAACAAACATACAAAGTGCACGTGAAAATTTCAAGGCAAAGCCATATGCGTTCTAAGACATCATATTCCAAGGGATTGTTTGCAGAATTTTTGGCACGAATGTATTTACGTATACATGGATATCACATATTAAAATCCAGATATATAACAGGGCGTAACACACATCGTGCAGAAATAGATATTATTGCACGTAATAAAAACACATTGGTTTTTATAGAGGTAAAACGTCGGTCCTGTATTGAACAGGCCTGGTCTGCAATCAGTACGTCCCAGGCCCAGCGTTTGCGTCGTGCAGCAGAAACATATATATCAAAAACTGGTTGGACTGGCTGTGCCAGATTTGATGTTATTTTTGTTTGCGGGCATAAGATATATTGGGTAAAAAACGCAATATAATTATTGATATTACGAAATCGTTCCTATATAATAAATTCGTTGACTAACCTAAAAGGAGAAAACATGAGAAAAATTATGTTGGCATTATTTGCTGTATTGACATTGGCTGCATGTACAGGTTCATATAAATCAGGCAACTGTGAATATGATTTCTTGTTACACAAAGATATTTCTATTTCCAAAATCATCGGTAATGTAACAGGTGGTTGTTAATAAATAATCCCCCATGTGGGGGATTTTTTTACATGTTTTTTCTTTACAATAAAAAAATTATAAAATAAAATGACAATGTCAAACCAAACAAAGGAAGGAACCTATGGCAAAACAAACCGCAAAAAAACCTGTTGTTAAAAAAACTGCTGCGAAACCTGCGGCAAAAAAAACAGCAACAAAGAAAGTAGCAACACCAGTGATTGAAACATTACCATGTGGTTGCGATAAAAACTGTGCATGTGCTGGCAAATGTCATGAACATGGCCACTGCAAATGTCATCATGGCAGTTTCTGGAAGAAACTGGTATTATTTGTAATTATTTTTGCATTGGGTTTTGCAAGTACGAAATTATGCAATTGTCATAAAAAACATAAAATGATGCCACGCCCAGAATTTGATAATGGATGCTTGGTTGTAAAATGTCCAAAAATGGCACAAATGGTTCCAATGATGGATGCCGATAAAAACGGCTGTGTTACTGCCGAAGAATTCAAGGCATCTAAAAGACATATGCATAAGATGAAACGTCATCATAAACAACCAAAACGACCGGTTGTTGCAGAATAAAAAATCCCCCAACTGGGGGATTTTTTTCAAGTGATTAGTGTTGGCAAGACAAACAATCGCATGCCCAAGTGTCTATTTCCATGGGCTTGGAATATCCGCATAATCGGTCAAACCTGACGCACCACGATACATTGCCCCAACCTGATTCCATGTTGCATCCGGCCATATTTCATACAGGTATTTACCATTGATTTTTGCAGACGGACCAGTTAAACCATCACCAATATAAGCAAATGTACTATAAAACATATAATTTTGTGCATCGCCAGAAATATTACCGAATAAATCTTCTGGTATTTCGCCTGTTAGTCCTTTACAACTATAAAAAGTACCTGAATACATTTGTTCTGCGGGTTGACCATAAATATTACCAAACAAACCATCTGGGATACTGCCTGTCAGTCCAGAACAGCCACTAAATGTACTACTAAACATATAGTTCGCAGGGGTACCAGAAATCCCTGCAAATAAATTTTCAGGAATCGGACCGGTTAATCCAGAACACTCACGAAATGTTTGGCCAAACATATTCGCTGCAGGCGGCCCAGAAATCCCGGCAAACAGCCCTGCGGATATTTCTGTTAAACCGGTACATTGATAGAATGTTAGCGAAAACATATTCTTCGCAGGCGGGCCG
>JAZNVR010000023.1:0-109043 GCA_045592905.1 Candidatus Enterousia sp.
AAGGGTGGAACAACATCGTGTACAACTTGTCCTGCTGGATATTATTGTCCTGGCGGAACATTTAATTATAATGCCAACAGCGACCAAGGCAAAAACGCATGTAACAGCGGTAAGTATCAAGATGCAACAGGTCAAAGCACATGTAAAACGTGTGGTGCAGGCTCTGTAACAGCCACTAGTGGAGCATATACAAAATGTAGCAACTGTTTCTATGGGAAATATCAAGATGCAACGGGTCAAACAACTTGTAAGACGTGTGGTGCGAACACGTACACAACTACGACAGATGCACCAAATGCATCTTGTACATCATGTGCATCTGGTTATAGTAGTGCGGCCGGTGCATCCAGTTGTACAGGTAATACAATAACATTAAGTTGGGCGAATGGCGGTCGTGGGACTGTTCCAACTGGTGCACCAAGCAGTTGTACATACGGCAGTTCATTTACAGTTGCATCTGGGATGAGTGCGACTGGCTATACATTTGGTGGTTGGAATAGCAGTAAAAAGACATTGACAGCTGGCGCATCTGTGACATGTAACTATGATAATTTGGGTGTATATAGTGGTACAGCAACACTAACAGGTCAATGGGCTGCGAATAAATACACAGTAACATATGCATGTGGTGATGGAGCTGGTACAGCACCAAGCAGTGCAACTGCAACATATGATAGTACCTTTACACCAAGTGCTAATACATGTACCAAGACAGGTTATAATTTTGCGGGTTGGACAACGAGTAATAATGCAGGAACGAGTGTAAGCCATACCGCTGGGACATCGTTCAAATGGCAATATACAGGTAACAAGACGTTTACAGCAAAATGGACAATAAAATCTGTAACGTGTCCTGCTGGTAAATATCTGAAGGCTGGGGGTACAACGACATCGGATTGTGCAGTGTGTCTAAAGGTTTATCCAGGTACAGATACAGGATTGTCTTCATATTGTATTGGTGGTACATATACATATAATGCAAACTCAGACCAAGGTATCAGTGCGTGTCCAGACGTTCGTTTGGCAGATAAACAAATACCGCAGTCTTCTTATCCAGTAGATAGTGGTGGAACGCCACGCTTAGATAGTACTAAAAATATACAGTGGTTAGAAGGACTTAAATCTATCGGGGAATGTCGTGCATCATATGGATTTGTGAATAAAGCGGGTTACTTTACACTTGAAAGTGTGTTATATAATACAGAATCTGGTAAATACGATAAGGATGGTCATAAATATTATCAAATGTTGAATGCTGGTTATTATCAAAAAGATAAATTCAGCAATTATTGCGATACAGGAACATATATAATTCATGCAAATGCAGAACCTTGTCCTGTGGGCTCATATTGTCCAGGGTATTCTGTTAATAATCGTCCGTTATGTTCATCCGCTGAATATACAGATGAATATGGTAGATATGATTGTCCATCTCTGTATCCAAATAGTGCAGAAAAATCTGTAGATATTACAGCGTGTCAGATTTCATGTGCAGGTGGTTCGTATGTCAAAGATGCAAAGCAGGCATGTGTAAATGTGGGTAATGGTAATTGGAGTGCAGCACATTCTGTGAATTATGGTAGTGTTTCTAAATTGAATACTTGTTCATCAGGATTAACAACAATTGGATATGGTACAGGTGCGGACGAAGCGGGGGATTGTGGTCGTATCTTGCATGTTGATGGTGAAAAACTGTATTTGCGTAGCATAGAAAAGACAGATGTATCATTGCATGTAAAGATAGGTAATGTTGTGTACTTTGGTAATATGGTTGTTGGCGATAGAAAAATTAGTAAGGGTGCAACCAAGACATTAAAAATAAAACATCAAGGAAAGATATATTCTGTATATGATGACAGTGTGAATTAATAAAAATCCCGCAACTGCGGGATTTGTTTTTTTGTATAGTGAATATACTATTATTTTAGATTTTCAGCAGCAGTACGTGCCAATGTGTCAACACGTTCGTTCATTTCATCGCCATTATGACCACGAACCCAAAACCAATGTATTTTTTTTGTTGATGCGATTTTATCAAGTTCTTGCCATAAATCCTGATTCTTTACAGGCTTTTTATCAGATGTTCGCCAGTTGTTCTTTTTCCAGTTTTGCATCCATTGTAACATACCGTTTTTTACATATTGACTGTCTGTATGAATTTCTAGTTCATCGTGTTTTTTTGCCGCAGTTAATGCACGTATAACCGCCATTAATTCCATCCGATTGTTCGTTGTGTTTTGTTCGCCACCACTGCGTTCCGCAATGTTTTTTCCATCTGTCGCAACAAAACCCCAACCCCCAGGTCCAGGATTGCCCAAACAACTGCCGTCTGTCCAAATTTTTAACATTTTTATATATTCCCTTTTTATGATATAATATCACACATGAATTATAATTCCAAAGACTTAAACGAAATGGCACGTTCAGTGCGGGCGTATGCGTTGCATGCGTTGCGGTTCGCACATAGTGGACATATTGGAATTGTTTTGGGGTGTTCGGATATTATCACAACGATTTATGCCAATTTTTTACGTCGTGGACGTGATAGGTTTGTTTTGTCTGCGGGGCATGGCAGTGCATTGTTATATGCAGTATTAAAATTAGCAGGGTATGATATTGGTGATATAGAATCATTTAGAAAAGTTGGTGGATTGCCAGGACATCCAGAGTATGGAATTGATGGTGTTGATGCAACAACTGGGCCACTGGGGCAGGGTGTTGGAAATGCTGTTGGAATGGCGTTGGCGGAAAAGATAAATAAAACCGATTCGTATGTATATTGCCTGTGTTCAGATGGCGATTTAATGGAAGGTGTTGCATCGGAATCTATTGGATTCGCAGGACGATATCGTTTGAATAATCTGGTGTTGCTGTGGGCTGATAATGGGGTCAGTATTGATGGTGTTGCACAAACTGATATTGATATGCCACAGCGTATGATGGCGGCTGGATGGCATGTGATATGTGTAGATGGTTATGATTTTGTGCGTCTGAATCGTGCACTGTTAAATGCCAAGAAATCAGATAAGCCTGTATTTATTCAATGTAAAACAGAATTGGGGCATGGTTCTAAATTGGCCGGCATGCCAAAGGCACATGGCTTTGCCTTGGACGATTCGGAACTAATGCATTTGATACAAAAAAATATGTCTGCTGTGGGTGAAAAACTGTGGGGTCAGGTTGCACAAAGTCAACACGCAACATTGGAACATCATAATAATTTTGAATTGCCGAATGTTTCTGTGCCACAATTCGGTGATGCGATTTCGTTGCGTGAATTATCAGGAATTTATCTGAATGAATTATTGAAGTCAGGTGCAAAAATCATTGGTGGCAGTGCTGATTTAGGGGGCAGCACAAATGTCAAGGTTCATGCGTCTTGTGATATTATGCCGGGTGATTTTGTTGGTAATTATATAAATTATGGTGTACGTGAACATGCAATGGCAGCAATTATGAATGGTATGGCCGCATGTGGTTTGCGTGTGTATGGTTCAACATTTTTGGTGTTTAGTGATTATATGCGTCCCAGTATCAGGTTGTCTGCAATGTCTGGGTTGCCTGTGGTATATGTGTTTACACACGATAGTATTGCTGTGGGCGAAGATGGGCCAACGCATCAGCCAATTGAACAATTACCATCGTTGCGTATGATTCCTAATTTAAATGTGTTTAGACCTGCGAATTTGACCGAAGTTATATATGCGTGGCGTCGTGCATTATCAGAAGAAAATAAGCCATCGTGTATTATTCTGTCACGTCAAATGATATATATGGAAAAAACTCCGCTGGGGGCAGATTTATCACGTGGTGCGTATATAATCCGCAAGGCAAAGACCAGACCAAATGTTACATTGTTGGCAACAGGTTCAGAAGTACCATTGGCAGTACGTGTTGCGGAATGTCTGGGCGATTCGGTTCAGGTTGTATCTATGCCGTCGGTGGCGGATTTTCGTATGCAGAATAATGAATATAAACAGGAAATCTTGCGTGGGTTTGTTGTTGCCATAGAAGCGGCTGCAACGTCGCCATGGTTTGAATTTGCAGATGCTGTGGTTGGTATTGACCGATTCGGTATGTCCGGTAATGGTGAACAGGTTTACGAAGAATTAGGATTCAACGTTGATGCGATTGTTCGTGATATAAAAGATAAAATTAAATGACAGATTTTGTGTTTACGCTATCTTCGGGTGAAAAAATACCAGTTTGTATAACAACACGTCGTGGGTTGCGTAATATTACATTACGACCAAAAATAACCCCAAAGAAAGAAATTTGTGTGTCAAAGCCATGGCTGGTTACAACAAGTGCAATGATTCGTTTCCTGGAATCAAAACAGCGATGGATAGATTCTGTTTATCAAAAATACCCAAAAAAAGTGAAACTGAAATCTGGGGATGAAATAACGTTCTTGGGACGTGTTGTTAAATTGGTTCATGATAAGTCTTTGCGTGCGAATCGGTTTGATGCAGAAAAAAACATATTGTATGTCGGTGGCGGAACAGAAATGTTTGAACGTCGTGTGCGTGATTTTATAAAGTCAGAATTTTTGACGGAAATAAAGAAAACGATTCGTTCTGTGCCATGTGAATTTCATCCAAAACGAATTGCGTTGCGGGACACGTCCAGTCGTTGGGGCAGTTGTTCTAGTTCTGGAACAATGTCTTTTTCGTGGCGGTTGGCATTTGCCCCAGTGGATGTAATGCGTTATGTAATAATGCATGAACTGGCACATACAAGACATATGAATCATTCTGATGAATTTTGGATGACAGTGCGTGAATTATATGGCGATGGCGTTGGACGTGCAAAACGTTGGCTTAGTGTGAATGGTTGTGAATTACATCGGTATTTTTAACTTGTTTATATTTATATATATTTGCTAGACTATTTTATATACGTAAGCGAGGGGTGGTTTTGTTTATACGTTTTCTGATGTTTATATGCGCTGTGATGATGCCTGTTGTGTCATCTGCTGTAACGTCGTGTCCTGAAAATTATTCAGAATATGCAATTGACAGCAACAGTGTGATTGTACCGGCAGATAAACAATGCCCAGATGGTTACATACAGGTATATTCTGTATCGGATTGTGCCGATGAAAATGCAAGCGATGTTTGTGCAATATGCGATTCGGGTTATGCGTTGGGAAATGGTCAAAACTGTATGCAATTGTGTGGCACCGATGTATCCAAGGTTAAGTTTGGTGGAAATTTATCTTTTAACCTGTTGAAAGAGCGTACTACAACACCTGCATTAAATATTTTAGCATCAAAAAATCAGGTTTGTTATGTCAATTTAGAACCAGGTAATGCGGCTGGATTAAACTTTGAATTACCAGATGGAACGCAATATCACGCTGTTAATAATGCGGGTGGATATCGTGTTTGTGCAAAATCATATAAATTATCGTATTCTTGTGGCGGTATGGGTGGTACACCGCCAGATGCACAGATGTTATTGCCAGGACAATGGTATACTGTGTCGCCAAATGTGGGTAATTGTGATGTTGCACCTGGAAATAATTTTGCGGGTTGGTATTTAGATGGGGTTAAAATACCATCGTATATGATTCATGTGTTTAATTTTACAACAGATAAAACACTGGTTGCACGTTATGAAAACCAGGCAATAAAATATTATTGTAAATATGATGCCGATGTGGATGATTGGAAGAAATCACAATCTTTTAATGGTGAACCCGTTGTGCCGCTGGGGGTTTTCTGTCCTGCGTACAAGACAGGAATTACATCTGGGCTAGAATCAAGTACAGATAGTGAAAATCCCAATGATACTGTGGGGTTTTGGTTTACACCCTTTACAGATAGTGAACAGGCACAATTAAATGCGATTATGCCATATGAAGAATTAGACGAAAATGCTAAAAATCTGGTTGCACCGTTCTTTGGTAAAACAGATATCATAGAAGGGAAGAATGGTATTATGGCAATCTATGGTTTGATGGAAATGGCAAATGATGAAAGTGACGGTGACGGATATGAATCTGTGTTTTCCCGGTTGTTGCAGACGCATTTATATGGTCCTGATGTGGGGGATGATGCTAAATGGAGGCTGACTGTATCTGGTGAAACATCTTTATATGCATTGTATGTTTATGAACCGTATGAGGTGACATATAATTTTGGTAATGTACCTGTGTTTGGTGATTTGGGGTTTGCTTTTTTGTATATTTTATTTCAACCGTATTATGGGGTTAATTTTAAGTTCAGTGAATTTATGATGCCTACATGTAATACAGGACTTTCTGTGGCGGGATATGAAATTGACGGTAAAAAATATGATCCAGATGACACTGTAAAATGGTTGTGGACATCGGGCAAGACGGTTGATGTGTTGTTTGATATGAATTTAAGTGCAACATTTGATTGTGGATGGGGTGTATTGGAAAATCCAGAAACGGCAACAAAAACATATAAGCAAACATCTGTGTATGGTGATACAGATGCAACATTTGTAATTGATGCAGAATGTATACCGTCTGATGGCAATAAAGTATTTGCAGGATGGCGTGTTGATACACCACGTTACGAACCGTTAAATTTTGCCGTTGGCGATACAGTTGATTGGTTTGAAGTCAGTGAAAAAACAAACCCTAATTATATTGTGGATGATATGCCACCAGGCGAATGTAAACCGGGGATTAGTTCTGGGGAATATGTGTTTAATGCGGTATATGAAGATATACCAGATGGTATAAAATATTATTGCGAATACGATGCTGCACCTAATCAATATGTTTATAATCAGCCGCGTGATGCAGAAACACTTACTGTAATGGATCCTATGTGTGTATCGACATACCCAGGTGCAACACCAATGTTCTGGTTTAATCCATTTACAGATGATGAAATTGCACAATTAAATGCAATCATACCATATGATAGTTTGGGTACAACATCACAAAAGTTTGTGGCACCATTTATGGGATATACAGATAAAATTCATGAAAATGCACTTATATTTTCCTTGGGGATGAGTGGCGGAACATTGATATCCGAATCGTCAGAATATAATACATTGTTTCAGGAATTAATTAACAAACACATATATGTGAATGATGACAGCGGTACTCATGCAGATGTTACAAATGTGTCAGAATTATATGCATTGTATATATATATGCCAGCAAATCTGTCGTATAATTCTGGTAATATTATTACATATGGCAGGGGGTTGGATGGGTTTTTTGATTTTGTATATTGGCCATATTATGGGGTGGAATACAATTTGGATGATTTAGCACCGTCAACATGCAATACTGATATTGTACATGTTGGATACGAATACAATGGCGATGTGTACGGTATTGATGAAAAGTTTACATGGTTGTATGAAGACGGTTCGGCTAGTGTTAATATGCTGTTTGATATTGATATTGGTATTACATTTGATTGTGGCGATTATGGCACATTGGCAGAAGGCAGTGTTGCATCCAAATCATATAAGTCAGATGAACCAGAAACAGGAAATATTGATGCTAATATGAAACTGGACTCGGTTTGTGTGCCAAATGATGATAGTCATGTATTTATTGGTTGGGAACCGGCAGATATTCATTTAAATGGGACTTATTATTATGGCAGCGATTTTGATTTGTTGTATTGGTTGCATCAAAGCAATCCTCATGCTGGTGCAATGGGTGATGTAAGTCAGTGTCCAAATGGCATGCGTAGTGGATTTGTGAATTTTAATGCTGTGTATGCAGATAAACATTGTGATGAATACGAAGTTTATATGTACAGCGCAGGCGATGATAAATCTGCGGTTATTCAGGCGATGATGGATGTTATGGGTTTGGGTATGGATGATGCAACGTCTTTGGTTGATGGTGCACCAATAACGTTGACTATGACTGATGATGCGTCACAGGCAGCGGCCATACAATACACATTACAAGGGGCAGGGGCAACAGTAGAAGTGCGCTGTGGCGGTATTGTTGTCGGTCTCCCCCCCCCCCCCCCCGCGGTAAATGAGTGTGATGTTATATTGAGGAGTTCTGGTGGTTGTAAAATAAATGTTATTAAAGAAGTAAGAGCGATTACAGGATTGGGGTTAAAAGAAGCAAAAGACATGGTTGACGGTGCACCAAGTACAATAAAAGAGGGGTTAAGCCTTGCTGAGGCAGAAGAGATAAAGAAAAAAATAGAAGGTTTGGAGTGTACGAGTGGTGCCGCCGAGATTGAGTTAAAATGTTCAGGGGGGTACATAGAAACGCCAGAAGTGGAAACACCAGAAGTAGAGGAGTGTAATGAGGTAAATGTTATATTAACTGGTTATGATGCGGGTAACACAATATATGTTATAAAAGTTGTAAAAGAAGTTACGGGGTTGGGGTTGGCAGAAGCAAAAGAAGTAGTTGTCGGTGTGCCAAGTACAATAAAAGAGGGGGTAAGCCCTGCTGAGGCAGAAGAGATAAAGGAAAAACTAATAGAAGTAGGTGGAACTGTTGAGTTAAAATGTTGATAAAAGATAACAAATGAAAAAGAGTATAAGTGTATTTTTATTATCTGTGTTGGTTGCAACGTCTGGAATTGCAGGTGGGGTGCCGTTACAGTGCAAAACAAATAATACAGATGTTGAATTTTCGTGTGGCGATGGTTCTGGAACACAGACGATGGTGGATGATTTTTTGTTGATGACAACCTGTGTCGCACCAGATGGTTATGCGTTCGCTGGGTGGAAAATGGATGAATTGGGGCCTGTGATAAATTTTGCAACTATATTCAATTCCCAAGACAAATTAAATCAAGAACCACCATATGTTTTTGGTGGTATAAAATATACTGCAAATTATATACAAAATATAGATGTAGATACATTTGATGTTAATGAAAGTATCGTTGGTGCAATATATAACCCAGATATAAATCGTGTTTATTATGAATTTCCATCTGGTGGCCTTACGATAAAACCAATATGTTCATCACACAGTACCGGTGATGGTGCCATAGAAGTTGTTTTAGATGGTTCGTCGGTGTCTTTGCCAACTGCCAGTGCAGATTTTGATTTGTCGCAACCTGGTGATAATTGTTGGATAGAAGTAGAATCACCGCATGTGTCAAATGGTACACGGGTAAATATGATGGAATCTTGCGAAAATTGTGCCTATATAGCCGTAGAATTGCCGTTAATGGGTAATTATACACCGGAATACAAGGAAGAATTTAGTGTAATTATGTCCAGAATAATTGCTTTGATGCTTGGGAAATAGTACCTGTGGCGGTTATTTGCGATTCGGTTTATAATGTGTATGTTCTTTGATGGGGCATATACAAAATACAGATTTTAAAAGCTAAGGAATTCTTTTCTTTCGTAATTTGTGTGGCGGTATGCCCCGCCTTGATATAAAAATGCTTGAATTTTCATATTTTTTTACTAAAATCACAGCGATATGTTAAGAAAATTGGTAATTTTTTCTGTATTGCATCACACCCAGTTGGGTGGGTATTAGCATATTGTGTTTTTTATGATATAATTGACACTATGTACAGTGTCGCAAGTTTCTCATGTAAACCATAGGAAATAAAAAAATGGACTTGAAACCAACAAAACCGTTATCTGGTTTTATAGAATTATTACCAACACAACAGCGTTGTTTTGATTTTTGTGCAACACGTATGTTGAATGTATTGAAATTATCCGGATTTAATCAACTGGATTTGCCGGCAATTGAACGTGCCGAGGTTTTAACAGATAAAGATAATTGGGATGAAATTGAAACGCAAATGTTTTTGTTCCAAAAGGGCGATACTAAAATGGGATTGCGTTATGATGGAACAGTCGGATTGTCACGTTATGTTGCAGGACATCTGAACGATTTAACTTTCCCATTTCGTGCCAGTCAGTTTTCTAAACGATATCGTGGTGAACGTGCACAACGTGGTCGCTATCGTGAATTTTATCAAATGGACATGGATATAATGGGTGTTAATTCATTGTCATCAAATTATGATGCAGAAATCATATCCGTTATTCAACGTACGTTAAATTCTGTATCTGATTTTATCGGTGATAATGCTGTGCGTATTGGTTCACGTCCGTTTTGGGATGCGTTGTTTGATTTCTTGGAAATGAATGATGAACAAAAGAAAAACGTATTCGTTTTGATTGATAAAAAAGATAAAATGGGCGAAGAAGACTTTGCCGAAGGTCTGCAAGATGTTCTGAATGACACAAAAAAAGAAAATCAAATTAAATCTGTATTCTTAAATGGTTATTCTGAATTCTTAAACAAGTCTGATAAGTTGGATGCGGCAATTTTGGAACTAAATGAATTTATGCAAGTGTTAAAATCGTTTGGCGTAAAAAATGCAGAAATTGATTTGTCTATTGCACGTGGTTTGGCATATTATACTGGATTGGTTTTTGAGTTTAAGTCATTAAAGTATCCCGAATTGGGGACTGTGGCAGGTGGCGGTCGTTACGCTGATTTGGTTGGAAAATTCAGTAAAACTAAAATAATTGGCGTTGGTGCTGCGATTGGTTTTTCACGAATCTTTGTTGCACTAATGGAAGCAGGGGCGATTGATTTGACCCAATTTGAAACACCGGTGGATGTTGCAGTGCTGTGTATGGGAAATGAAAATTTATCGTATTCTGTGTCTGTTTTGAATGTGTTGCGTGATGAAAATATTGCGTCTGTGGCATATTTGGATTCTGAAAAGAAGTTCAAAAATCAAATTGAATACGCTGATAAAATAAATGCAAAATTCAGTATAATAATTGGCGAAGATGAAGTAAAAAATAAACTTGTTTCGCTGAAAAATATGGAATCAGGCGAACAGCAGACGCTGGGTATTGATGTCGCAATAAAAAACATAAAGGCAATATAATGATTGTTGAACAAAAACTAAAAGATATTCAGATTCGTGCAGCGGATATAGAAGCGCAAATGAATTCTGGTAATGTGTCCGGTGATGAACTGGCCAAGTTATCCAAGGAGTATTCACGATTGTCGGAAATGCTGCCACTAATAAACGAATATTTTCAGGTTGTCGCAGGTATTGCAGACGCTGTGGAAATGCAAAATGATGCGGAATTACGTGAAATTGCAACAGAACAATTGCATGAATTAAATCATTGCTTGCCTGATATTGAAAAAAAATTACAAATTGCACTGTTGCCACGTGATGATGCGGATGATAACAGTGTTATTATGGAAATTCGTGCAGGTGTTGGCGGTGAAGAATCTGCCTTGTTTGCAGGTGATTTGTATAATCAATATAAATCTTATGCGTTACGTCAAGGCTGGAAGGTAGAGGTTGTTGAAGAAAATGCCACTTCGTTGCGTGGGTATAAGGAAATTGTATTCAAAATTGATGGTGCGGGTGCGTATGGTCGTATGAAGTTTGAGTCTGGTATTCATCGTGTACAGCGTGTTCCAGAAACTGAAGCGGGAGGACGTATTCATACCAGTGCAGCATCTGTTGCGGTTATGCCTGAAGCCAAGGAAATTGACGTTGTTATTGAAGATAAAGATATTCGTATTGATATATTTCGTGCGTCTGGGGCGGGGGGGCAACACGTTAATAAAACAGACAGTGCAATACGAATAACGCACTTCCCAACAGGGATTGTCGTTACGTGTCAAAACGAACGTAGTCAATTACAGAATAAAATTGCTGCAATGGCAGTGTTGCGTTCCAAGTTGTATGAAAAACAGCGTTCTGAACAAGAAAGTGCCAGTAATGCATCTCGTCAATCAATGGTTGGTTCTGGCGATCGTAGCGAAAAAATTCGTACGTACAATTTCCCAGAACAGCGTGTGACAGATCATCGTATTAAGTTGACTTTGTATAAGTTGGACGATATTTTAGCGGGTGGTGCTGCATTGGACGAAATGATTGATGCGTTGATTGCTGCGGATCAATTGGAAAGACTGGCAAATATGAATTAGCAATATAATGTGGGGTAAATATGAAACTTTTGCATATTGTTTTCTTGGTCGATGATACAGAGCCTGATTGTGAATAAAAAACGCCCGAATGGGCGTTTTTTTAGAATGAATATCTTATCCCCAAGTTTCCAAACCATCCGTATAAATGACCGTCATGGCGACCGAATGTTGCGTGTATATCTGTATTGTTGAATTTCTTGCAGATATTAATTGCGTATTCAAAATAGTTGTCATAGTTTAATTCTGGTATCGCAATGTTGTTTATATAAGAGTTACTGTCAATATGTGATATTATGTATTTCACGCCCAATGTTCCGTACCAATTATTGCCAATGTGTTTGATTGCCGAAATTTCAGGTGTGATTGTAAAAATGTTTGTGTTGTCATTTGTAACTTTTTCATTTGTTACAGCGGTGTAGTTGCCAGATGCAATCCACGTGTATCCGATATGTACAGCCGGTTGTAATGTGAATGTTGTGTCAAGATTCCAATCATATGATGCTTTTAAGTTTCCACTTAGCCACATGTTGGTATATGTGTCAGATAATGATATGTCTGAAGTATCAAGTATTCCGCCTGTTAGTGTTGCGTATGTGCTAAAATTATTAATTGTAAAACCGCTGTGTATACCAATGTAGCCACCTTGGTTGTTTATATCTGTGATAGAGTTATCTTGTCGGCTGTTGATATATCCTGCGTACATGCCCCATTTGGATGTTTTAGATGGGGTGTTGGTTATTCCTGCGATTACGATGTCTGTATTGTTTTTTAATACAGGTATTGATGTATAATTAACTTTGTTTGTATTATGTTGCCAGTCAAACCATATGTTTTGTGGGCGTACACTGTTGTATGTGTCGCCACCGCTGCGTCCGAAACTGCCGTCATCGTTGTATTCACCGTATGTTCGCATTTTTCCGTACATTGGTGCGTGTCCGTATAGGTTTGTATTATTTTTGTACGATTGTGATACGTTTTGCTTGAATGCGGAATTTGAAAAAAACAATTGATTTATTGTGTGTTGTGTATTTGCAATATTGTGTGTGACAATTGTACCAATGTGTTCAAACGATGCGTTTGCTGAATTTGTGTATATTGCAATTAAAGATGTCATTATGATTGCTTTTTTCATATCTGATTCCTTTTTTTTGTATTCGTGGATCACAAATTACGATATTTTTATATGTCCTTAGGACTATTATATCATAAAAACATAAAAATAAAAACGCTATTACACGCAGAATTATTATTGTAAAAAGTGAAAAATTTGATATGATTGGTCTTGTTATGGATAAGATAAACGAAGAATTTATTGATAGACCTGTGGTTATGGTTGGTTTAATGGGGGCAGGTAAGACCAGTGTTGGGCGTGCTTTGGCCAGACGGCTTGGTATACCATTTGTTGATTCTGATAAAGAGATAGAAGCGGCAGCAGGTTGTAGTGTTGTTGATATTTTTGCGATGTATGGCGAACAAGAATTTCGTCGGGTTGAACAGCGTGTAATTGAACGTTTGTTGGATACACCGCCTGCATTAAAAGTTATTTCTACGGGCGAGGGGGCTTTTATTACGCCTGCGGTTCGGCAAATGGTGCTGGACAGGGCGTTGTCTGTATGGTTAAAGGCTGATTTGAATTTGTTGGTAAAGCGTACAAATTCGCGTGATACACGTCCGCAGTTGCTTAATACGGACAGTCGTAAAATATTAGAACAATTGATAGAAGAGCGTTATAAAACGTACGCATTGGCAGATATAACTGTGGAAACAAAAGATGAAAATTTACGTAAAACGTTATATAAGGTTTTATGTGCAATAGAAGAATATTCTGAAAAACAAGAAAAGGAGTAAAAATGACTAAAAAGAATAACTTATTAAAGGAATTTAGTGCGTTTGTTCAGCGTGGTAATGCGATAGATATGGCTGTCGGTATCATTGTTGGTAGTGTTATGACAAGCGTTGTAAATTCGTTGGTAAAAGATGTTATTATGCCACCGATTGGGTTGTTAATTGGCGGTGTTGATTTTTCGCAATGGTTCTTTGTGTTGGGTGGGGGACAAGCTGGGGCGACATATGAAACGATAGCCCAGGCACAGGCGGCTGGGGCGACCACGTTGAATTTGGGGTTGTTCCTGAATTCTGTGGTTAGTTTCTTTATTACAATGTTTGCGATATTTTTGTTTGTGCGTACGATGAATAAAATGCGTGATAAAAAGCCTGCAAACACACATGCGTGTCCGTATTGTAAATCTAATATTAATAATTCGGCAACAAAATGTGCGTTTTGCTGTTCGGATGTAGTGCCGGTTGAAACAGCGGGTGTAGAAGAAAGCGATTTGAAAAAAGGATTGAAAAGTCTTAAAAAGGTCGCTGCAAGTGTTGCGACAGATTCTGTTAGTAAAATTAAAAAAATTACAAAGCGTTAATTTTTATTTGTGATAAAATAGATAAATAAAAAACAGGTGTAAAAACCTGTTTTTTTGTTGTTGTGTGTATATGAATGACAGGGTGTATTATGTATAGTTTTTTAAGGTGATGTTTTTGCTGTCGGGTAGATTATAGGAAGTATGTGTGTCGCTTTTTAGATGTTTTTAAGAAGTTGGATGTTTGTATGTGTTTGTTTTGTGGTATTGCTGTGTTGGATGTGTTGCTGAACGGGTAAAATATTTTTATTGTGTATACTGTTTGTTAGAAAAAAGAGCCAGGAATATGCAGGGGACACGATATTATAAAGGCGTATAATGTATATTATGTATACTTTACGATATAAAAATTAAAAATTTTTATATTCGTATGCACATCAATTCAAACATCGCTGACGCTCGTTTTCATTGGTGCACCTGTATACATAATATTCGTTATATCGCTTTGGCTTTTGGTTATGCTTCGCAACGGTTGATTGTTTGCTTTCCCTTGCGTGTATACCGCCGCCAAAACGCACGCTGCAATTTTTCTGTTTTGCACTAATTATTTTAACACAAAAACATCGTTTACACAAGCGTCATGTTTTGCGGTTTTCTGCGGTTTTGGAAAATATTTTTTTCAAGTTGTGCCGAATTTTTATTTTGCAATTTAATTATCGCTTATAATTATAATTATTTATTTATATATTTATTTATAAATAAATAAAATAAATAAAAAATACATCGCCCTATTCTTGTGGTTTTGTGCTTATGGTATTGCGGCTCTGCCGCGGCTCAGCAATGGTTATGTTCAATAATTTTTCTATTTCTGTACGCTGTTTTTGTAGTGCGGCAATGTGTTCTTGTATTTCTTTGATGTTTTGTTCTGTTTGTGTTGTTGGTTGTATTTTGTGCATATCGTGTGCCGCCCGCAGTTGTGTGTGGGCGGCAGAGATTTCTTGTGATATTTCTAAATATTTATCGCACAGATAGTTGTGTGTCATAACTTGCCAATTTTAGCAGATAATATTGTTAAAGCAACATCTAAATCAGTGCGGTTATATGGCTCATTGTATCCGTATTGACTGACTGCTTCTAATGCTCTGTCGGGCAATTCTAAGATTTCATTTTGTAATTTTAATAAATCAATACCGCTAAAAACAAGTCTGTGTTGACTGTATCGGTGTAATCCAAGATTGTGCTCCATTTGGTAGCCGCCAAGGTCGCAAAACATCCGTATTGCCATTTTAATAGATTTTTTTTGTATTTTTTGTGTCATTTTAATCATTGTTTATTTCCTTTTGTTGTTTTATCTAAATTTGCGTACAAAATAAATTAACCATTTGTCGGTTATAAGTTGTGCGGGCTTTAATTTGTTTCTTATAAACGCGGCACATCTTTCTAATTTTTCGGGGTTGTATATTTCGCCGCTTGCATCCATTACTGACTTGATTGTATCTGCTGTTATGTATGCACTGTATCTATTTTGAAAAAAGTTATTCAAAAACTTTTGCCACGCTAATTTTGCAAGGTATTCATTGTCATTTTCTGGTGTAAATGTTGCTGGGTCTTTTATTAAATGTCCCAATTTTGTATAATCATTTACACGATTTAATGATTCTAATAATTCGGCTAAAATCATAGTATTATGCCCTTTTTTATAAATTCGTTTTTAATTGTGTTTATTGCGTTGTTCCATGCGTCGCGGTGTCTGCCGCGGTATGGTGGACGACATAATTTATAACCATAAAATATAATTATTTGTTGTTCATAATGTGATAAATTGCAATTATTCAAGATTGTTGAGATGTCTAAAACTTCATAATTGTTCAAATGTCTTGTGGGTGTTGTTTTTTTTAAAAAATATTTTACAATTTTTATATGTGAAAAATATTTAAAAATAATATTTTCAGTTTCAATTGTTTGTTTGTCTATCATTTCTGCTTTCCTTTCTGTTTTGTTGTTTGATTGTGTTATTGCCTGCTGCAATAACAATTTGCAGAAAAGAAAATCGCAACGCCCGCCCGCGGGCTGCGGGTCGCATGCAAACTGTCGTGCATGCTCCAATGATTGCTTTGTGTGGTATCACATGCCAACCGCACGCAAACAACACAACGCCATGTGTAAAACACAACAACCTGCGTCATTTTGTTTGTGCGTGTAATATATGCTCGCATGGCTCGCATATATAACACTTACAACACGCAATGACCGGTTGTGTTTTAAGACATGTCTTATGTTGTTGTTTGCTTTCTTTGCGGTTGGCAAACGAACAACGCAACAACAACCTGCTACGCATAACCGCCTGCTGCGTATAACGCGTTATTATGTATACTTTACGATATAAAAATTAAAAATTTTTATATTCGTATGCACATCAATTCAAACATCGCTGACGCTCGTTTTCATTGGTGCACCTGTATACATAATATATGTGTATACTTTATGGTATAAAAATTAAAATATTTTTATATTCGCATGCACAACAATTCAAACATCGCTGACGCTCGTTTTCATTGTATGTAATATTCGTTATATCGCTTTGGTTTTTGGTTATGCATTGCAAACGGTTGATTAATTGCTTTCCCTTGCGTGTATACCGCCAGCAATATAGGTATTGTGTTTTTGTTTGATTGTGTGCTTATGGTGTTGTCGTCTTTGTTGCACGTGGCTGAAAAAACATGTTTGTACCCTATTCTGGTGTTAAAAATGTTAAAAAACCGCAGATTTCTGCGGGTTTTATCGTGTTTTTTGTGGGGTTTTACATAATCGTGCGATTTTTTTGTTTGATTGTGTGCTTATGGTGTTGTCGTCTTTGTTGCACGTGGCTGAAAACATGTTTGTTATTACCCTGTTCCGGTGTTAAAATGTTAAAAAAACCGCAGATTTCTGCGGTTTTTATCGTGTTTTTTGTGGGATTTTACATAATCGTGCGATTTTTTTACCGTATTTAATGGCTTTTTCTTTGGTGTCTAGTAATGGGACATGTTTTGTTTTATTTTCGCTTTCGTATTCTGTTATTGCCTCGTTTGCGATTGTTGGTATATATTTTCGTATAACGCCAACAAAATAAGGTGCAGGAACGGCATCAATTTTGCAATGTAGTGGACATCTGTTACAAATTATAGGCGTTTTTGTTTTTGATATCATTTTATTTCTCTTTGATTTGTCGTTGTTTTTTATAAAAGTCGCAACGTGCTGCGATTTGTTTTGCATATTGTATTGTTTGGGGTATGTTTTTGTTTTGTTGGGATATTTGCAACGTGCCATGTGCATCTATGTACCCATGTATAGTTTGATTGTTGATGGTTGGTAAAAAGCCGTTTGTTGTTTTGTGTGTGCCTAGTTTGCATAATTTGTTGCAGCCGGTACAGGTGTTTGCATCAGAGGATTGTACTGTTGAGAATTTTTCAACATAGTGCGTACATGTTCTGGTAATTGTTTTTGCTGCGTCTATGGCGTTATATCTGCTGCGATATAGGTGTAAGAATCGTTTAGTGTTGTTTGCATCAATATAATATTTGATGGTTTTACCACAGATTGTAGGCAAGAAACCTTGACGTTTTTTCTCATAGTATACAGCGTCAATTTCGCAGTGTTTTTTACAGCCGTTGCATTTATTTGCGTTTAATCTGTTTGTCTGAGAAAACATAACTGTTTTACCTTTGGTAATGATCGCATAGTTTTGATATTTTGGCAGCACGAATACGTGCACGTAATGGGTCGTTATAGTGTGGAACTATTTTTGTGATACCACGTTTGTCTGTGTATCTTCTTATTTCTCTGGTTCCGATAACAGGTAAAAAACCATCACGTGTTGCGGATTTTATGTGTTTTATTCCAAATGTGCATTTGTTTTCACAGCCTTGGCATTGTGTGTTTGTGTAGGTGCTGGGGCTTGGTTGTGCTGGTCGTGTGTAGTGTGGGCATAATTTTGATATTGTGCGTGCAAAAGAAATAGCGACAGCGGCATTTCTGTATTGTTGTACAAGGCGTTTTTTACCTTGTTTGTCGGTATATGATTTTTGTATTTTGTTGTTGATAGTAGGGACAAAACAACTGTAATTATCGTGAAAAATAATTGTTTTTGCACCAAGTGTGCATTTGCGATTACAGCCGTTGCATCTGCCGATGTTAAGTTTTTGTGTCTGTGTAAACATCTGTTGAAACTTTTTTATCTTTTGTTAGTGTTATATCCGCATTTTGCAGCGATTGCACGTGCCATTTGATGTGCGTATTCACGTTTTTTTGCAGATATCTTGGTTGTGATGTTATTTTCGTCGGTGTATTCTGTGATTTTTCTGCAATTAATTGTTGGATAGTATTTTGCAGGAATAGAAAACAGTTTCCATTGTGTGCCTAAAACACAATGAAATTCGCAACCGTTACAGTAGTCTTTGTCGTTTTGACTTAATTTTACACACATTTAGAATCCTTTTTTATTATGTATGCATTAAATATAGACAAATATAATAAAATGTCAAGTTGATTTTGTGTAAAATTTGTGTTATTTTGTTCTTTATGAGATTAGATCAAGCATTAGTTTTTCAGAAAATATACCCGACACGTGCCAAAGCGGTTGCTGCAATTAATGCGGGATTGGTAACGGTAAATGGCGTTGTGGCAAAGAAACCAAGTCAGTCTGTTGATACGGATGATGTTTTGGTTGGTGGTGTTTTGCCCTATTCTGCTGGGCGTGGTTTGTTAAAGTTGGCACGTGCACTGGAATATTTTAATGTTAATCCAGATGGTTTTGTGTGTTTGGATGTTGGTGCAAGTACAGGCGGATTTACAGAAGTTTTATTGAAAAGTGGTGCGAAAACTGTTTATGCTGTTGATGTTGGTTCAAATCAATTAATTGATGAATTGCGTAATGATTTGCGTGTTGTTTCGTTGGAACAAACAGATATTCGTGATTTAAAGCCGCTGTCTGTGGTTGATTTGATTGTTATTGATGTTTCATTTGTGTCGTTGGTAAATATTGTAGATTGTTTACCGCAATGGGGTGCGAAAACAATAATTGTGTTGATAAAACCACAATTTGAAGTCCCACGTGATGTATCTGCAAAGTTTCGTGGTGTTATAAAATCAAAAGAGTGGCATGATTATTCTGTTAATCGTGTTGTGGATGCGTTTAGAATGCATAATTTTGATTGTTTGGGCGTGATTGAATCACCGGTCAGGGGCGGCAGTGGCAATGTGGAATTTTTAGCCTGTTTCAAGTTGAAAAAATAGTTTAATAATGTGTGTTATTTTATTGAGTTTTGCTTAAAAAATGTTTTTAGCATGTTAGTTCATTTTTATACCAAATAAACGGATTTTATTGTCTTTTGTTGTGGTGATAAATGGTATATTTGTTTTGTTGTTGTGCTTTTTTTGTTTGCGTTTATATTCTTGTTTTATGAAATCTTCGGGATATAAGTCAATTTTATATGCAGTACGTGTAAACAGTGAATATATGTTTACCGGTGTGAATTGATAATAGAATGGTTTGATTGCATAGAAATGCATAATATGTATTTTGTTTTGTACAAAATTACGTTCAGATTGTTTGAATTTCTTGTCAATATAAATTTCTGGTATGCAATTGTATCGCAGTGGTAATTCAAGTATTTGCCCGTCAAAGGTAGTGTTTATGATGTCTTGATCCGGGTAAGTTAGTTCGCTTTTAATTGGCCATGGTGATTTAATTGTGCGTAAATATTCTAAATTTAATAACAATACCCCAGAATTAACGTATAAATCATGTTGTAAATACTTTTCTTTGAATTCACGAACGTATATGCCGTTTGGATCGTTTGGGATATTTGTTGGTGCCATATCCCGAATTGCACCCAATGCATATTTGGAAATGTCCGTTTGATATAGTTCTGTTAAATCAGATTGAATCAATGTGTCAGAATCAAGGTATAACAATTTGTTTTGATTTGGAAAAACTGTGTGTGCAAACATGCGATAGAATATTACAGGCGACCAACGTGAATAGTCTATGTTTGCATATGGATTTCGTCTGTTTGGGATGGTTTTCCATATCAGTTTGCCACCCTGCCCGATGATTTTTTTTATCTTGCGATGACCATGTGTGTGGGGTGCAACCATACAGTGTACATTAATGGTTGTGTCGGGATTCTTGTGTTCAAATAATGAATAAATAGAAACGGCCGCCATTCGCCAAAAGTTGTTATCAAAACAATATAATACATTTATTTCAGACATGATAAAAACCAGCATAAAATTCGTTGTTTGAAACGCAGATATCTGCGTGGAATATATTTACATGATTCAATAACAGCTGCCTTGGATTCGGCATGGGCGGTGTTATATTGTTTTGATTTTATAATTGTTTCGTGTATCAAATATTTAAAGGTGTCGGTATAAAATTTTCGCCAAAAGATATGATTGTATTTATCTAGCAGGTTGTTATAAATATATTTGAAGTATTTTGGAAACCATGTAACGTTGTTTTCACAAAAGTCTTGTGAACTTATATTATTTTGATGTGCACGATGATATACGCATACATTGTTGCATTCTGCACTGGAATTTGCACGATATGCAATATTTAACATGAATGTTAAATCGTCACCAAATGTTGTAAATTCTGGTAAAAATCGTGTGTCACCAATTAATTCACGTTTATATATACGTCGCCATATCCAGCACCATGAATGCTTTTGTGGTAATAATAAGAATTCTTCGGGTGCGTATGAGGTTACGAAATCTTCCAAGGAAAAAGTCGCTTTTGGGTTTTCTTTGAATGTGAATGCACTGTCAATCATATGTGTTCGTCCGCCAGCCATATCGGCACCAGTTGTTTCAATTAACTGTATCAGTGTTTGTAATGCCGTATCTGTATAGCAGTCGTCGGAATCCAAGAATGCAATATATCTGCCTTGGGCGGTGTCCAGACCATGGTTGCGTGCCACAGATGGGCCGGATTGTTTTGATAATTGAATCAGTTTGAAACGTTTGTCTTTTTTTATGTATTGCTTTATTGTTTTTACAGAATTGTCGGTACTGGCATCATCAATTATGATGCATTCCCAATTTTTTTCTGTCTGGGCAGATACGGATTTTAATGCATCGGTAATATACTGTTCGCCGTTATAGTTCGGCATAATAATAGATACAATTGGTTCTTTCATGGTTTTTATTCATATGGGCAACTGGTTGCGTTGACATAAGTGCCGGTGTCGTCGGTAAAACTGGTATTGGCTGGAATATAACAATCTGAAACAGTATTAGAAGAAATCTGCCGTGTATTAACGCTGTATTGTTGTTTTATACATCTACCGTCCTGGTCTGTTGTGCCGTTTGCATTAAGTATTATGCCGACACCTGTGCCAGCATAGTCTTTATAAGATGTTGTCATTTGGGCCGTTGGTGTCAGATTTTGTGTTGAACATAGTGTCCAAATTTTGGAGGTGTATACTGATATTTGTGTCGCTGGTACTGTTGCAACACTTTTCCCATTGTAATTTGGACATGCATAGCATCTGGCACCAGAAGCGGTACAAGATGTTAGTTTTGATTGGTTTGCAGATGTGTTGTCAACAGATGTGTCGCCTATTATACAAGAGGCCAAATAACTTCCTGCGTTGCATAGTGTAATGTAACTGTCTGGTTGTGTATTCTGTAAGTATTCCCATATTTGATCTTTGGTGGTTACTGCAGCTGTTGTTATTCCTGCATTGCTGCAGAGGGTTCTGCATGTTTCTTCGTTGGTGCTGGTTGATAATGTGTTAAAAGTTGATAGTCTGATTGTGACAGCACCATATACAGTGTTAATTTTATAACCAATAAAAACACTGCAACTGATTATACTGTATAAGATTTTGCTGATTGTTCTCATGCTATTCCCCAAATAACCTCTGGTTATTGTATAGTTTTTTTATGTTAAAGTCAAATCGTTTGTTTAATTTCCTTGAAATCTGTCGGATTTGTCGCTAAAATCGGGCTGATTATAAAATATAGGATGTAATTATGGCAGACGATATCAAAAAAATTCATGAACGTGAAACAAAATGGCAAAAAAAATGGGCGGATGCACGTGTGTTTGTGCCAAAAAACGATGGTTCTAAGCCAAAGTATTATAACTTGATTGAATTTCCATTCCCAAGCGGTTCTGGATTACATGTTGGACATATGTTGCCGTATACAGGTATGGATGTTTTGGCCCGGTTTCAACGTATGCGTGGATTTGATGTGCTGTATCCAATTGGATATGATTCTATGGGAATATCGTCTGAAAATTATGCAACAAAAATTGGTAAACACCCCAGTGAATCTGTCGCAGAATTGATTAAAATTTTTGAACGTGATATTTCAATAATGGGGTTGTCTTTTAATCCTGAATCAAAATTATCTACATCTGATCCTGAATTTATTAAATGGACCCAGTGGATGTTTATTCAGTTTTACAAGGCAGGATTGGCGTATAAATCAGAATTACCAATGAATTGGTGCCCAAATTGTAAAACAAATTTGACCAATGAAGAACTGGAAGATGGCAAATGCGAACGTTGCCATGGGCCTGTTGAAAAGAAAATGAAATTACAGTGGAATCTGGCAATTACAAAATACGCAGACAGACTGATTGATGATTTGGCATTGGTGGATTATCCAGAACGTGTAAAAACAGAACAGATAAACTGGATTGGACGTTCGCATGGTGCCGATGTTAATTTTATGGTTGGCGATG
Source organism: Candidatus Enterousia sp. (assembly GCA_045592905.1). GTDB lineage: Bacteria > Pseudomonadota > Alphaproteobacteria > Rs-D84 > Rs-D84 > Enterousia. The sequence goes on from JAZNVR010000023.1 coordinate 23,018, forward strand.
ATGTTATGACAGTGTATACAACACGAATTGATACTATTTTTGGTGTAACGTTTTGTGTTTTAGCACCAGAACATGCGTTGGTTAAAAAATGGTTGAATGCTGGTAAAATTGAAAACGCAGATGCGGTAAATGAATATATTACTGCGGCACGTGCAAAATCTGAAATTGAACGTACAGATGTTACACGTGAAAAAACAGGCGTTCGTTTGAATGGTGTCATGGCAGTAAATCCATTTAATGGTCGTGAAATACCAATCTTTATTTCTGATTATGTATTGGCCGATTATGGTTTCGGTGCAATTATGGCGGTGCCAGCACATGATGGTCGTGATTGGGATTTTGCCAAGAAATTTGGATTGGATATTATACCTGTGTTGGCAGGTGGTGAAGAAAATCAAGTTTGGGAAGGTGATGGTGCACATATAAATTCGTCTTTCTTGGATGGAATGGGCAAAGAAGATGCAATTGCTGCTGCAATTAAGTATGGAACAGAACATGGGTTTGCACGTGGTACAACCAAATATAAATTGAAAGATTGGGGATTTTCGCGTCAGATGTATTGGGGCGAACCAATTCCAATGATTCATTGTGAAAAGTGTGGCTGGGTGCCTGTACCAGAATCTGAACTGCCGTTGTTGCAACCATATATGTCAGACTATAAACCGACCGATGATGGTGAAGGTCCATTGGCACGTGCAACAGATTGGGTGAATACAACATGCCCACATTGTGGGGGTGCGGCAAAACGTGAAACAGATACAATGCCACAATGGGCGGGTTCTTCGTGGTATTTCTTGCGTTATTTAGATTCCAAGAATAATAATGAATTTTGCTCACGCAGACAGATGGATAAATGGATGCCAATTGACCACTATAATGGTGGTATGGAACATACAACACGTCATGTCCTGTATTCCAGATTCTGGTACAAGGTTTTACATGACCTGGGGGTTGTGCCAGGGGTTGAGCCATATAAAAAACGTACCAGTAACGGTCTGATTATGGCGGCAGATGGTACAAAAATGTCAAAATCACGTGGAAATACTGTGCCAAGTTCGGATGTCGTTAATCGTAGTGGTGCAGATGCGTGTCGTATGGCAATCTTGTACTTAGGCCCATGGGAACAAAGTGCAAATTGGTCCGAAGATACACTTCGTGGTGTTGAACGTTTCTTAAAACGTGTAGAAAATTTGGCAGATAATCTGACAGACGAACCAATGACTGCAGACCAAGAACGTTTACAGCATAAACTGATTGCTGATGCGACAGAACGTTTGACAGAAATGAAGTTTAATACAACGATTTCAGCAATGATGGAATATATTAATGCGTTTGGCGGTAAAATGCCCCGCCCTGCGTATGAAACACTGTTACAGGTTTTGAATCCTTTTGCACCGCATTTAACCGAAGAAATGTGGGAAAAATTAGGACATGATGATATGCTGGTGTTTGAACCATGGCCAACGTTTGATGCAACAAAGTTGGTTGAAACACAAATGACAATTGTTGTATCTATCAATGGTAAACGTGCAACGGATTTTGTTGTCGCTGCTGATGCAGATGAAAGTGTGATTGTTGATGCAGCAAAAAATGCTGCTGGTGCAAAGTTATGTGATTGCGAAATCATCAAGACGATTGTTGTTCCAAAAAAGTTAGTGAACTTTGTGGTTAAAAAGGCATAAAACGTGACCGAAAATTATAATGTGGGTTTGGGATGGTTGGATGGATTCTTTGCAAATCGTCTGAAAAGACGTGGACCAGTTGAGTTCTACTGGATGAAAAAAGGACAATCCCGCTTGTTTCGCATGGTGGTTGAATATAAGTGGAATAATTCCCCAGATGTAAAATTGGCACGAAAACTAAATCGTATTTTGCGTTGGGTAAAATTTATTGATGCATCGCAATATAAACAGTTCAGAAAACAAGTCTTGTATGATATCAAGCAAGGTGCACATGGGGATATGAATGCATATAATGCGTATGTTAAAATGATTGATAATCCGAAAATTGGTAAAAATTACGATGATTTTGTATGTGAAATATTAGCAGACAGTCCAAAGACAGATAGTGTTATTTGTAAATTTGTTGAACGTGATTTAGAATTGCAAAAATTTAATCTGGATTATCGTTCTGATTATATTGTTAATGATTCTAAAAAGATAGATATTTGGATTAGCAAAGCAATATTTTTATATACGTTTTTGCGTTGTGATGCAAACTTGATGTGGAAGTGTATACGTATCGGCATGCGGTTGCAAGGTGATATCGCAAGATTAAATGTGGCAAAATTTTTGTGGGGTGATTTTCCGCATATTATAAATACGTACCAGACACGATTAGATGCACAACAAGAATTATATAATACAGCAACAGAGTTGTATCAAAAAACAGTTGATGATACTAGAAAGGCATATAAGAAAGCCGAAAAAAATATTGAAAAAAAATATGCAGGTATTGCACAATATAAAGAATTAATACGTACAGGACAGTTGTCAAAGTTTGTAAAAAGATAAAAAAAATCCCCAAATTGGGGATTCTTTTTAAATGCTGTCAGCGTTTACCCAACGGCCATCTTTTAATAAGCCTGGGGCCATGCCTTCGTTAGAACGCAGTGCATCAATTACAGCACGTGCCTTGGTTGCGTCCAGATTGATAATGCGTACCTTGAACATATCGCCTTCGTTAACAACGGCCGTTTCACCATATGTTTTCATACGAATTGCCAATGCGTCTGCACTGTCCTGGGCGTAAAATGCAGCCAACTGAATGCTGTATGGGCCGGTTGCTGTCGGTGCAGAAACAGTTGTTGTTTCTGCTGGTGTTGCGGCAACAGTTGTTGTTTGTTGTGCAACTGTTGTCCCCAGGGTTGCATTTTTAACAGCAGTTGATTGTTCTGGCATTACTTGGATTTGTACTTTTGCCTGGCCGGTTAGACCGATTTTTTGGGCTGCTGCAGCCGATAAATCCATTAAACGAGTATTAACAAATGGACCACGATTGTTTACACGTACAATAACAGATTGACCGTTTTCTAGATTTGTTACACGTGCAATTGTTGGTAATGGTAATGTTTTGCTGGTCGCTAACATTTGATTGCTGTCAAATGTTTCACCGTTGCTGGTTTTTGCACCGTTCAAATCAACAGGAATAATTCCAGCAATACCGGTTTGATTGTATGTCATATCTTCAACAGGGATGTATTGGACATCGTCAACCTTGTATGCAGAACCAACATAATATTTTGGTGCGGCCGCCATTAAGTATGTGTCTGTTAATGCGTCTGTCTGTGCAACGGGTGCCGTTGCAACCAATGGTTCTTCGCCAAAACCATCTGTGCCATAATTAGCACTGCCTGTTGTGCTAAGATCTGCACAGCCAGCTAATATTGCGGTCAATGCCGTCAAAGAGATTAATTTTTTCATAATATATGACTCCTTCCATTACATTTATGATTTTATTTTATCATAAAAAAGCACCGCATTCAAATTTATTTTTATAGATTAAATTTTACGGTCAATTAGGTATGCAATTGGCAGGTATATTATAGCGTATCCAGTAATCGCCAGTCCCAGTGTCCAGATGCTGGAAATAGAAATTGTTGACAGTATTAACCCCAGTATTGATGCCCATAAACCAAACGCAATGATTGCACGAATTGTACGTCCGTCATGTTTGATTAGTTCACGCTTGCGACATGCACGTCCCAACAAATAATTTTTTAGATATCCACTGATAACAATTCCAATTGGTATTGCCAAATATCCAACCATTGGGAACAATGCTAAATATAATACTGCGGCAACGCTTAATGAAATCATACTGGTTTTTACAGGCGTTTTTACATCCTGGGATGCGTACAATGTTTTGTTATATATTTGACTGACCAACATTGCAGGTAATACAAATACCTGAATCATAATTGCCAATGCAACGGCATGTGTTGATTCTGGGGTCCATGCACCGTATTCAAACAGGTATTTAATAATTGGTTCTGCCAGTACAAATAATCCAACCACACATGGCAGTATCAGCATCATTGAACGACGTAATGAAGAATTTTGCTGGATATAAACACTGCGAATATTGTTATTTGTCAGTGCGTTTGATATTGATGACATCAGTACTGTTCCAACCGCCAGACCAATCATTGCAAATGGCAATTGTACAATTCTGTCAGAATAATACAACCATGATACAGCACCGCTTTGGAAACTGGCGACCAGTGTACCGATAATAATTGTTATCTGATAAAATCCATTGCCAACAATACTGACCCCCAGACGTTGAAACATTGATTTAATTTTGTTGTTCCAGTGTGGTCGTATTAAATATAGGCCGAAATGGTTTTTGCGTATGCGGGACCACAAAACACCAAACTGAATAATTCCAGATAGTACAACGGTGCCTGCCATTAAATATAATATATGTGTGCTGCCAAATATCATGGCAAACAACAGTGTGCATATCAGCATTATGTTTAACAGTACAGGCATAAAAGCCGCCAATAAAAATTTGGAAAACGCATTCAGAATTGCTGATAAAAATGCCGCCCCACATATAAAGATGACGTAAACAAACATTATACGTGATATAACAATTGTCATTTCCATTTTGCCAGGCGTGGCATCAAACCCAGGTGCCAAGAACCATACAACCAATGGCATAAATATCTCAAATAATATCGTTATTCCCAATAATATCAGCATTAGCCATGAAAATACATTGCGTGCGAATGATTCGTCTTTTTTGGAATCTGTATACATGGGAATAAATATCGCAGACAGTGCCCCTTCGCCCAGCAAATCACGAAACAGGTTTGGTAACTTGAATGCCGCCAAGAATATGTCAGACAAACGCCCTGCACCCAGAACACGTGCAATTAACATGTCACGAATGAATCCGAAAATACGACTGATGCCCGTCATGGCACCAACACCGAAAATATGTTTGCCAAGTTTCATAGTTTAGATTATACTGCGTTAGACAAGCGAAAATCAAGACAGGAATTAAATTATGAAAAAATTAGTAGTTTTATTGATTATTGGTGCTGTATTGACAGGATGTGCCGGTACAGATAATGAAATTGTGGCTGATTTACCAGTGGCTGATATTTACAAAAATGCATATGCAGAATTAAATGATGAAAATTATGAACAGGCAGCAATTGAATTCTTAAAGGCAGAAACGCAATATCCTGCCAGTCCATGGGCGGCAGATGCGCTGGTTATGGCGGCATATGCACAATATCTGGATAATGATTTTGCTGGTGCAATATTAACAATGGACAGATTTATGCGTTTTCACCCCGGACACGCTGATGTTCCGTATATAATGTATTTACGTGGTATGTGCTATTACCGCCAGGTCAGTGATGTGCGTCGTGAACCGGGTATGTCTGCGTATGCGTTACAACAGTTTCAGACATTGGTAAAGCGTTTCCCACGCAGTCCATATGCAGAAAATGCCAAGAATAAAATTATTATCTTGAAAAACTATATTGCAGGTAAAGTTATGTATTCTGCACGTAATGATATGCAAAAAGAAAACTGGACCAGTGCGATTGCTCGTTTGCAGTCTGTTGTAACGGATGCCCAGGAAACAGTTATGACTGCCGAAGCGATGTATCGTCTGACGGAATGTTATAACGCAATTGGATTGCCAGAACAGGCAGATGGATATGCCGAAATGTTAAAGTTAAATTTTCCAGACAATGAATGGACAAAAAAGTTGAAATAGATGCTCACTCCCCCATTTGGGGGCTTTTTTATTATTGAAAAAGATGTAATTTTTGATAGAATATAATTTGAACTGACAGGGATGTCGGTTCGGGCCTTAGAAAAGCCCAACAGTTTCGGTGCGAATGCATCGTAATCCGATTAAAATCGGTGTCTTTGCACCGTTATTTTTACCCCCGATAATGGTCGGGGTGCCGTTGTAATATATTGAACGCAACGGGGTCACTAAACTGTTGATTTTTCTAACACCCCGACCGTCATTTCTGTGGCGGTTTTTGTTTAGGGGTAATATTTGTTTTCAACCACCACCTTAAAGTATGAAAATGTGTTACCCCACCAATTTGTGGGGGGTATATGAGAAAGATAATTTGTCTGTGTCTGATGATATTATGTGTTTCTGCACATGCACGTGTGTTGCATGTGGGTGATAATACAATAAAACTGTCACAAACAAAAACAACAGACCCCGCCCTGCACGTGCGGGTTGATAATGAAGTATGGTATGGGATGATGTGCACGAATTTCAAGCAAGATTCATTACACATAAAATATAATGACACGGTATACGATGTTACCAACCCCTTTGCCGACACAACAAACTATACATATGACACAGACGGCCGATTAATTGGTGCAAATGAAAATATTTATTTGGAAAACATTGATAAAGCATGGATAGATACTGGAATTTTGCCATCTTTGAATTTATTAACACATATCAGTGTTTATGCATTAAACTATACAGGAAACGTCATTTATGGCACAGGAGGGCCAAAAGATGCCTCCGTCATGGACGTTGAAACATACCGTTTATTTAACTACAACGGCCAAATATATTTTGATATAAATGGAATAACTAATAGACTTGTTGGAGAATCTTTAAGTTTTGATAAAAATATTAAATATAATTTTGAACTTGGTAATCGTTATGTCAAAGATTTAAATTCTGGTTATATCATAGAAAGAACACCGCTAAAAACACTAACATTTATTCCAAACGATTCTCATAAGCTACGTTTGTTTGATAGATATATTGGAATAATTAGAATATTTTACACAAAAATCTGGGATAATGATACGCTTGTTCGGCATTTTGTGCCGGTGCCGTGTGGGTTAAAAATTGGGGATTTTGTTGTGCCAAGTAACGGTATGTGGGATATTGTGGAACAAAAATTCTATGGCAATATGGGAACTGGCGATTTTATTTATGGCGTGGATGAGTAGATGTAAAAAAATCCCCCAAACGGGGGATTTTTAAGAGATTTTTTGGATGCGTCTGATGCGACGTTCTGATGCATCAAATGGCGATTCCAAAAATGTTTGAACGCACATAAATGCAACTTCTATGTCAATGTCGTCTGCAGCCAATGCCAGAACATTTGTGTCGTCATGATATCTGTCATCACGTGCCTGGTTTGGTGTGTTACAACGTGATGCACGAATATGTTTGTATCTGTTCGCAGCAATCATTACACCGGCACCTGTGCCACAGATTATTATGCCACGTGATTCTGATTCGTCCAGCATTGCATCTGCCAATGTTGCTGCAACATCAGGATAATCAACAGATGTGTTTGGATCATCAACACCCAAATTTACAGTGTTATATCCAGCCGCAGCCAACATTTCAATCAAGTATAATTTCAAGCCAACACCACGATGGTCAGCAGCAACAAAAACACGTGATACATTTTTATTCATCTTTCTTTCCTTTGTCTTCTTCTTTGCGTCGTGATAATTTACAGTCCAGGCCAGTGTTACCTGTGATGTTTAATGTTTTGTACGCCAGTGTACCTGTCATTTTGGCGGCGTTAAATACATTTGCCGTATTTACAGTTGCAGAACCATCCAATGCACCATGTAAAAATAATACAGGTGTATTTACATCGCCAATAACAATGCCACCACGTCCGATAACGACTGTTTCGGCTGTGATGTTGCCAATGACTTCGCCATGAATTTGGACATTGTGGTCTGTTTTGATGTCGCCTGTCAGTTTGCACCCTGCCCCGATTACGGTTGGCGATTGTTTTTCTGATGCGTTTGTAAAAGCCAGCATTTTATTTTTCCCCCTGTACAAATTTTGTTGGATCAAATGGTGTGCCCTTGTATCTGATTTCATAGTGTAAATGTGGGCCAGTTGAACGACCAGATGAACCCGCCAGGCCGATAACTGTTCCTGGGCGTACCCAATCGCCACGTGATACCTTTATCTGTGACAAATGTGCGTACAATGTTGTAAACCCAAGGCCATGATCAATTTCAACAGTTGTGCCATATCCAACACGTTCACCCGCAGATACAACACGACCAGGTGCAACTGCCATTAATTCTGTGCCAATTTTACCAGCAAAATCAATGCCACGATGTTTCTTTGGTTTGCCAGTGAATGGATCGTTACGTGTGCCATAGTTTGATGTTACACGTGATTTTACAGGTTTTCCCAATGGTAAAACATCGTTCAGACGACGCAGACCATTCCATTTTTCTAGTCCGTCTGCCAGTTTCTGATATTTTGCATCCAAATTTTTATTAAATTCAATAGGTGTAAATGCAGAACCGACCAATGGGCTGGAATATTTGTTAACACCACGTATAAGTGTTTTTTCATTCAAACCCAATGATGATAATGTGCTGTTTATTTGTTTAATTTGTTTGTGTAAGGTATCAGAATTTTCCTTGGTTAATGTGCTGACAGTATCTACGATTATATTGTCTGCTTCTGCAATTTGTAGCATAGATTCAATCATTTGAGTATTGCGTTTTTTCAAGTCTTCGTTTTCAGCACGTGTTAATTCATATTCTGCGGATAATTCAGACATTTTGAAATATTCTGGTGTGTAATCATCGTCTTTTAACATTTCTGCAATGCGTGTGCGTAAAAATTCCAGTTCGCCCCATGTTTTGCTGCGACTGTTCATTAATGATTCTTTTTCTTTGTCTGATTTATCCTTGGCGTTTAAAATTTTGTCATCAATTATATTCAAGTCACGTGCCAACGATGTGTATTTTGCCAAATATGTTTGTAAGTCAGTCATATGGCGTGAATGTGTATCACGTACCTGTTCCAGTTGTTGTGTACGCATTTGTAATAATGGACGATGATATATAAATACATATGTTGACCACGATGCCCATAAAAATAAACCAACCTTGCCACAAAAGCGTGTAAAACGCCAAAAACTGCTTTGTTCATAAGAATAAACATTGCCATGCGGTGTGTCCATAACGGTAAATTGACGTGGTGGAAAAAAACGTGCAATCAAACGCCATACAGCACGAAATGGCGATGTAATAAACGCCCAAAGTGATGTAAAATATTTTGCAATAAAGTTTAACATGTCCGGGATATTGTAGACAACGCATCTGCAATAGTCAAGCCATCACGCAAAATCGTTTCGCAGTTCATTGAAATACCACGATGTATAATACTGATTCCATGTGTGCCAAGACGACCAGATATTAATACACGTTCTGCAGTGTCTTTTGTGCCAAATAACGGTAATATATTAATGTTCCCCAATTTTTTTGACATTTCTGCGATTACTTTTGCTGTTGTGGCCGCATCTGTAATTATACAAAATGTGCCCATTGGACGGACACGTGCAATGCAACGTGAAATCCACGTGGGTAAATCAGCATTATGATGTGCGTTATGGTGTGCAGGTGTGCCATTAAAATATGGTGGGTTTGTAACAACTAAATCAAATGTTCGTGTTGTTTTCCATGTATTTATATCGGCATTAATTAGTTCTAGTTCTGTGTTATTTAAGGCAGCGTTTTGTGCAACCTGATTCAACATATCGTCTGATATGTCAATGCCTGTAATTTGTGCCCCAGGATTATGTGCGTGCAGACACAGTGATACCCCGCCAGTGCCAATACCGACGTCTAAGATTGTTTTTGCGGTTGTTGGTGCAAACGCAGCCAGCCATACAGCATCTGATGTAGGGTTGTAAAAACTGCGGTGCATTTTTACAAGACCACCCATTAATGTAAAAATATCTTGTTTTGTGCTCATATGCATTTATAATAAATAATTAAAATCAAAAGGCAAGTTTATGTTAGAAGATCTTACTGTTGTGCAAAGTGCGGTCAGTGCGTTTAATAATGCTGCATTGTGGGCACCTGCGTTTTTGTGGTGGGCGTTATTAATGTTACCGCTGTTTGCATTTGTTGTGAAATGTGGGGGTGTTTTTGTTAAACATATCGGTTGGAATCGTGAAAATTTAATCAATAAAGTTGCGTTTTGGACAGCAGTATTTGTCTTTTTGTGGATGGTCTTGTTTGCTGGAAATTATGGTGTGTTACGGGATAGTTTGTCTGTGTTGCCGATGTTGAATGCGACAATATTGTTTTTGTCGTCTTTATTTGTTTCTTCGCATTTTGCCACAGAAAAAATACCGCATATCAAATTGCGTGGTGTTTTATTTGCTGTTTTGTTGGTGGTAATGGTTGGAATGTCTGGTATATATACATGGTGGGGGCCATTGTTGCAGATTGGTGCATTTGTTGCGGGTGTATTATTTGGTCGTGTTGCAAAATCGCCAATGCGTCCAATCGGGGGCAGTATATTAATTATGCTGACAACTGTATCTGCAATATTAATGCAACCAGAATTTTTTAGATTTGGACAGCTGGGTAATCTGACAGTATTTCATTTGTCGGCAATATTACTGTTTGGGGTATTTTCTGTGGCAACAGTTGTTGTGTATAATATTAATCCTGGGGATAAAATAAATCACAGTATTTATATAAAGTTAAAATGGCTGTGTCGTGTATTCTGTATGCTGGGCAGTGCGTTGTTCTTGTTGACCGAAGCGGTACCTGTATTTCTTGGAACATTAGTCGTTTTTGGGTTGATGTTCATGTTATCTGTGTTTCACGTTGAACATATTACAGATAATTTACAAGAAAAGTTGTTTGCTTTGTCTTTGATGTGTTTTGGTGTTATAACTGTGATGCCTGTTATTACAGCAATGGGATTGCTGTTATGGATTGATAACCCTAAGAATAAGTTTTGGTCTGAATTCAAGGCGTTGTTATAATTTGTTATATTATTTTAATACCAATTATCGCCTGAATAATATACTATGCGTATAGTTAATATTAAAGAAAGGCGATACATATTATGTTTATACATCCAACGGCGATTGTTCACGAAGGGGCACAGATTGGTGCAGATTGTAAAATTGGCCCATATTGTATTATTGGGTCAAATGTTGTTCTGGGGGAACGTGTTGAACTGGTTTCGCATGTTGTTATTGATGGTAAAACATCAATCGGTGATGATTCAATTGTCTATCCATTTGCGGTACTGGGCGTTATGAGTCAGGACTTAAAATGGCAAGACGAAGCATCAATGACAGGGTTACGCATTGGCAAAAGATGCAGAATTCGTGAATATGTAACAATTCATTCTGGAACACCTGCTTCGGATGGGACTGTTATTGGTGATGACTGTCAGATAATGGTTAATGCACACGTTGGTCATGACTGTAAAATTGGAAACAGTGTTGTTATGTCTAATTTGGTCCAAGTTGCAGGTCATGTAGAAGTTGAAGATTTTGCAATATTGTCTGGTGGTGTAATGGTGTTGCAGTTTGCACGTATTGGGCGTAATGCATTTGTTGGTGGTATGTCTGGGGTTGGTAATGATGTATTGCCATATGCTATTTATGATGGTGCACGTGCTGTGTATCGTACAATTAATCGTGTTGGTTTAATGCGTCATGGGTTCACAAACGAAGATATGCATGCAATTCATGCTGTGTACGCTGCGGTATTTCGTGCAGAAGATGGAACTGTTGCAGAACGCTTGGCCAAGGTTCGTAAAGAAGTAAAGAATAATAAATACGCAATGGATGCGATTGATTTCATTGAAAACCGTTCAAAACGTGGAATTGGTACATCAAAAAATGCAGAATAAACATAAACGTATTTTTATAATTGCAGGTGAAGTTTCTGGCGATGTTTTGGGTGGCCGTATTATGTCAGAAATTCCGGATGCTGAATTTGTTGGCATCGGTGGTGAAAATATGCAGGCTGCGGGATTAAAATCATTGTTCCCAATGTCTGATTTGTCGGTGATGGGAATTGTAGAGGTGTTAGCACACGCCAAAACATTAACACGCAGAATTAAACAAACTGTTGCTGCAATACTGGAATATAAACCAGACTTGGTTGTAACGATTGATTCACCTGGATTTGCAAAGTCTGTAATTAAACAAGTTCGTAAGCATACTGGCGGTAAAAGTTTAATTGCAAATGGGTTGCGTTTTCACCATGTTGTTGCACCCCAAGTGTGGGCATGGCGTTCTGGACGTGCAAAAAAATACGCCAGGTTGTTTGATAAATTATATGCATTTTTTGATTTTGAAATACCATATTTTACGAAGTATGGCTTGGATACAGTGGCTGTTGGACACCCAATTGCAGATAAATTAATTGGTAAGTTTAACAATGCAAAAAAAACAGATGAAAAAGTAATTGCCCTAATTCCTGGCAGCAGAATGAGCGAGGTTAAACGTCTGATGCCGTTGATGCGTGATATTGCCGATCAAATGGTACGAAATGGTTACCAGGGGTATAAGTTTATAATACCAACAGTTGAAACAACAGTTGGGTATGTTTCAGAAGAAATAAAAAAATGGCCAATTCGTCCTGTGTTGGTGCCATCTGAAAAACGATATGATGTATATTCCAAGGCATATATTGCGATTGCAGCCAGTGGAACTGTATCTGCTGAATTGGCAATGTTGCACGTCCCGACAGTTGTTGTGTATAAAATGAATCCAATAACAATGTGGATTGGGCGGCATTTAATTCATGTTAAATGGGTGTCATTGGTAAACATATTATTAAATTGTTGTGTTTATCCAGAATGTTTGGGTGCAGACGCAAATGTTAATTGTGTGTTGGATGCTGTACAGAAATTAACAATACCATCCGTACGAAAAAATATGATTGCAGATTTGCAAAGTGCCGATAGTTTATGGAAAAAATCAGGCAAAGGTGCCGCAGCGTTAATTGCAAAAAACATATTAAATTAGTAATATATTTTTATGGAATTAATTTTTTGTTTGTGATATTATTACACTATCAAAGGAGAAAAGAATGCGTATGTTTTTAGTCGGATTAATGTGTGTATTATTTTCTGGGGCTGGTTTTGCACAGATGCAAAGTGTGAAAGTTCCAACAAAATCATTTGCTGAAAATGCTGATAATTTAACATCTGGTACGGTTAATGTTGAACGTTTGCCTGTTGGCGAAGGTTCTGGTAAGGTTGCCGCTGGTGATGACAAACGTTTTAACACTGTATCGTTGGGTCGTCCTGATGATGCAACGGTTGTTGAAGGTCGTGCATTAATGTGGATTGAATAGTTTGGTTTTTATTACAGATAATAAAAAACACCCGCTGGGTGTTTTTTTTGTTGCTTTTTTATCTTAATCCTTTGTCACGACAACATGCAGAAGCGGCAGATTGCCAACTGGAATATTCTTTGGATGGGTTCCTTAGGTCACGCCATGGTTGCCATCCGCTGCAACGTTTGGTTGTGCCAACATTTGTACATTTGGCATAGCGACGTAAAGAACATGTTTGGTTTGAAACCTTGCCAGTATCGGTTGTGCATTTAATAACAATATTTTGATTTTTTGCATCGTTTTTCCCCAGTTCTTTGGATGATAAAACCTGATACGCATTTGCAGAACATATTGTCATAAGAACCAGTATAGAAGATAGTAATATTTTTTTCATAACTTATACCCCCATGCTCTTTGTATTTTACATTTATATTATAAGTAATTTTTTATATAAATACAATGGGAATATATTAATTTGTTGTCCATGGTATATCGTTCATAATCAGATAATACAGTTGTGCATTATCGCTGTCTGGATTGCGGATAATTGGGCGTACAACGAAAATATCAACGTTGCATGGGCTGTTTGTGTCATTTTGTATTTCTGTTAAATCTTCGTGGAATTTTGCGGCAAAGTCCATTGCTTGCAGATATGCGGCATCGTCGTCTTCGGGATTGGTTGAATCGCCCTGCCACATTAGCCACATTCCGTAATTTACGACATTTTCTTGACCTGTGATATCGTCTGCAGATAACAGCAGCAGTGGCTTGAATTCAATATCATTTGTAAATTCACCGGTACTGGTTTCTGTAAAATCGTACATATCGCCTGCAAATTTCAAGGCACCGTATATAAATCCTGTTGATGCCCCTACTTTGGCAAGTTTCCCGATATTGCTCATCGTTGAATGAAATAACCAATCTTTGACACGTGTTGAAATTTTGCTGGCCCGCCCCAGTTTTGCACCCTTGACAATCAGTTCGTTCCCAGTAAATGCCGCCTTGCCGGCTTTTATCGCCTTGACCCCACGTGTAATAACATTGCCCGTTTTTGCCATACGTGTTAATGCATGACGTGAAGCATTTAATGTTTTGTATGCATCTGCAGTTTCTTTATATTTTTTTACATCATCTGTGTTTTCTAGTGTTTTTAATGAATCTTTTAGTTTATCAAGTTCGGCAGTTTTTTCTGCGATTTTTGCAGCATCTGTCAGTGTGTTAATTTCATCGGTCAGTCTGGTTATTTGGGCGGTTGTTTGTATATAATTTTGTACAGATGTACGCTGGCGTAAATTTTTCAATGTGCCAGCCATTTCTTTTAATTGCAGTTTTGTACGTGCTTTTCTGGATGGATCTAGCAGTTGATGGCGGTATTTATTCAAGTCTGCAAATGTTTCTGATGTTTCTTTGTATTTTTTTACATCGTCTGCTTTTTCCATTGTTTTAATAGAATCTTTTAATTTATCAAGTTCGGCTGTTTTTTCTGCGATTTTTGCAGCATCTGTCAGTGCGTTGATTTCGTCTGCTAATTTATTTGCACGTGCAGTTGCTTTTATATAATCTTGGACAGAATCTAGTTTACGCAGTTGTTTCAGAACGTCTGCCATCCCGTTTAATGCACGCAATGCACGTGTGCCTTTGGTCGCACCAGAAATAACAGTCCATCCGCCAGATGTAGCAACAGTTATCACAACGTCAAGTGCGATTTCTGTATATCCAATCCATTCCAGATTTGCGTCACCAGCAACATAATAGTCATTTGAATCGTCTTCTGCACCAACAGTTTGTGTAACGGCACGATTAAGTGCCTTGGTATCACGTGCCAATGCGTGCTTTGTGGTGCAATTTACGCCATGTGGAAATAATTGGTTTATGTTATCATTTATATATTGGATTGAAACAGTATTGTTTTTGTCTGGGCCAACAAAGTTATCCAGTGTTCCAGATTCAACCACCATAATCGCATACCATGCAGGATTTGTATTTGTCCAAATCGCATCGTCATTTATGTCCCCAACACGTGGATTGGGATCAGCGGTTGGTAAATTACGCTTATTAGACAGTGTTAATCGTTGTTTCAATACAATTGGCTGTGTTTCGTAATTTACTGTGATTGTACGTCCTATTGGAAAAGTGTACTGAATCGGTGAAAAGCGGATTGTTTCTGTGTCGGTTACAGATGTGATTTCTGGACATTTTAATACGTTTGATAATGTATTTGTGTCGGAAAATATTGAATAAATCCATTGTTGAATTATCTCTTCATCTGCTGTTTCATCAACTGTGGTGGCTGTTTTTGCCATTTGATTTGCGAAAATTTGTGATGCACATGGTGTTGTTGCATCTAATAAATTACTTGCATTTGATGTGTCGTCTGCCCATAAATAACAAGGCAGAAAAATTAGTGATAAAATGTAAAATAGTTTTTCCATTATATCGTATTAATCAATGTTATATGGACCACTAATAATTTTATTGATATTAAACTGGCGTGTATTTGGTATTTGTGTAACTTTGACTGTGTATATATCCAAGCCAGAGCAATTACTGTTCTTTAATATCTTTATTAACCATAAAGCTAATTTATGTATATCGTTTTCTGTTTGTTGGCGTACAGGATAAGGAAATCCGGGCCTGTCAGACATCAAAAGCCCAACAGGAGAAGATGTAGATAAAAAATAATCTGTAGTATCATCGAAACTAAGTGGGCTTTTGTGTAATAAGCTGTTTATATCTGTGCTATCGTCATAATACATATAATATGATTGGTCGGCACACTTTTTGTGCCAAAATACCTTGTTATTATGTTCGTCTGTTTCGTATATTTTGTTTTCTGCGGATTGTATAGATTCTCGTGGACTGAATAATATGGCAAATTCTCCTTTTTGATCATTGTCTTTACTGTGCTCCGGTTTATAACCTTCTGGTAATTCTACTTCATTGTTTTCGGGTTTTTCGGGGTCTGTTGTTGTTGTGGGTGTGTTTTGTTCTGGTGTAGTCGACTGTGTCGGCTGAGTTGGTTGAGATGGTTGCGTTGATATAGTTTGCGTCGTCGTCTGAGACGATTGTTGTTGTGAATTTGTGTTTAGTGTTTGAGTGGGTGGATTTTTTAGATTTTCAATATCTTTCTGACGTATAACATATTCTTTTTCGGTTTCAATTTTTAATGTGGTATATGCACTGGTATCTTTGAATGGTTCGTATCCTGCCTGTGCGTTTTCCATACGTTCAGAAAAAGATATGTCGGCGTATGTTGTTGGAAACGCATTTGCATATATACCATAATCATTTGTGCCGTTTTGAGATTGTAAATCTTGTAGTTCTTGTTTGCGTTCTTGCATTTCTGTTGCCCATTCTGGTTTTTCATGGACCAGTGGGTTTTTTATTTCAATTTGGCTGTTGACCCCAATATTATGATTTGGCGTTGTTGCGGTTGGAAAACTGGTCGCAATACCACGTGGGGCAGCGTTTGCATATTGCGAAATATATTCATTAAAGATGCCATCTAAATACCCAGAGCATGCAGTTGCATAATTGCCACCAGACATGCGTGATAATTGTAACATAATTGTTGGTCTGATATCAGATAAATGTGTGTCAATACAGTTGTTCATGTTCATACACTGAACGGTTACCAAACTGCGTACAATACGTTGGCATTCATCTGTTGTAATATCTGGGCCAGTTGCGTATACCGGTTGGGGCATGCGTTGATTATATGGCGAATCGGGATTCCAAAATGGATTGCTGGAATAGTTCTGGACATTTTGAATAATCCCATATTTAGAAAATGGCGTTGACGCATGTGCCGTAACACAGTATGTCGTTACGCATGTAAAAAAATACAGAAATTTCTTGAAAAACATCCTCATTCCAATTCCCTGTTCAGACTGATTATATCAAAAATAGATTTATAATAAAAGATAAAAATCCCCCAAAAATAAAGAATGGTGCAAATGGTATAAATCGTTGCCGGTGTAAATGTGCCCAAATATATCCTGATATGCATGCGAATATTAACGAAATTGCCAATCCGTTCGTGCCCAACCATAATCCGCCAACCCCCAGTAACTTTATATCACCCATACCAATTGGAGGCGTGTTCTTGGTGTCTTGGTTTCGCAAGAAATATTCAAATACAATACCAACTGTGGCACCAAGTATATATCCAAATGTGGCACCCAATGTGGCATTCTGAATACTGATTGGGAAAGAATAAAATGATATCAGTATTAAACCTGTTAATAACAGTGGAAACAGATATGCGTCTGGAATAATTCTGCGACGAAAATCCGCAATTGAAATTTTTAGGGCAAAAAATCCTGAAAAAGCCAGCAAAATAATGAAAAATATGTCAGAAATCATGTTTTTCTCCCTTGCGTTTCGATTCGGAATTATGTTACAATACTATTATAATTTATAACAGGGGTTTTGTAAAATGAGCAAAGGTTGGGATAGTACCGCATTAAAAAAATTAAAGGCTTTAACTGGCAAGGGTTTATCTACATCTGAAATTGGTAAACGTTTGGGTATGTCAAAAAATGCCATTGTTGGGAAACTGAACAGATTGGGTTGGAATGCCAAGGCTGGTGGTGCAGCCACCGCTGTAATCCCAGAAAAGAAAACAACGAAAAAAGTTGCTGGGACAGCAAAGAAAACAGCAACGGTAAGCAAAACAGAAAGTGCAAAAAAAACCGCAGCGGTTAAAGTTGTAAAAAAAGCACCTGTCAAAGCAGTTGTAAAAAAAGCCGTTGAAAAAAAGACTGACGTTAAGGGAACTGTGTCGTCTAAGAAAACTGCCAAGGATTTAGCGGTGCATCAACGTATTATTCAACATTCACTTGAAATGGCAAATCTGAAGCCAAATCAATGTCGTTGGCCGATTGGGGATCCAGATTCAGAACATTTTCATTTCTGTGGCGAAACAGTTTTTGTTGGAAAGCCATATTGTTATGAACATTGTAAACAAGCATATCAGTTTAACCCGCCAAAGAAAAAATAATACAGGGATTTATACATGACAAACGAGAGAGAAACTTTTTTTCAGCCCTTGACAATGGTGGATTATGATATCGCAGGAAATTCGTTTCGTGCGTATTATGATGTAGATAAAAAACTTGTCTTTGTGATTGATTTCTTGACCAGTGATATAAAACCAAATGTTTTGTTGGTAATAAATCCTGTTGGGGATCGTAAATGGGATGATATTCTGGAAAATGATTATGGCGTTGATTTAGAAACTGTTCGCCCAAAGAAAGATAATAAATATCAGAAATTAGATATTGAATATGCTGGTTTGTCTGAATATGATGAACTGATTGCTGCATATGAATCTGGTAATAATTTGAATCAAAAACTGGATGCGTTGACAGAATTTCGCCATGTTGCTGCAACACGTGCCGCAATTGAACGTTTGGGGGCTGCTGAATTAACGGTTAAACGCAGTCGTGAAACAATTGATAAAACAGACGTTAAAATACAAGATTTGCAAGAAAAATTGAAAAAATTACGCTTAAAGTTGTCTGATGCAAGACAATCTATTGGTAAAGAACCAACCAAGCAGTCTGCATCCAAAATATTGCGTATTGAATCACAAATAGATTCTACAAATGATAAGATAAAACGTGCAAAAAAACGCCTGAATAATGCACAAAATCGTTTAAGTGCTGCAGAAGATGAAATTGAAGTTGCACAGTATATCTTAAATAAATTAAAGGTAAATTTGCCTGCGGAACCTGTGCCGGCTCAAATTGTTGTATCAGAACCTGCACCTGTTCCTGTGGTCAATGATGATATTATATATGAAGAAACAAAGGCGGATGATATGGATGATGATGTAAAACCATTGTTTGATACAGACCCAAAAATTCTTGATGAAGAAATTGCCTTTAAACCAATTAATTTTGGAACAGATTCAACAACAATCGTATCCAGCGGTTCGCAACCTGTAAACAACACGTTTACAGAAGATGTCAACGATGATACAGATGATGATTCCGAAGAAACTATGCCTGTCGTGTCTGTGCCGATGGGGGGGTATTCTGAAAATACAGAATATGAAGAAGATGACGATGAAGATGAACAAAAACAAGAAAATATTGTTCAGCCATTGTCTTTTACACCACCGGTCAGTTTTGAACCTGTTGCAGAAGAATCTGACACAGAAATAGAAAACGAAGAAAATACAACAAAACCTATGTTGGATGGGTTTACACCAATTCCATTTGGTTCTGAACATGAAGAATTAAACGTTTGGGAAGAACCTGTGATTGATATGCCGACTGTTTATCCGATGAACGAAAATGCATCTGAAAAACAAGAAAGTACAGAACAAAATGTAATGCCTGTGCCAGAATATGTTTCGGAACCAGTTGTTGCTGATACAAATGATGTTGCTGTTGCACCTGTTACATCCAGTTTGCGTCCTGTGTCCCCTATTTCTGGTGGTGCAGATGTGGCACCTGTGGTGGCTGTTGCCCCGGTTGCAGGGGGAAATAAAAAACCAACAATGCTGTATTATGTTTTATTGATTGTTTTGATTGTTTTGTCTGTGTTTACATTGTGGGTTTATCAGAATTCTGCAAATGATGTTATGCCTGAACTTGGGGTAAAGACAGAAACAGCCGCTGTTGTTTCAGAATCAGAAGATGTTGTAACTGATGTAGCCCCTGTGGCGGTGCCAGACGTTGTTGACGAAGAAGTTGTTGTTACAGAAGATATTGCAGAAGAAGTTGTCCCAGAAACAACAGATGTGGTTGTGCCAGACGTTGAGCCAACACCAGTAGAAGTTACAGAGCCTGTTGTTGAAACTGTTGTTGCGGATGCAACAATTGTTCCCGTTACACAGGAAAAAACAGAAAATACAGATACTGATGTTGCCGAACAGGCGGACGTGATAAGCCCGTTTATAAATTTATCTGCTGATACAATATTTAGAAATGTGCCAGATGCACCAGAACCAGAACCAACTAAAATTCCAACCGAAGAAGAAATATTGGCATCAAAACCTGCCTATGGTGTTTCGCAGAATGAGAATATGTTTGTTGCAGCACCAGAATATGAAACAGATGTTGATATTGTTGCACCTGTTGAAGAAGTGTCAGCACCGGTTGTTGAAATCGCAGAACCAACAGTTGTCACAGAATATGCAGAAGAAGAATATATGGAAGAAGAAACCTGTTCTGATGGCAATCCACCTGATATGTATGGGTGCTGTACTGGTGAAGATTTTGTCTTGTTGCCAGATGGCGAACGTGCGTGCTGTGCAGAAAGTACAGGCGAATGCTTCCCGCCAATGTAAATAAATTAAATATAATAATTCATCTACAAGCGGTGCCAGCACCGCTTGTATTTATATCGTTCTATTTAATTTCTTTGCTAAATTGCAGGCAGTGTTTTTTTATTTGTATATGAATAAAAAATCTGGTATAATAATCTTGAAATCATAGGGATATGGTTTCGGGGACTTAAGAAATCCCGTATTTGGCGATACAGTGATGTATTGATATCCGACCAAGGTAAAATATTTGGCGCGGATGCGCTTTTTATTTTATCAAAAATCCCGATAATTGTTGTCGGGGTGCCTGTGGCTATAACACAGTGCTGTGCACAAAGGCCACAGGGGTCATTCCAAATATGATTTTCTTAACACCCCGACCGTCATATTCTATGACGGTTTTTGTTTTTCGGGGAAAACGATGAAACGAATATTGTTTTTTGTATTTATGTTATTGCCAATATCTGCCACAGCATCAGATGTTGTGGCATTGCAGACGCAAATTGATTTATTGCGTAATGAAATAACACAACTGGATAAAGATTTAATGGAATGTAAACAGGGGTTAAAGGGGTGGACCGCTGCGACCGCATTGGGCGCGGTTGGAACTGTGGCAACTGGGGTTGGTGCAACGATTCAAGGGGTCAGTTTGCATAAATTAAAAAAAGAACAACAACAAGAAAAACAAAAATCAACCGAAACGGAAAAATAATGATTAGATATTTATTTGTTATTGGTTTGTTTATTTGTTTCGGCACAACAGTGTTTGCCAATGATATGTATATCCAAATACTGAATGCACAGATTGAACAGTTGACTGCGGAACGCGATGCAAAACGCATGGAATTGGACGAGTGTCAAGATAAACAAAAAAAGATGAAGGTTGCAGGTTCTGTGACAATGGCAACAGCCGGTGTTGGTTTGGGGGTAAATATTGCATTGGCATCAAAACTTGCCAGCGAGAAATCTGGTGGTCCTTTGGCCAGTGGTGCCGGAATGCCACGGGATACAAGGTCACAAGAACAAAAGAATTGTGATAGTTGTCAAATGTTCAAAAAAAGGAATATATCACCGATGCCCGGTGAATGTAGTGGTTGTTGATATATAAAAAAAGGAGAAAAAATGAAAAAAATATCTGTTATATCGTTGGCTGCGTTGATTGGCGGGACGTGTGTTGCGTCTGCAGCAACATTAAAAGAAACTTGCTTGGCAAATCCAGAATATTTTGTCTGGGTTGAAAAGACGTCTGATTGTGCAACTGTGCATCCATGTGAGGATCCGTCTGATCCGCATTACGCATTTTATTGCAATACTGCATTCAAAGATATTCAGGTGGCAAGTGTTCGTGAAGCACAAGAATTGGCAAATTTGTTCGTGTCAAAACGTATGGGGGTAACGTGTTCTTTCTTGGCAGCACAAGACGCGAAGTTGGTTGGTCAAGATTATGTTGGTTGCAAAACATCAGATGGTGGATTTATAGAATTCGAATTTGATGATTATTCTGAACATGGATCTTCTACGGCTGATTTTTCATATGAATTGGGTAAATGTATCGCGTATGGCGGGAAACCAACATTGGCTGATATTGCCAGTTCACAAGATGTGTTGGGTGTTCCGACAGAAGCGGGTTTAGAAGGTGGTATAGCTGTAAAACAAGAAAATTTAATTGGTGGTTCACGTAAGACAATTGAATGCTATAATGTTAGTGAATCGCAGTGTAAAGAAATGTATTCTGATCGTGCGACTTACAACCCGACAAATAAATTGTGTACATTACATAGATAAAAATCCCCCATTTGGGGGATTTGTTTATTTATGAATTATATGATATACTATCCTGTATATAAAGGAGTTTATTATGGCGGATAATGTTGTGTTAAAATCAAAAGAAAAGATGGTCTTGATGGAAGTTGTGCGTTCTTTGATTGATAAAAATCAAAGTGCTGTTGTTGAAACACTGCATGACCGGGTTGATGGTAATGTTGCATATGTGGGTGACGGACCGCATCTGCCAGCACATGGTATGGATTTTGGAAAGAATAATTCCAAGCACATGAACGCAGAACATGCACGCAGTGTAAAACTGGGGGACGATATTACAATTACATTTGAAAATGGTAAATATCAGGTTCATACGCCAAATGGAACAGCTGTTGTGCCTGATAATAATTATGATATGCAAACAGCATGGCGACTGGCGTTGCGTAAATATGAAAAAGGTGTAAAATCTTTACATTCTACGGCATACTATTTTCGTGATGCAGAATTGCAGGATACATATATGAACGATGGTCCAGAATTAGAAAAAAATTCTAAATTTGAAAAAGCAACAAATAAGTTAAAGAATATGGGTATAACTAAATTTAGATATATGTCTGATAAACAAAATGATTAAAAAAATCCCCCACAAACGGGGGATTTTTTTATCGGGCGACATCACCACGCAAACGTTCGTGACAGACATAGTCTTTTAATTTAAATCCATTATCTGCGTGCCACTTCAGCATGCCGTTCCAGTTTTCGTCTGGAATTTCAACAGTTGGTAACTTATATGGTGTGCGTGATATCTGTTCACGTGCTTGATTTATATGATTTTCGTAAATGTGAACATCGTGCAATTCACCACGCAGTACACCTGGTTGCAGCCCTGCTTCCTTGGCGTATAACATCAATAACAGTGCATACGATGCAATGTTATATGGAATGCCCAAGAACATATCACATGAACGCTGGGTCCATATCAGATTCAGTTTGTTGTTATGTACCAATACCTGATGCATGATATGACACGGTGGTAACGCCATTTGATATTGGTCAACCGGATTCCATGCGTTCACAATAATACGGCGATTGTTTGGATCTGTCTTGATTGTGTTTATTGCATTTGCTAACTGGTCAATGCCAGGATATTGTGGTTCAAAGTTCTTTTGTGGGGCTACCGGATTCCAAAAGTATTTGCCACCAAAATGACGCCACTGCCAACCATAAATTGGCCCCAAATCCCGTTCAGATGACATAAGTTGATTTTTTAATTCTGTTTTTTTGTCGTCTGTCATATTTGGGTTTAATTTGATAGCCTGTTCGTATTTTGGTTGCCATTTTGTCGGATTAGACCATTCGTCCCAAATGTGACATTTTCTGTCAGCCAGCCATTGTTTGTCTGTTATTCCGTGTATAAAGAATTCTAGTTCTGTGGCAATGTTTTTTAGGCCCATTTTTTTTGTTGTAACCAATGGGAATCCGTTTGACATGTCGTGTTCAAAGGTTGCACCCCATGGTATGCGCAATGTTCGTATGCCTGTGCGGTTGTCGGACATTGTCCCATTGTTCAGACAGTTGTTTAATATATCTAGGTATGCTTTCATAATATATGCCTTGTGTAGAAAAACGCGCCGGCTGGTGCGTTTTTTATTATCTTACAGATGCTTGTTTGAACAGATCATCTGCATTAACCTTCTTTTCTTTGGTTTTGACGTGTGTCAACATTGCATCCAATGCCTTGCGCTCAAACAGCATGCCACGTAGCATTGCTAATGCATTTTGATTCTTGTTATAGAATTCAAATACCTGTTTTGGATCTGGGTAACGTGATGCTTCGGCCCAAATGGCTTGTTGCAGGTCTTCACGTGTTACCTCAACTTTGTTTTGTGTACCCCATTCTGCCAAGATTAAGCCTAATTTAACACGACGTTCTGCTTCTTTGCGTTCTGATTTTTCATCCCATTTATGGTCGCATTTTTCATCATGACAATGTGCGTGTGAACGTTCAAATTCAGATTTTGCCATGTTTAATTCTTGTTCAACTAATGTTTCTGGCAAATTCAATTTAACCTTATCTGCCAAGACATCCAGCAGTTCGTTACGCATATCACGTTGTGCCGCTTCACTGTATTGTTCGTTGATGATTTTGCGAATATGTTCTTTTAATGCATCAACAGAATCTTGTCCAACCTGTTTTGCCAATTCATCATTTAATTCTGGCAAGATATGTTTGCGGATTTCATGTACTGTAACTGCAAAGCGTGCGTCTTTGCCAGCCAAGTTTTCTGCGTGATAGTCGGATGGGAATTTTACGTTTACATCAAATTTATCGCCAACCTTATGACCGATAATTTGATCTTCAAATCCTGGGATGAATGAACCAGAACCTAAAATCAAATGATGTTTTGTTGCTTCGCCACCTTCAAATGCTTCGTCACCGATAAAGCCCTTGAAATCAATTACAGCAACGTCACCATTTGCCGCTTTGTATTTTTCGTCTTGCTTTTCAGCAACGCTACGGCTTTTGCGGATGTTTTCAAGTGCGGTATCTACTTCTTTTTCGTCTAAATCTGTAATTTTTTTGGTTACAGTGATTTTGCCCAAATCAATTTCTGGTAATGTTGGCAAAATATCAAATTCCAGTGAATATTCTGCATCTTTACCAATTTCCCAACCGGCCAAATCAGCCTTTGGTGCACCGGCCAAGCGGATTTTTTTATCTGCGATATAGTTGTTCAAATCATTGTTCATTAATTTATCAATTGCTTCGCCATATGCAGATGCGTTGTATTTTTGACGCAAGATAGATAATGGAACCTTGCCTGCACGAAAGCCAGGCATTTTTACTTTCTTGCCGTATTCTAACAGAATTTCATCTGCGGCAGCCTGTAAATCTGTGGCGGAAATTGTGCCGTTAACCGAGTAATGTAAATCTTTGATTTTTTCTTTTGTAAACATATGTTTCCCCTAATGTGAATTATATTGCCACGTGATTATACAATGTTTTTTAATGAAAGCAATAATAAAAAAATCCCCATGGTGGGGATTTTTTTGTTTGTTCCAAACGATTAACGTTTGCTGAACTGTGTAGAACGACGGGCCTTGCGATAACCGTAGTGTTTACGTTCAACAACACGACTGTCGCGTGTCAAGAAGCCAGCGGCCTTTAACGCAGCACGTAATTCTGGTTCTATCTTTTCTAATGCCTTAGAGATACCATGTTTAACAGCACCTGCTTGCCCAGACAAACCACCACCTTCAACCATTGCAACGATGTCGTATGCGGTTTCACGTTTTGTGATTTCAAATGGTTGTGCGATAATCATCTGTAATACAGCACGACGGAAGTATTCGTTTGATGATTTGCCGTTAACTGTGATGTTGCCCTTGCCTGGCATCAAGTATACACGTGCAACAGAATCTTTACGTTTACCTGTTGCGTATGTTGCGTCGTTTAATTTTGGTGTTGCAACTGCTGCCTTGGCAACTGTTTTTTTTGCAGGGGCAGCCTTTTTAACTGTCTTTGTTGCTGTTTTCTTTGTTTCTGCCATTATTCGCCCCTTTTGTTTTTGCGGTTCAAACCTGCGAAGTCAATTACCTGTGGATTTTGTGCAGCGTGTTTGTGTTCGCTGCCTGCGTATACATGCAGTTTTGTCAGGCGTTGATTTGCCAATGCAACTGCTGTACGACGACCCATCATGCGTTTTACTGCGTTGAATACCAATTTTTCTGGTTTTTCAGAACGCATCTGACCCAATGTGCGTGATTTCAAGGAACCTGTCCACAAAGAGTGCCAGAAGAAACGATCTTTGTCAGCCTTGTGACCAGATAATGCAACCTTGTCAGCGTTAATGATAATAACATGATCACCGCAATCCATGTTTGGTGTCCATGTTGGCTTATGCTTGCCACGCAGGATGTTTGCAGTATATGCCGCCAAACGACCCAATGTGCATTCTGTTGCGTGAATCAGATACCATTTTGCATCCAATTCGCACTTTTTTAACGATTTTGTCGCTGCCATTTTATGTTTTCCTTATGGTTTATAAATTAAAGCGTGGACATTATGACCCAAACCCGCATAAAAGTCAAGAAAAATCAATACGGTATTATTATACCGTACAAATGTTGTAATAAAAACGCCCGTTTGGGCGTTCTTTATTTATATTGGTAAAACCACCCTGACTTTTAACCCGCCCAGGTCGCTGTTTTCCAAAAATAACTGACCCCCATGATTTTCAATGGCTGTTTGGGCAATTGATAACCCCAGTCCTGTGCCACCAGTATCTGTGCCGCGTGCATCGTCCAGGCGGACAAATGGACGCAGTGCGTCTTTCTTGCGGTCGTCTGGAATTCCAACACCATCGTCTTCAATTATTATTTCAATGCTGTCAATAGAATCTATTTCGGTTATCTTTATCTTTTTATTTGCATATCTTGCAGCGTTTTCAATAATATTGCCGAATGCTCGTGCTAATGCCATTGGTCTGGCATAGAATTGTGCAGGATTGTCTGGAAAGTTTGTAATTATCTTTTTATCTGGAGCCGCATCACGTGCAATGCGTGTCAGCATTGGGGGCAGTTCTGTTGCCTGCTCTATTTCTGGGGTTTCACCACGTGCAAATGCCAGATATCCGTTAACCATTTCTGTCATTCTGTCAATATCACGAATTAAATCATCGTTTGACGCTGTATTCGTTTCAATAGACAGTCGCATACGTGTCAGTGGTGCTTTTAAGTCGTGGCTTACTGCATTCAGCATGTCTGTACGTGTGCGATTGTATCTGTCTAGACGTTCTTTCATTGTTATCATAGAAGCGGCTGCTTCGCGGATTTCTTTGGAACCACTTGGTGTAAATCCAGGTGCGTCCAGACCACGACCAAAGCGACTGGCCGCACGTGCAATACGACGAATGCTGCGTGTGTGCATGATTATAAATGGCGTGACTAATATAGATACAATTAAAATAGAACCCAATAACCATATAATAAATACTTCGGTACTGGTTGAATATATACGATATAATGATGTTCCAAATGTTGCAATTTCTTTGTTCTGTGTGGGTACATCAACAAAAACTAAACGTTTTCCTTTGTCTATATAAATATCAGCGGGGCGTTTCAAGCGTTTGGATAGTTCTGTTGCAAGTTCCCCTGTTTCGTGTTTGTTGTTATCGTTTTTAGCAGGACGATTTAATTTTTGATTTATACTAAAATTAACCCCAATACCGTTTGCCAGTTGTTGTGCATCAGCAATTTTATTACGATCAATAAAATCCATCATAGTTACAATTTCACCGGCAAGTGTGCGGGCTAATGTGTTATGAACACGTGACCAATGGTTGCCAAAAAAAGCATTTGCAACAATTATTTGTGCAACAACTAATGGTATCAATATCATCAATATCGTTCGCCATAAGAAACTGCGTGGTATTAATCTCATGTTTTTTTCTCTTTGTGTTGCAAGGGTGTAAGCCTTGGTTTACTGGGCGGACAAGTCAATAAGTTTATATCCTTGACCACGAATAGTTATTATATCTAGGTTTGATAATACCATTTTTAATTTGCTTCGCAAGCGTTTTGCAACCATTGGTGGTGCAGGCACAATATTCCCAACAGGGTGTGTCAGATGTTGTAATAATTTTTTTTCTTCGCCAGATAATGCCAATGCCTTGGCAGATTTGTCGGTTGTTACAAAAAATTCGTTATCTGCGAATGATAACCCATTGGGCATTTTGGAATATGTATAACTATCTTTCTTTATGATATTATTAAGACGCAAAATCAATTCACGTATTTGGAACGGTTTTGCCAGATAGTCATTCGCACCATTAGATAAGCCATCAATTGTGTTTTCTGGCCCAGACATTGCTGTCAACATAATCACAGGAGTTTGATTTCCAGAATTTCGTATCTGTTTCAGAAACGTTAGGCCATCAATACCTGTCATCATTCTGTCCAGAATAATGGCATCAACGGATATTTTTGATAAAATTTCTGCAGCGTTTTCTGCGGATGATGCGGTTAAAACATTAAAACAATCATTACGTAACCCCTTGGACAGCGAGGTACGTAAAACATTGTCATCGTCAATAACTAAAACTGTTTTGTTCATTTTCTCATTGGTTCAACAGCATATTCGCCAGGTTGTATTGTGCGATTGCCGTTGTTTGGTACTTCGTCATCATACGTTGCTGCACGAAACTGCATGCCACCTGTTGTAAATTCTGTTTTGAACAGTGCATACCCTGTTCCGCCACCTGTGGTTGGGCCCTGCATCCCCAAAGAATAATAACCACCCAGTATACCATAATCCAAGTCAATATAATCTAAACTGACGATTAATGAAACACTGCTGATACCATCGCTGGTCATGTTACATGCAAATTCACGATTTGATAAAACTGCTTCTGAATTTACTGGAACAACAATATCCATAACGGTTGGTTCGCAATTACGGTCAATACCATTTACCAAGAATTCATATGTCATACCAACAGTTGCCTTGGATAAACCAGTAGATACACTGACCTGTGAAATGGTGCCTTTGGGAATTTTTACCATTGCGTTTGCAATACCAGAACGTACAGGGAAAGAAATGCCAGACTGCAGACAATCACGTGAGAAAGGATCTGCTTCGCAAATATATACACGTGAATGTGCGTTCATCATAAACATATTTGCCAAACTGTTAAACAAGAAAGAACGTGTAATACGGTCGTTCAAACGTGTGCAACCAAAATTACGGCAAATAACCATTGGGCGATTTGCAAACATTACCCCTGGGTGCATTGCTGCTTCTGCGTTGCGTGCATCAATGATGTTTTGATCATAATCAAGACTGTCTGCACGTTCCATAAATTCTGTTTCAGGAATAAAATTTGGGTCGTCTGGATACGCGTAGTATGACTGAACCGGTGTTTCAGTGTATATTGTCTGAAATTCTTGGTATGTCATTTCTTCCTGGGCATAGGCAGAAAATCCGCAGAATACTGCAAAAATAGACGTTAAAAATATTTTCAACATGGTACGACCTTTTGTTCTCTCAGATGAATATTAGAACATTTTGGACATTTGTGTCAAAACAAAAATATTTTTATTGAAATTTGTATTCGGTTTGTTCTAACGTTTAGTATGATTAATATAAAAGAAAGGTAGAAAGTATGGTTGATATCATAATTTCAGGGGAAGCAGGTAAATTACATGCTGTTTATCATAAATCTGAGCAGGAAGCAGCACCATTGGCGGTAATACTGTCTGGTAATCCACGTCAGAAATATCATATGAATGATCGTGTTTCGTATGCGATGTTTCGTGCGTTTATGGATATTGGTTTTTCTGTTGTTAGATTTAATTATCGTGGTGTTGGTGATTCCGAAGGGGTAATTGGCACAACGTCCGAAAATATGTTGGATATTGCAACAGTGATTGATTGGATACAAAATCACAATGAAGATAGTGATAAAATTTGGCTGGCGGGACATCAGTTGGGTGCGTGGTATGTGTTGCAGGCAATGATGCGTCGCCCAGAAATTTCTGGTTTTACATTGGTTTCACCTGATGCATCTGTGTCGGATTTTGCATTCTTGTCACCACGTCCAAATCGTGGTTTGTTACTGCAAGGCGGAATGGAATCTGATGATGCACGTACGTTCGGAACACATTTGACACAAATCTTGAAAAAACAAGCACAAATAGATTTGGAAACTATTCGTGTCAAAGGTGCGGACGCAATGTATAGTCAACCGGCAGATTTACGGCAAATGTATAATGACCTGAAAGCGTATGTTGGACGTGAAAACGAAGAAGATAAGTTGTTATAAAATATGCAAAACAAAGAAAGATTTTTAGATGCAAATATTCCAGACGATATGGCTGCAACCATTCGTCCACGCAGTTTAACGGACTTTATCGGGCATGAAAGTTTGAAACAAAACTTGTCTGTTTTTGTTGCAGGTGCACGCAGTCGTGGCGAAGCAATGGATCATGTGTTGTTGTATGGCCCCCCAGGATTAGGTAAAACAACATTGGCACATATTGTCGCAAATGAACTGGGGACAAATTTTCGTGCGACGTCTGCACCAATGCTTACAAAACAAGGAGATTTGGCAGCAATATTGACCGCTTTGGAACCGATGGATGTTTTATTCATTGATGAAATTCACCGTTTGCCAACTGCAATTGAGGAAGTTTTATATTCCGCAATGGAAGATTTTAAGTTAGATATTATGTTGGGCGAAGGTGCCAGTGCGAAAAGTGTACGTATTGACCTGCCCCCATTTACATTGGTTGGGGCGACGACACGTACTGGACTGTTGTCAAATCCATTGCGTGACAGGTTTGGAATTGATTTAAGATTGACATTTTATTCGCCAGATGATTTGTCTAAAATTATTAAACGCAGTGCAAATATATTGGGAATGCCAATTGATGATATGGGGGCTTTGATGCTGGCGAAATCATCACGTGGAACACCTCGTATTGCAAACAGACTGTTGAAGCGGGCACGTGATTTTGCGTGTGCATTGAAAAAAACAGAAATAACAGCAGATATTATTAAAACTACCCTGTTCCAGTTACATATTGACGATTGTGGTCTGGATGAAATTGACAGGGAATATATGAATACGATTATAAAATTTTATGCAGGTGGGCCTGTTGGAATTGAAAATCTGTCCGCAGCATTGTCAGAACCCAGTGATACAATAGAAGATGTTATTGAGCCGTATTTAATGCAGTTGGGTTTTGTTCAGCGTACACCACGTGGACGTATTATTACTGATTTGGGATACCAACATTTAGGATTAGAAAAATGAAAAAATATATGTTATGGCATTTTTGCCGCATTGTTTTTTGCTGTGTTTTGTTAGTTGGCTGTGCCACAACAGGAAATGTACAATATAAAACAAATCTAAAACCATATACAATAAATGGAAAAACGTATTATCCTGTTGCGTCTGCAAATGGATATAATGAAACAGGTGTTGCATCATGGTATGGCCCAAAATTTCATGGCAAAAAGACTGCCAGTGGGGAAAGGTATAACCAAAATGCAATGACTGCTGCACATAAAACGTTACCATTTGGTACACGTTTGCGTGTTACAAATCTGGATAATAATAAAAATGTTACGGTTGTTGTGAATGATAGAGGTCCGTTTGTAGATGGACGGATAATAGATTTATCACGTGCAGCAGCAAATAAGTTAGATATGATGCACAGTGGAACAGCACGTGTAAAATTGCAAAGTTTAGATTCTGCAGGGAAATCAAATGCTGTAAATGTCAAATCAGTGGCTGGTTCTGGTGGAAATTATTATGTTCAGGTTGGTGCTTTTTCTTCACGTGTAAATGCAGATGCGACAGCCGCAAAATTAAAACAATCAGGATATAATACATATGTGAAGTCTGGGAAACAGAGTGAATATGTGGTACACGCAGGAACTTATTCTACCAAGGAACAAGCAGAACAAATACGTGATTTATTGCGAAATACTTTTCCTGGGGCGTTTATAGTATGGCAGAAGTAATGAAAAAAATCATAGATTTTTTGACCATTGCAGAAAAACTGGAATGTGAATACCGTTTGACCCGTATGTCAGATGATATGCCCCAGGCGGTTGCATCGCATTCATGGAATATGGCGATGATTTCAATGGTGTTACAGCCCTATTTCCAAAATGACTATGATATGCGACGGGTGATGGAATTGTGTTTGATTCATGATTTGCCCGAAGCGATTGCACATGATGTGCCGTTGCACAAACAAACACCCCAGGTGCGGGAACAAAAGCATGCAGCGGAAACGGCAGCAGTGAAACAAATTCTGGGGATTTTACAGAATGAACGTATTGCAGATTTGTTTGCGGAATACGATGCACGACAAACAAAAGAATCACAATTAGTCAAAGCATTAGATGTTATGGATACAGCAGTGCAACATATGTGTGCCAAAGATTTAACGTATATAGGCAGGTTTGATAATGGATTTTATTGGAAACTATTTTTTAATGATGAATTTGCTAAAATGTTTGATTTTGAGCCGGTATTGCGACGTCTTTTGGATGAAATTAGAATGCGTGTAGCGGCACGATTAAAAGAAGAATTAGGTATAGATGCAGCGGGGTATAAAAATGAAAGTGCATAAGTTCCCATTTACAATTGCATATGCGGACACCGATGCCGAAGGTATTGTTTATCATGCCAGATATTTAGAAATTGCAGAACGTGCCAGAATGAACTGGTTGCATGGTCGTTTTCATGCCGGCGATGATGTTGGCTTTGTTGTTCGTGAATTAAATATAAAATACGTTCAGCCATTATATGTTGAAGATGAATTGACTGTTTTGTCGCAAATGGTAGATGTTCGTAACGCAAGTATAGTTATAGAACAAAAATTTATAAAAAATAGTGAAATTTGTGCTATAATTGAAATTAAGGTTGCGTATTTAGGAAAAGATATGCGTCCAAAGCGTATACCAACAGTATTACTTGATGGGCTTGTATAAAATAAAGAGGAATAAAAATGGAAAACAGTTTTTCAATGTTAAACTTATTTACTGGTGATATTATGACACTGTTTGTGTCTGTTGTTCTGGTGGTTTTTAGTGTATTGTCATGGACAGTAATTATAGAAAAAATACGTTTGTGGCGTATGGTAAAAAGAAATCCTGTAAAAATTCAGAAAAATGTTAATTTAGACACCTTTGTAGATAAAATTATACAGCCATTTGATAAAAATTTGTGGTTTTTGTCCATGGTTGCGTATATTTCACCGTTTATTGGTTTGTTTGGAACTGTTTGGGGGGTTATGGATTCTTTTGCGTCTATTGGTGTTAATCAATCTGTCAGTATTGGTGTGATTGCACCTGGGTTGGCGGTGGCGTTGGGTACAACTGCATTGGGGTTAATTGCGGCTATTCCAGCAGCAATTGCACAGCAATATTTTGCAAAGAAATCTGATGATTTATATGACAGATTAACACAGGAAGTTCATGAACAAAAATTGAAATAATACCAAGGGAAATTGATTATGTCTAGAATTCGTCGTAGACAATCAGATGCTGGGATTCAATTGACCCCAATGATTGATGTTATGACAGTGCTGTTGGCGGTGTTTATGGTTACAACACCAATGATGACAACAGGAATTGATTTGGAATTACCACGTGCAGGTGCATCTGCGATGACCGGTGCAGATCACGCAATGCAGATTAGTGTTGATGCATATGGACGTTATTTTTTGTCTGAAATGCAATTGTCACAGGATGATGTTGTAAAACGTGCTGTTGCAATGCGTGGCGAAAATCCAAATTTGACAATTATGATAAGTGGCGATACACATGCAGATTATGGTGCGGTTATGTCTGTTATGGGAAAACTGAAAGATGCAGGTTTTCAGAAAGTTGGATTAAGAACACAACCAGAAAAATAATATGGCTAAATTTAATCAATTTTCAACAGAAAATTTTATGATGGCTGTTTGCGGACATCTGATATTGTTTGTTGTATTAATGATGGCGGCAACAATTGTGTTTGAACGGGCTAAATTGGTTGCCCCAGACAGAATTCAGATTATTGAAATTGATTTGAATAACGTCAAGGTTTCTGGCGATGAAACTAAATTATATAATGTTGGTACACCAGAAGAAAAACAGAAAGAAAGCCAAGAAGAAACATCTGTGTCAAAATCAGAAGAACAGACAATTGAAAAAACAGAAATAAAATCAACGACTTTGGTTGAAGAAGAAACAACAGATGTAAAGAAAGAAGAACCTAAACAAGAAGCCAAAAAAGAAAATAAAAATGTAGTAAAGAAAAAGCGTATTGTTCGTGTCAATCGTGAGGTTTTATCCCTGGACAGAACACTGACAATATCTGTGGTTGATGCACTGCGTGTTGCAATGACACGTTGTTGGGTGATTGATAGTGGGCGTCCAGATATTGCAGATATTCGTGCGGTCGCACATCTAAAGATGCGTAAAAATGGTACGGTTCAAAATGTCTGGTTTGAATCTGCGGCACGTGCAGAATCTGATCCTGCATTTGCATATGTATTGGATACAATCAAAGAAGCGATTGATACGTGTCAGCCATTTCGTATGTTGCCGGTTGGTGAATATGCAAAATGGCAAGATATTCAGTTAACCTTTTATCCAACCCAGGGTAAGGTTATGTAGTTTTTTACCGTTAAATAGCGAACACTGAGTTGTGTATAGAAATGTAAATAAAAAACGCACCGGATGGTGCGTGTTTTTATTGCAAGACAGGCATATAAGCCGGGTTCTGTTCTGCCACAAATCAGTTTTATACCATTTCGTGGTAGTGGACATGATTAATCTGCATATTGCATTGCTGCATATGTCAAGCCTTCTACCCGCCCCCAATGTGGGACACATATGCGGAGGCCTATTTGAAGTTGCTGCACGCAGAGATTGCCCGTTTCACCCGAATTTAATCGTTTCGTCACTGTTGCTCTAATCGTCAGGTCGCCCTGCCCGGTATATTAGCCGGTGCGTTGTCCCATGCAGCCCGGACTTTCCTCTGATATTAATCAGCCATGCCCAGCCTGTCTTGTGTTGGACATGTTATCAATATTTAGATAGATTTCAATGTTTTTATTTCTTTTCGCCCATATGTTTTGCGGATTCTAATGCCAGACGCAGGGATTGTTCTGCGATTTGACGAATTTTTGGTGCAAATGTTCGCATATTCATTGTGTCTGCAACTGTATCGCCAAAATTTCGTGCGATATGTTCAATTTGTGCGGGCGAAATAATAAAAATATCACTGATAATACTGTCTGTACTTAAATTCTGAATGTTTTCACGCATAATTTCTCCCTTTGTGAATAAAAATTTATCTTTTTAGACTTGCTAAATTCGTTTAGTGTTATTATATACATAAAGTATCTTGACCGCAAGGCTCAAAATTGCTATATATCTCATGATAAATACAAGGAAGAAAGATGGTAAAAAATATTATTGGTAAATTATTGGGGTCTGCAAATGATCGTTTGGTAAAAAGTTATGATAAAACAGTGTCTTTAATCAATGATTTAGAGCCTAAATATCATGCAATGTCAGATGAACAGTTGCGGGAACAAACAAATGTTTTGCGTGCAAGATTGAATGCAGGTGAAAAAGAAAAAGACGTTTTGCCAGATGCGTTTGCATTGGTTCGTGAGGCATCTATTCGTACAATTGGTCTGCGACATTTTAATGTGCAAATGATTGGTGGTATGGTTTTAACCAATGGACAAATCGCAGAAATGAAAACTGGCGAAGGTAAAACACTGGTCGCAACATTGGCAATGTATTTAAAGGCATTGCATGGCAAAGGTGCACATTTGATTACAGTAAATGATTATTTGGCATCACGTGACGCAGAATGGATGGGTGCTGTATATAAATTCTTGGGACTGTCGGTTGGTATTATTCAGCACGACATGACAGATGAAGAACGTAGGGATGCATATGCGTGCGATATTACATATGTTACAAATTCGGAATTGGGTTTTGACTATTTGCGTGACAATATGAAATTTTCCAAGAAACAACAGGTTTTGCGTCCTTTCTTTTATGCAATTGTTGACGAGGTAGACAGTATCTTGATTGATGAAGCACGTACACCATTGATTATTTCTGGACCTGCCGAAGATACAAGTGAATTGTATGCCAAGGTTGATGCAGTTGTTGCACAGTTTACAGAATCTGATTTCAAGAAAGATGAAAAAGACAGACATGTAACATTAACAGAAGCCGGGGTTGATACTGCAACACGTTTGTTGAAAGAAGCAGATTTATTGGTTGGTGATAACTTGTACGCATCAGAAAACGCCCCATTAGTTATGCACATTCAACAATCTTTGTTGGCACATCATTTGTATCAAAAAAATGTTAACTATGTGGTCAGAAATGGCGAAATTTTAATCGTTGATGAATTTACAGGTCGTGTTATGTCTGGTCGTCGTTTCGGCAAAGGTTTGCACCAGGCAATTGAAGCCAAAGAACATGTAAAGGTTCAACCGGAAAATCAAACAGTTTCCAGTATTTCTTATCAGAATCTGTTTCGTTTGTATCCAACATTGTCTGGTATGACAGGTACCGCAATGACCGAAGCAGCAGAATTTGAAGAAATTTATAAATTGCGTGTTGTTTCAATCCCGACAAATCGCCCTGTTGCACGAAATGATCATCATGATGAAATATATCGCAATAAAGATGAAAAGTATGCCGCAATTCTGAAGCAGATATCAGATTGCGTTGCACGTAAACAACCTGTGTTGGTTGGAACTGTGTCAATTGAAAAATCTGAAGAATTGGCTGCAATTGTACGCAAGGAATTGAAAATTAATCCTGCTGTATTAAATGCAAAACATCATGAATCCGAAGCAAAAATTGTTGCACAGGCTGGTGCCCCAGGTGCAGTTACAATCGCAACAAATATGGCCGGACGTGGAACTGATATTAAATTAGGCGGTAATGCAGAGGCGTTAATTGCAGAATTGGATACACAGTCGCCTGATTATGAAGAAAAGAAAAAAGAAATATACGATACAATAGAAGCAAATAAGAAAGATGTATTAAATGCAGGCGGTTTATATGTAATCGGTACAGAAAGACATGAATCACGTCGTATTGATAATCAGTTGCGTGGACGTTCTGGGCGTCAAGGTGACCCAGGGGATTCCAAGTTCTTTTTGGCATTAGATGACGATTTAATGCGTATATTTGGTGCTGCACGTTTGCAAGGAATGCTGACAACATTGGGACTGAAGTCGGGTGAAGCAATTACGCACCCATGGATAACCAAGGCATTAGAAAAGGCACAAAAACGTGTTGAAGCAAGATATTTTGAAGCACGTAAAGAATTGCTGAAATATGACGATGTTATGAATGAACAAAGAACAGTAATTTATAAACAACGTGATGATTTGATGGTGTCTGATGATTTGTCGCCTTTGGCACAAGAAATGATAGCAGATGTTGTTGAAATTATTTGCGAAAACTGTATTCCAGAAAAAGCAATGGCTGCGGATTGGAATTTGAATGGTATTCATAATGCAATGATGCGTGTTTTTGCATTAGATATCACAGATATTGAAAAATGGAAAACAGACGAAGAAATTACAGAACGTAAAGCATATGAATCACTGTTGGGATTGGCACAGCGACGTTATGCACACCAGGCGGAAAAATATGGCCCAGAAATGATGCAAATGGCATCAAGACAAATGATGTTGGGTGCGTTGGATGCTGTGTGGAAAAAACATTTGCAACAGATGGATTACCTGCAAAGTGCAATTGGATTGCGTGGTTATGCACAAAAAAATCCATTATATGAATATAAGCGTGAAGCGTTGGAATTATTCAAAAATACAGTAAATAATTTCAAGATTATGTCTATATCTTATATTTGTCGTATGGAATTAACACGTGAAGATGTTGCCGCAACCGAAGCAGAACGTAATAATCATGATGAAAAATTAAATCAGGCATCTGGGGACGCACGCAGAAATGCACCATGTCCATGTGGGTCTGGGTTAAAGTTCAAGCATTGTTGCGGAAAGTTGCATTAAATATAAAATTGCCGAATTGTCGGCAATTTTTTTTTGTTTTTTAGGAAATATTGTGGTTGCCTTGGGGTGGTGGTTTTGCTATGGTAATGCACATGGAAAGACAATTTATTCATCTTCGTACGCATTCTCGCTTTTCTGTTGGGGCAAGTACTTTGACAATAAAAAAAATACCAGCATTGTGTTTGGGGGCTGGTATGTCTGCGTGTGCGTTAACAGATACGAATTTAATGTCCGGGTGTGCAGAATTTTCTGATGTTATGCCAAAAAACAAAGTTCAACCCATAATCGGTATTGAAATATCATTAAATCATCATACCGCAGATCCTAAAATATTACGTTCTGAATCATTATCAAAAATTGTGTTGCTGGCACAAAATCATACAGGGTATCTGAATTTATGTGATTTGAATAAAATAATGTATATGCGTCAAGATAATCATCATTTGGGGCCCTTTGTTACAATTGATGAATTAGCAGAATATAATAATGGACTGATTTGTTTGTCTGGTGCACACACAGGCCCAATCGGAATGGCGTTGTTAAATAATCAAGATGATCAGGCAAAGCGTTATGCTGAAAAGTTTTTAGAAATATTTGGCAATCGTTTTTATGTTGAAATTCAACGTCATGGATTAGATGATGAAATAAAAACAGAACCTGGATTTCTAAAAATTGCACAAGAATTAAATATACCAATCGTTGCAACAAATGATGTTTGTTTCGCAGCAGATACAGATTATGAATCTGCAGATGCGTTAGGGTGTGTGTTGGGACAGACCAAGGTTATTGATCCAGAACGTTTGCGTAAATCATCGGAACAGTATTTCAAATCATATGAACAAATGTGTGAAATATTTTCTGACCTGCCAGAGGCAATTGAAAACACTGTACGTATTGCGAAACGCTGTGGTTTTATGGTTAATGTTCATGAAAAACCATTATTGCCACGATTTGGTGACGATTTAGAAACAGAATGTCAAATGTTGCGTGATAACACGATGGCAGGATTGAAACGCAGGTTAGAGCAACATAATATTACAGATACTGCACCATATTATGAACAGGCAGAATTTGAACTGGGTGTTATTATTGGTATGGGATTCCCAGGGTATTTTTTGATTGTTGCAGATTATATTGATTGGTGCAGAAATAATGATGTTTTAACGGGGCCTGGGCGTGGTTCTGGTGCGGGTTCTATTGTTGCGTGGGCGTTGGGGATTACAAATGTTGACCCACTAAAATATGGTTTGTTGTTTGAAAGGTTCCTGAATCCTGATCGTATTTCAATGCCGGATTTTGACGTTGATTTTGAACCAACGGGAATTGAACGTGTTTTAGCGTATGTTTGTGATAAATATGGATATGATTCTGTTTGTCGTATTATTACTTTTGGCAGTTTGCAGGCACGTGGTGCAATTCGTGATATTGGTCGTGTATATGGTATACCCTATTCTAAATCTGACAGACTGTCCAAATTAATACCGCAAGATGCCAAGACATTAAAAGAAGCGGTTGATATGTCTGGGGAAATTCAGGATATTCTGAATAACGATCAAGATTTAAACAAGGTTGTTACCGTTGCTGAAGAATTAGAAGGTTCCCTGCGTAATTTGGGGCAACATGCATGTGGTGTTGTTATTGGCGACAGACCAACAACTAAAATTGCCCCTGTGTATCGTGATCCTGCGAACCCGTTGCCATCATGTCAATTTGATGGAAAATATTTGGAAAAATCAGGTTTGATTAAATTTGACTTTCTTGGTTTGGAAACGTTGGTTGTATTAAAATACGCAATACGCTTAATCCAACAAACACGTGGTATTAATATTGATTTAGATCAGATACCAACAGATGATCCAAAGACCATGAAATTATGGCAGGCAGGTTTAACCGAAGGTATATTCCAATTTGATGCACCGTTTGTTAAACAGACATTGCGTAAAATGCATCCGACAAGTTTCTTGGAAATTTCAGCATTAAATGCGTTAAATCGTCCAGGACCAATCGCATTTATTCCACAGTTTATTGCACGTATGCATGGCGAAGAATCTATTGAATATGTTCATCCAAAGGCAGAACCGATATTAAAAGAAACATATGGTATTATTGTTTATCAAGAACAGGTTATGCAATTGACACGTGCGTTGGCTGGGTTTACTCGTGGTCAGTCTGATAACGTACGTAAAGCAATGGGTAAAAAACTGATTGAAATGCTGAATGAACTGGAAGGTAAGTTTTATGAGGGGTGTGAAAAAGAACAAACCTTAGACAGGGCAACGGCCAAAGATTTATGGGAAAAATTCAAGGAGTTTGCAAAATATGCATTTAATAAATCACATGCGATTGCGTACTCTATTGTTGCGAACCAGTGTGCATATTTAAAAGCAAATTATACACCTGAATTTTTGGCTGCATCTATGTCCAGTAATTTGAATGATACAGATCAATTGGCATTATTTGTTGATGATGCGAAATCTAATTTTGGTATTCAAATTGTTGCACCAGATATAAATGAAAGTGAGTCTTTATTCACTGTTCGTGATGGTAAAATTATATACGGTTTGGCTGCGTTAAAGGGTGTCGGGACTGTTGCAACAGATGCAATCGTTGCGGAACGAAATGCAAATGGTAAATTCAAGAATTTAACAGATTTTGCAAAACGTTGTGCGTCAATTATGAATAAAAGAATTTTAGAAGCATTTGCCAAGACTGGTGTATTGGATTCATTAGAACCAAATCGTGCCGCTATATACATGAATGCAGATATGATTTTGTCTTATGCCGCAAAGTCCAGGGATGGTGCAAATATGTTGTCGTTGTTCGCAAATACAGTAGAAGACGATGTCATAGAAGATAGATTGCGTAAAAATTTACCAAAAACAGAGCCATGGACATTTGGCCAACGTCTAGAAAACGAATTATCTGCACTTGGGTTTTATATTTCTGCCCATCCATTGGATCAGTACAAGCATTTAATTAAATCTGCGAATCTTGCAACCAGTGCAACTTTGGCATCTATGGGCGACAGAAAGAGTGTGCAGATTGCAGTAAATGTGAATTCATTCAGTCGTCGTCGTACTAAAACAGGCAAAGAAATGATTACGATAAACGCATCAGACAGTTTGGGTAATATTGATGCTGTTGCGTTTGGGGATTCTGCGATTGAATTTTCACAGATTTTATCTTCGGAAACGGTTGTTTTGATATCTGGCAAGACGTCTAATCGTGATGACAGGGTATCGGTTTTTGTTGATTCAATTATACCTTTGACGAACTGGGTTGCGAAAATTGCGAAAAAAATAACATTGGATATTCGTGATGGTTCTGTATTACAGGATGTAAAAAAGGCAATTGTTGCATTGCCACGTGGTTACACCCAGGTTGTATTAAATTTACATGCTGCTGACAAGGTTGCAACAATGGCATTATCTGGCGGGGTTGAATTGGGCAATACAACAATTGCTGACTTTACGGCCTTGGGATTGCGTGTGGGGGTTGAATAATGACAAAGCATATTCCTGTATTATTAGATAGTGTTATGGATGCAATTGGTGATATATCTGGTCAAACCGTTGTTGATTGTACGTTTGGTGCCGGGGGGTATTCACGTGCTTTCTTGGATGCCGGGGCAAATGTCATTGCATTTGACAGGGATCCAAATGTTGTTGCAGACGCAGATGCATTGCAACGGGATTTTGGAACACGATTTCAATTTATTCCAAGACCGTTTTCTGGTATATCTGAATTGGATTGTCTGGTTGATGTAATCGTTTTTGATTTAGGAATTTCTTCAATGCAAATTGATATTGCATCACGTGGTTTTTCTTTTCGTGCAGATGCACCGCTGGATATGCGTATGTCTGTGGACGGTATAACCGCAGCCCAATTAATAGAACAATTATCTGTGTCGGAATTGGCGGATATTCTGCGTAAATATGGCGATATTAGCAAGGCTGGCATTCTGGCACGTGCGATTAAAGATGCGTTGCCGAAAACAACGTTTGCATTGCGTGATTTAATTTATAATCCACGTGATGTTGCACCTGTGTTTCAAGCGTTGCGTATTGCTGTTAATGATGAAATGGGTGAACTGGAACGTGCGTTATCTGTGGTGCCAGAACATTTGAACATTGGTGGAAGGTGTATTTGTGTAACGTTTCATTCATTAGAAGACAGAATTGTTAAGAATACATTTCGTACATGGACAACGCCAGTTGGGGATCCACGAATGCCTGTATTGGCCCCTGCCCGATTTGATTTAATAAAACCACAGGTACCAACAAAATCAGAATTGGAAAATAATCCACGTGCCCGGTCTGCACATATGCGTGGTGTAATAAAAACGTATTGACCCAGGCGTTTGTTTTTTTGTACTGTATATGATGAAAGGAATATCAAATGCGACAAAGTACATTAAGAAAGCATATTGAAAAGGCGGATATGGCAAAAAAATCCAATCGCTTGGATTTGTCTTCTGACCAGGATTTAACGGTTGGTTTAATGAATTTGTTGAATATAGAAGAATATATAAAATTGCATACAACAAATGATTATGCTGGGTTATTGGATATGGTTGTTGATATTCGTATGCGTTTAATGGAACGAATTGTGAATTCATCCGACAAAAACAAGGACACAATGGAACGGTTGCTGACTGAATCAATGTCGTGTATTGATGATGGGGTACATCTGTTGTCGTCTGGGGACAATGATACAGCGTATGCATTATTTGATGATGCGTATGCAAAATATTCATTGTTCTGGGGTTTGAATATGGGATTAATAGATAAGAAAGATATAGAAAGTTGAAATTAACTATTGATTCCAATATGCAAAAAATGATAAAATGCAAAAAAGAGAGAAGGAAAGTGATGCCTATGTTTAAGAATTTTTACCGTTTTTCTGCTGTTTTAGCAATATTTGCGTGTGCTACATCTGTGTTCGCAGACCAGGCACCAAATCCACGTAGTGCAGTTGCAGTTAATACTGCGAACAGTCGTTCCAGTAGCAAGGTTGTAACACGTGGTGATGGAACCGCTGGTACAGTTGTTTCACGTACAGGTGCAACTTCTGGGCGTTCTGCATCTGTTTCAGAACGTTCTGGCACAACAACAGCACGTACGGGACGCAACGTGTTGCAGATGGGTAATGTTGCGAATCGTGCAGCAGCGACATCTGCACGCAGTATAACCAAGGCATCCCCTGCACGCAGTGCGGTTGCAGGCAGCAAAATTGCAAATCCACGCAGTGCGGTCAGAACGGTTACTGGGGCAACGGCTGCATCACGTGCAGCGAATCGTGCACGTGCGACTGCGGTGTTTAGTGATATTTCTAAAATTGGTGGCGGATATGCACAATGTCGTGAATCGTATGCGACATGTATGGACCAGTTCTGTGCAAATGCAAATGATACATTCCGTCGTTGTTATTGTAGTGATAAGTTTACAGAATTTAACGATACAGAAGAAGCATTGAACCAGGCCAAGGTATTATTGCAACAATTTGAAGATAATAATTTGAATGCAGTTGATAAAACCGCAGCAGAAGTTAATGCAATGTATTCTGCAACTGTGGGTGAAGCGGCAATTAAAAATGACGTCAGTGGTGCACAATCTATATTAAATGAAATTGGTGATTTGTTGTCTGGTAAAAAGAAAGTAGAAAAACCAGAAAAAGAAAAGACCACGTTTGATTTAAGCAGTTTGGATTTTACAATTAATGTTGATGACATTTGGGGCGGATCGGATTCAATGTTTGATGCGGCTAGCAAACGTAACACTGTTGATATGACACAATTGTTTGGTCGTGAATTGTTTAATGAATCTAATAAACAATGTTTGGAAATTATTGGTGATACATGTTCGTCTGATGCAATGTTGAACATGTCTGTCAGTGCGTATAACATCATGATTACCCAGGATTGTAACCTGTATGAAAAGAAAATTGATGCACAACGTGAAGCGGTAAAAAATACTGTTCGCCAGGCGGAAAAATATTTACGTGAAGCACGTTTGGAAGAATATCGTGCACATAATTCAGCAGACGTAAACGAATGTATCGGCAAGGTACGTACCGCAATATTACAGGATACAGCATGTGGTGAAGATTATAAACGTTGTTTGGATTATACCGGGCTGTATATCAATCAAACAACAGGCGAACCAATTTATTCCCCATTGTTGTTCAAATTGGTTGAAATTATTAATTTATATAACAGTGGAAATACATCATCTGACGTATTGTCATATAACAAGGAATTTGATAAATTCTTGGATTCTAAAAAGATGTTTGTAACCAAGGCATTGGATTCTTGTCGTGATATTGCAGATAATGTTTGGACAGAATTCAAACGTACTGCCCTGTTGGAAATTGCCCAGGCCCAAGATGAAAAGATAGAAGAAGTCAAGGCATCATGTGTAACAACAATGGGTGAATGTTATGATACACAATCTGGTGCATTAAAAGATTTTGATAAAACATCTGCCCAGGCATCTGGGGCGTTGGCGGCCAATGCTGCACGTGCAATGTGTTCGGACAAGGTTGCAGCATGTGCTGCGTTGTATGCACCAAATAACAAGACAGGCTGTAAGTTTAATGCCCAGGGTCAGGTTGAAAATGCGGCAAATTGTGGATTGACACAGTTGTTGGATTTCGTGGCATTGAATGACAGTGTAAAAATTGCCGAAGGTTGTGCCCAGGCGGTTACAAAATATGCCGAAGATACATGTGCACC
Source organism: Candidatus Enterousia sp. (assembly GCA_045592905.1). Classification (GTDB taxonomy): domain Bacteria; phylum Pseudomonadota; class Alphaproteobacteria; order Rs-D84; family Rs-D84; genus Enterousia. Next base: position 67,467 of record JAZNVR010000023.1, read on the forward strand.
ATCCAGTGCAGATGAAGACAAGGCGTATCCATGGGGTTGCCGCTTGTTATCACGTAACAAGTTGGAAAAGAATATCTTGGATCGTGCAGCGGTTTACTGTAATGTAAAGCCCACTGATGGCGATGATAGATTGAATAATGAATTGGTTCAGGTTGAAACCACCGTCAGAAGTGTTATTGACACAATTACAACAGAATTGTCATCTGTGTTAAATGAAGAATGTGTAAATGCAGGTGGTATTTGGGTTGATTCTACTGAATCTGAATCTGAAGTTACATATTGTGTTGCCAATGGTAAAGTGACTGAGTCTGGTGGGGAATGTAACGGTGAATTGTATACCATGGTTAGTGGTTATCAGGTAAATAAACCAAACAGCAGCCAAGTAATGAACCCTGATGAGGCTGGAGAATATGAAGAAAATGCGTTCTATACAGCGATAAAGGTTTCTGCAAACGTTCACAAAGATGCAATACGTTCATATGGTGTATGTTTTAGAAACGATGTAAAAATGCATTGCGAATTACAGGGTTCAGAATATGCAACATACAATGCGACAACAGGTATGTGCGAATTCAAGGATGAATGGTACAGTATGAAGTGTGAACAGTTGGGCGGTACATTTGCGGACAACGTATGCTATTTGGCAGAATAATTGAATGGGGTTAACATATGAATACGAATAAAGTATCTTTGTTATCTTTGATGATATTGTTGTGTGCTGTACCAATGGCGAATGCAGCAAGTAATTCTGATGGCACAAAATATCGTTCTGATTGGGGATTAAATGATGGCAGTATAACATCATTAGCCTGCTCTGGTTCTGGGGCGGATGCCGGGTTTAGTAAGTCGCATACAGGTGAAGAACCAAGTGTTGGTAGAGATGAATACTGGCATAAATGGTTGGCAAAACATTTTACAGATGATCAAAAAGGTGATTGGTCATATGGTGCAGTTTATTATATTGCACATGAAATGTCAGAACATGGTTATAAATTCTGTAAAACGGTTGTCCAGGGCGATCGTGATAGTTGTACATCAGACAGTACATTTTTGATGTATTATGGATTAGGCGATTGTTTGTGGATTTGTGAAAAGGGATATTATGGTGATGGCTGTACCAGCAAGACAATTGATACAACACAACCGGACACCAGTGTCCTGAAAAGACGCAAGTCATATGCAAATGGTAAAATTCATCCGTTGGTTTCTACCAAAGATATGCGTACAGGTGGAAATATAAAGACGAAAATACCAATGTTCTTTTCTTCACACAAGGTGAAATGTTCGGATGGTAATCAGGTTAATTTGTTAAAAATGAAAAAAAAGCAAGAACATGATGTTGTTTTGGCTATCAAGACAATCACAGATTCTGACAGTTTATGGAAATTTACGTTGTCGCCAATGGTAATTCGTTCTGGCGGTGCCAAGGGATGCCATGGTGTTGATGATACTGCGTGGCCAATGATAAAATGGGCCGGCCAGGAAAGTGCAAACTATTGCCCATCTGCAGGGTTTATATATGATGCAACAAAATCTGCGTGTATTGCAAATGTTCCATTAGCAGAATCACAGGCTGCCGAAGAAGCAGCATCAAATGCAGCAAGTGAATTGCAACAGGCAATTGCAGATGCGGAAAAAGACAGACAAAACAAATTGAATTTGTTATGCCCTACTTTCGTTAAGGAAAATTATAATCAAAAAATCCATGATTTTATAGAATCTAAGTTTGGTGAAACAACATGTTATAACTTAAAATGCAAGGATTCTGAATCTGGTTTTTATGAAGCAGATATGGATTCAACAACAGTGATTCCATGTAATAAATGTGCACCAGCAGATTCAAAAAGCGATATGTTGTATGGTGTTGACAGTGATGGATATTGCGTAGAATGTGGTTTGGGTAAATATTTTGACAAAAGTACAAAAAAATGTGTAGTAGCAACCGCCATAACCAAAGAACAAATGAAAGGTGAGATTAGTTCCACTGGTTCTTTGAAAAAGACCGCAACAGATCGTTGTTGGACAAAATCAACCCCAGCAGAGTACAGAGAGTGTTTAAATTTAGATAAAGAATAAAAAAAACGCCAATTGGCGTTTTTTTATTATGTGTTTTGTGTAACAAATATTAATGTATAAAATATATCATCATATACAGATTATATACCAACCGGTACTGTTAATAGTTCTTCTTCTGTTCCGTCTGTGCATTTAATTTGATTGTTTTCATACATAGAATGTATACATACCTGATTTTTATATGATATAGACTTACCCGATTTCCAATTTGTTGATATAACCATTTCTTCTTTGTTTTCTGTGCTGTCATTGTTTTCTGTGGCTGTTTTATCGTAATATTCTGTAACACATTTTGCGGTTTTGCCATTTTCACTGCGACGTGCACCGTTTTCCCAACATGAACATATTCCCCATGATTTTGTATCAATTGTTTCATGGTAGTTGTGTGGGCATACGTTTTCGTTTGCGGTTAATCCGTATAAATCGCTTAGTTTCTGCAATGTTATTGGGAATGTAGATTCGTCCGAGATATCGTCTGGCAGTTGGCACATATTTCCACTTGCACTGAAATTATATATATTTCTGTCAATGTTTGTATATTCAATAAAGCGTCCCTGCAGGTTCATGCATTGGGTTGATAATACAGATAATATTTTATTATATACTTCGGTTGCAACGCCCGATGAACGTGGATGACGTAATATTTTTTGCGGTATATCGTCGGGGTTAGTAAAGTATGTGTATTCTACCTCTTGGGATGTGCTGAGTATTATACTTCCTTGTTTCTTTCTTGTAACGTGCACATATTTATCAAATCCACCAAACACTTCTTCAATCAGTTCTTTGTCGCTGCATGCGGGTATTTCGGCAACCTGTTGTGCACATATAGATTTATATTTTGATTTGGTAAGGCTTTTGTCTCCGTTTTCGGTGCATTTTGCGCACTCTGGTTCATCTTTTTCACAGATTGTGTCTTTTCTGTCGTTGGTGGATGTGTAAATGTACTCGTTACATCCTTTGTCGTACAGTGTAAACCAGTCAATGGCTTCGCCTGCGTTAAACAGACCGCTGTATGGATAGTAAAAGTTTTGATAATTTACACCACCGTATTTGTCAAAACATTGTTGAACAACGGCACGACATGCCGCACGTGTGTCTGTGTCTTTTTGATTCGCAATATAATCCTTGATAATATTGCCATCAAACATGCCATTACAGGATTCAACATAATCTGTACACATTTGCGTATTTAATGCAATTTTGTCTGGTTGTATAACAATGTTGTTCCCATTGGTTAATACCTGCATTGCGGTGGTAATTGCCTTGTCGCTGTTGATATAGCATGATGAAACAAAATCAAAACAACCCTGCTTAATTTCGTTTACCTTGGCACGTTGTGCATAGTATATGTCAAGCAGTGCCTTGTCCAGATAGTCGGCCCATGCAATATCTGCTTTTTCAACACATTTGTCCATCGCAGGGGCAGCAAATTTTTTAACACGACTGACAAAATTGTTCACAAACGTTTTGTTGCGTTGAATTGTAGATAACTTTTGATGTGCAGAATCAACCCCATCCGCAAATGTTAATAATTCTGCCAGTTTATAGAATTGTGCAACACCAGCAATCGGTTTGCCCGTAGATACATCAATGTATTCACCGTTGTCCAAACATCTGTGATAGTTTTTACCGCATACTTCTTCGCTAAGTATTGCTGCCTCTATCTCGTTAATGCATGTGGTTAAGTCAGATGAATTATGTTTTTGCCGATTTTCAACACGTGCCAAATCTAGCATGGCACTGCCTTCACGAACGGCAGATTTCAATTGTTTCTGTGTTGTTTCAATGGCCGTCTGGACGGTATTACAGTCTTGTTCAACAGCCATTAAATATGCAGTAATTGCACGCTGTAATGATGCGTCGGTACAATCGTTTTTTACAGCCTGACGACATTGTGGGTATACTGCATTATATAACGCCAATCCGTTATAGGCGGCAATTGCCTGACCTGCATCAGATGTGCCAAATGCATTGGCAGTGTCAAAAGACATATTAATACTGTTTAAATCAGAATATTTACCACCAACATTTGTGTCCTTGCCACGAATTGAATTCATGATTGCCTGTAATAATGCCTTGGATGCAGATTTGTCAGATGTTAATGCATTTTCCCCTTCGGATGCATTTTTCATCGCAGATGCCTGGGCAGCCGTCATGCCAACAACGTCCAAGGTTTCTGTAAATGCAGTTAATTGTTCATTTGCATCTTCAAGTGTTTTACGCTGTTCAATCAAATCAAATACACGATCGTTACAAGAACAACGACGATAATCATCGTTTTTTAATGTGCAAAACTGATCCATACATGAAAAATATGTCTTTTTACAATTTTCGTATTCTGCACCAGTGCGTGTTTCAGACATGCTGGGGGCGGTGGTTGCAGCACGTGATATAACATTGCGTTTTGTAGAACTGGTTGTGTTTCGTGATTGAATACCCGGTCTGGTTTGTGTCGCACTGCGTGGATTTTTTGCAGTGTTACCACGTGCAGAAATTACAGATGTTCGTGGTTTTGATGGCAGAACAGTTGTTGCAACACGTGATTGGGTTGCACGATTTGGACGTGTGCGTGATGTGCTGTTCCCATCACGAACAGCAGCGTCAACAACGCCAACGCAAATCAATGTGTTAATAATAAATACAAGAATTTTCTTCATCTCTGATGAAATTTTAGCAAAATTATGAATTTTAGTGCAAGTGAATAATAACTGTTTGTGTGCTAAAATTACAATAAAAATAATTTTTTCTTGTTGCAATTAAGGGTTTTATAGATTAATATCATGTTCGCTTTATGGGCGTATGGCGGAATTGGTAGACGCGCTAGTTTCAGGTACTAGTGGTAGCAATACCTTGGAAGTTCGAGTCTTCTTACGCCCACCATTGTATTATGGGGTTGTAGCTCAGTTGATAGAGCGCTACGTTCGCATCGTAGAGGTCGTGGGTTTGAGTCCCATCAGCTCCACCAACATTATATGCTAATTATTTTTGTTTTATACGTTATTGTATATAGTAGTAATTCCTTGATAGATTTAAGTAAATATTAATTAATGTAATATTTTTTGCTTGCATATGTTAAATCATATTGATAATATCTAGGCGTTATTACACACGTCGGGGATATGGCGGAATGGTAGACGCTGAGGACTTAAAATCCTTTGATCATTGCGATCGTGTGGGTTCAAGTCCCACTATCCCCACCACAAATAAATGCCCGTTGCGGGCATTTTTTATTTCCTTTATTCTTGACCGTTTAATGCTTTTAACATGCCCATAATCGCAGCACGTTGCTTGTCACTGGGTAATTTCCAGTATAAATTAATTATTTCCAATGATTCGTTCTTGGATAATGGGTCGTCCATGGATTGATTAGATACATAATTTTTTGGTAAACGACCACTGCGGGTTTCGTGATCAATATATCCAGGCAGACCATAAAAGAAAAATGAAACAGGTGTTTGCAAGGCAACGCTGATTTCAAATAAGCGTGATGCAGATATGCGATTGCCCGCAGATTCGTATTTCTGAATCTGTTGAAATGTAACACCGCATGTTCCAGCCAAATCTTTTTGAGATAGTCCCATCATAACACGACGTAATTGAATGCGTTGACCAATATGCTCGTCAATTGTTGATGGTAAAAATGGTTTGCCACTCATGTTTTATTCCTTTGTAAATATAAGAGAATGTTCCTAATGTTCTTATACAAGTTTTCTTTTAGTTTTGCAATTAAAAAACAGTTGTGATACCATATCGTGTAAGATGTAGAAAAAGGATTTATAAATGATAAAACCATTGGTGCTGTGTATTTTGGATGGGGTTGGAATCAATGACAATGTGCAGAATAATGCTGTGGTACAGGCAAAGATGCCTTTTTTTAATAAATTACTAAAAGAATATCCTCATTCTGTATTAAACGCCAGTGGTATATCTGTTGGTTTGCCAGATGGTGTTATGGGAAATTCAGAAGTAGGACATATTACAATCGGTTCTGGACGTGTTGTAAATCAATTTTTACGTCGTTTTCAATTGGAAAATTGGGATAAAAATCTGCCGTTACAAAAATTTATAAATAATGTTAAGTTAAGTGGTGGTATCGTACATGTCGCAGGTTTGATGTCAGATGGACGTGTGCATTCTGATATAAATGATATTGTCGTTATTGTGCAAAATGTTATAAAGTCTGGATTGCGTGTGTGTTTGCATTTTATTGCAGATGGACGTGATACACCGCCACAATCTGCGAAACAATACACAGATTTTATCGGTAAAAAACTTGCAGATGAATTCGCATCAAAAAAGGTGTTTTTTGGTACGTTGTCTGGTCGGTATTATACAATGGACCGAAATAATAATACAGAACGTACACAGTTGGCATTTAATGCAATTGCATTGGCAAAATCTGATATCGTTGCCCCAGATATTGATGCCGCATTGATGGGGGCATATGCACGTGGCGAAACAGATGAATTTATTAAACCAACAGTAATTCAGGGCGATGTTCCAATTACAAACAAGGATGGTTTTATATTTGGAAATTATCGCAGTGATCGGGCCAGACAGATAATGCGTGAAATCGTTACAACAGGGGCAGAAATTCTATGCTTTTCCCAGTATGGCGAAGGATTAAATGATTTGTGCCCTGCACTGCTGGCTGACGAAGTAATTGAAAATACGTTGGGTGATGTGTTGGCAAAAAATAATTTGCGACAGTTGCGTATTTCTGAAACAGAAAAATATAATCATGTAACTTATTTTTTTGATGCAGAACGGAATATAGACTTTGTTGGCGAAACAAAGATTCTAATTCCATCCCCGGATGTCGCAACGTTTGATTTAAAACCAGAAATGTCAGCTGTTGAAATAACAGATGCGTTGTTACCAGTATTATCTGATTTTGATGTTGTTATATTAAATTATGCCAATGGCGATATGGTTGGACACACCGGTAATATTGATGCAACAATCTGTGCAATGGAAACGTTGGATAAACAGTTGGCACGATTAGTGCCGGCTGTATTAAATTTAGGTGGCGTTGTATTGTTGACAGCAGATCATGGAAATGCAGAACAGATGACGGATGTAAATACTGGTGTACCATGGACAGCACATACAACAAATCCTGTGAACTTTATTGTTGTTGGTGGTGGCATTAATTCTGTCCAAGATGGCGGATTGGCAGATATTGCACCAACAATTTTGAAAATCTTAGGGATAAAAAAACCAAGTGACATGACTGGTAATTCGTTGGTGTGATAATATTATTTTTCTTTAAAGTTTATCAGCATTTTTTGTATTTCAAATTTCATCTTTGCACGGGTCACATTATGAATAATGGCATTATGTTTTGTGTGTAACAACAAATAATCGCCACGTTCTGCTTTAATTGGACTATTAATAGTGCGCTCACCCGTTTTGTTGCCATAAACAACTAACTTATTAGTACCTTTTTCCAAAACAACGACATAATCATAATTATGTTCATTGTATTTGAGAGTTCTTACCCAGTTATTATAGTCGTTCTTTTTGATAATAGAGCCAAAGCCCCATGGGTTTGCTTTGTATCTTGTGTGAAAAATTGCTGTACGAAAAGGATTTTCAGATGTTGCATCTAATGATATTACTGAACATCTTTCTGCGGTACCATTGTCGAAAGAATCTTTGTCTATCATAAAATAGTGTGTTGTTTCTTTTTGCATTTTACGTCCTTTTTTTTATTTCGTTGTTTTTGGAAAAAATCTTTTAATAATCGTGCAGATTCATCTGCGTATTCTGGAACTTGGTATACTTTTGGCTTCCATAGGTGTTTATCTGTTTCATATATGCGGGCATTTGATGTAATTCCCCCGCCCTTTTCATCTGTGGCCGCAAAATAAATATTGTTTATGCGTGCAAATGATATTGCAGTTGCACACATCGCACATGGTTCCAAAGATACATAAATATCACAATCGTCCAAAAATTTCGTCCCCAGTTTTTTACACGCACGATTAATCGCAACAATTTCTGCGTGTAATGTTGGATTTTTACGCATTTGTACCTGGTTTTCGCCACGTGCAATAATTTTGCCATTGTGAACAATGATGGCACCAATTGGCACATCATCGTGTTCAAATGCTTTTTTTGCTAAAACAATGGCTTGATTCATAAAATTCATGCTTTATACTTTATAGTATGTATTCAAAATTGCAAATTATTTCTGGAAAACATCGTGGCCGCAAATTGCGATTGCCACCGAATGCACGACCAACACAAAATCGGGCCAGGATTGCATTGTTTAATATGCTGGAATCTGGTATTGTTGATACAGAACAAGATTTTATTGTTTGGGATGCATTTGCAGGTTCTGGGGCGTTTGGTCTGGAATGTTTGTCTAGATATCAAAATGCAAATGTTATTTTTACGGATATTAATCCAACATCAATTAAAACAGTCAGTGATAATCTAAAAATCCTTGGCGAATGTGCCACAATTAGACAGGCCGATGCAATACAGTCTGTTGCAGAATATGGCAAAATGGCAGATTTGATTTTTGTTGATCCGCCATATGCAGATTCTGGATTTGGTGGTGTATTTGTTCATAAATTAACTAAAACAGCAAAAACTGGTACTGTGTTGGTATGGGAACAAGAAACTGGACACGAAATGAATCCGGATACTAATAAATGGTGTGTTTTGCGTGATAAATATTATGGTCGTGCCAGATTTTTGATTTTACAAAAGATTTAACCAATAAAATCCTTGATTTTTCCATTTTTTTAAGTAATAATATGCCCCGCACAGCACCCTTGGAGGCTGTGAAATGTTAACAAAATGCTATAAAAGGATAAAAAAATGGCAATTAATATAAATGCAGAAATTCGCAACGTTGCTGGCAAGGGGGCCGCACGCAGCATCCGCAATAACAAAAACATCCCTGCTGTTATTTATGGGGAAAAGAAAGCCCCTGTTGCAATTGAACTGAATGGTCATGAATTCGGGATGTTGCTGAACACACCAAGTTTGCGGACAAAATTATTCCAAATTAAAACAACCGCTGGTACAGAAGATGCAATGTTGATGGATATTCAATATCATCCAGTGTCTGATGCACCAATTCACGTAGATTTTAAGCGCATTGACGTTAAAAAACCAGTTAATGTTGTTGTTCCTGTTGAAGTTATTAACGCAGAAACATCAAAAGGCTTGAAATTGGGTGGTACATTGAACTTTGCAGTACGTAAGGTTGCATTGCGTGGTTTGGTTGATGTTATGCCAGAAAAAATTATTATTGATTTGGCAAATTTAACAATCGGTGATGTTGTTCATGGTTCAGATTTGGTTTTACCAAATGGTGTTGAACTGGGATTGCATCAGGCAGAATTGGCATTTGCAACAATTGGTGGTAAAATGCCTGCCGAAGAAGATGATAAAAAAGCCGCTGCAATGGCAGCAAAATAATAATGTACGAATTTGTACAATCAACCGTCCCGTCGGGGCGGTTTTTTATTTAAGAAAATATGTCTGTTGCCCCTTGAAAACATTTTTTGCATAACTATATGGTGGGTAAGCGAAAAAATTTAAGGAGTGAAAATATGGGAAAAGTATTGGGTATTGATTTAGGTACAACTAATTCTGCCATGGCATTCATGGACGGAACAGAACCAAAAATCATTGAAAATTCCGAAGGTCAACGTACAACACCGTCTGTTGTTGCATTAACAAACAGTGGTGAACAATTGGTTGGTATTACCGCAAAAAATCAGGCTGTAACAAATCCTGAAAATACAATTTATGAAATTAAACGTTTGATGGGATTACGTTTTGATAGCCCTGAAGTCAAAGAAATCGCAGCACGTGTTCCATACAAAATTGTTTCAGGCGAAAACGGTGATGCATGGGTTGAAATGGATGGCAAGAAATATGCTCCATCACAGATTTCAGCAATGATTTTAGCAAAATTGAAAAAAGATGCAGAAAGTTATCTGGGTGAAACAGTAACCGATGCTGTTATTACAGTTCCTGCATATTTTAATGATTCTCAGCGTCAGGCAACAAAAGACGCAGGTCGTATTGCTGGCTTGAATGTGTTGCGTATTGTGAATGAACCAACAGCTGCTGCATTGGCATATGGCTTGGACAAGGGTAAAGATGGCACGATTGCTGTTTATGACTTGGGCGGTGGTACATTTGACGTTTCTATCTTGGAAATCGTAGATGGTGTATTTGAAGTAAAATCAACAAATGGCGATACTGCACTGGGTGGTTCTGACTTTGATGCACGCATTTTGGAACACCTGATGGCTGAATTCAAGGCACAGACAGGCATTGATTTGTCTAGCGATAAATTGGCGTTGCAACGCTTGAAAGAGGCTGCAGAAAAGGCAAAAATTGAATTGTCATCAAAGACATCAACAGATATCAATTTGCCATATTTAACAGCAGATGCAACTGGGCCAAAACACTTTAATACAACGTTGACACGTGCAAAATTGGAATCTTTGGTTGCAGATTTGATTGAACGCACAATTGAACCATGCAAAAAAGCATTAAAAGATGCAGGTTTGGAAAAATCACAAATTAACGAAGTTATCCTGGTTGGCGGTCAAACACGTATGCCAAAAGTTGCAGAAACAGTAAAAGAATTCTTTGGTCGTGAACCACACAAGGGTGTAAACCCAGATGAAGTTGTTGGTATGGGTGCTGCAATCCAGGGTGGCGTATTAAAGGGCGATGTTAAAGATGTCTTGTTGTTGGATGTTACGCCATTGTCATTGGGAATTGAGACATTGGGTGGTGTATTTACACGCTTGATTGACAGAAATACAACAATTCCAACCAAGAAATCTCAGGTTTTCAGTACAGCCGAAGACAATCAGTCCGCTGTTACAATTCGTGTATTCCAAGGTGAACGTGATATGGCTGCGGATAACAAATTGTTGGGTCAGTTTAATCTGGAAGGTATTGCACCTGCCCCACGTGGTATGCCACAGATTGAAGTATCTTTTGATATTGATGCAAATGGTATTGTACATGTTTCTGCAAAAGATAAAGGTACTGGCAAAGAACAGGCGATTTCAATTAAATCTGATGGCGGTCTGTCTGAAGATGAAATCAAACGCATGGTTGATGAAGCAGCAGCAAATGCCGAAGCAGATAAATTGAAACGTGAACTGGCCGAGGCAAAAAATACTGCGGAAACAGCGATTTTCAGTATTGAAAAGTCATTAAAAGAACATGGCGACAAAATCAGCGAAGACGAAAAGAAATCTATTGAAGAAGCAAAAAAAGAATTGGCAGACGAACTGGCCAAGGCTGATGCAACAGCGGCTTCTTTGAAAGAAAAAACAGATGCTTTGTCTGAGAAAGCCATGAAATTGGGCGAAGCAGTCTATAAAGCCGCCCAGGCAGAACAAGCCGCATCAGGTGAATCCGAACAGAAAAAGAACGATGACGGAACCGTTGATGCAGACTTTTCTGAAAAGAAATAAACATAATAATGCATCTACAAAAATCCCCCGATTTGGGGGATTTTTTTTTTGACAATTGTTTTTTGTATGCTAGTATTACAGCCCAAGTAAAGGTATACTATGAACAAACAAGAACAACAATTATACAATAAAACATGTGCGATTTTACGCAAGTTCTGTACTAATACCACAGAATTGCGTCCCAACACCAAGTTAATGTATGATTTGGAAATGGATTCGCTGGAATTGACCTTCTTGTTTATTGAACTTGAAAAACAGTTTAATTTAACCAATCTGTCTATCCATGTTTCAGAAATGCAATTACCATTTTTAACTGTTGAACGATTGGTAAAATTGATTGTATTGGCACAAAAACAAAATAAATTATCCAAAAGTTCCAAAACCAGATAGGAGATTTATATATGAATATTGAAAATACAATTAAACAAATCTTAGAGCGTGACTTTGATATAAACCAGGTCAAAGGAAACATGACACTGGCATCCGATTTAAAATTAGACGAATTGGATATCGCTGATTTAGTGTTTACCTTGGAAAACAGTTTGGGTATATCTTTGCCAGACGAATTTATAAAAAACTATCATATGACATCTGGGATGACATTTGCTGATTTGGTGCGTAAAGTTGAAAGTTGTGCTGTTGCAAAACAGGCAAAAGAATCAAATGGATTGATGCCAGTTGCAGGTTTATATGGCATTTTTGCAAATAAACCATATTGTTGTATCACAGGTAAACCTTGTAATCAATTAACAACAGATGCTGTTAAACAAAATGTTAACAGAAAATACAATTTATGTCATCGTCGTGGTTGTATAATTGAAAGAAACTTTCAACGCTTGGCACAGAAAACCAAATAAAAACACCGCCAATTGGCGGTATTTTCTTGATTTTTTGTGTTTTTTGGTCTATTTTGCTAAAAAAAAAGGTACAGAATGACTAATAATATAAAAATTGATGAGATAAATAATGCAATTGGGGATCAGGTAAAACAAATTTTAACTGACAGGTTTGGGGTTAAGCCTGATGACAATAAAACTCTTGTAGAAGACTTATATCTTGACAGTTTAGATATGGTTGAATTGTATATGGAATTAGAAAAAACATTTGGTATCTATATTCCTGACGATATGTCGTTGCGAATTTCTTTGATGACGGTCGCAGATTTGATTAAGTATGTTACAGAAAGTACTGGGGGTAAGATTCCGCCTTCTGCAACTATTATGGTTTCTCAAAGCGAACAAAAACCTAAGTATGTTGTAGAAAGTACTGGGGGTAAAATTCCTCCTTCTGCAACCATTATGGTTTCTCAAAGCGAACAAAAACCAGTGCAAAATTCGTTTAAGGGGTTGTACACAACTTCCGCCAGCGGGAAAGCAAAATGTCGTTTAACTGGCAGACCATGTCAAAAAATAAAACCAGGAGAAATAGAAAAGAATACTCAATCGTTAAATTTATGTCGCCAGTATAAGTGTATAATTGAAAAAAACTTTCAAGAAATAATGCAAGAACATACCAAATAAAAATACCGCCAATTGGCGGTGTTTTTTATTTCTGTTCGCCAATATAAATTCCCATATTATATGCAACATCCAGTAGTGGGTTATCTGGTGATACGTATGCGTTTGATGTCATTAAATCTGGGATTTTTGGATCATGTACTACTTCGCCTGAATCAACAAAATCAGATAATGATACGGTATAAACATTATCATCAGACAAAACAGTCATTACATTTGTTTCGCCATTTTCAATTGCATGTAATGCACAATCTGCAAAACGTGTTGCCAGTATTCTGTCGGTGGCGGTGGTGTCCCCTGCCCGTTGGGTATGTTCTGGGAATGCAGTTCTGTTTACAATACCTGCAGCTGTTAATTTGCGTGAAATCATATCTGCTGGACGTCCAGAGTGTCCACGTAATGATATGCCTTCGGATACAATGATGATTCCATAATCTGTTGGCTGATTCTTTATATGTTCAACCAATGCGTTAACGTCAAATTTAATTTCTGGAATTAATATTGCAGATGCACCAGTTGCAACACCGGCATTTAGTGCCAGATTACCGCAATCACGCCCCATACTTTGTACAACAAACCAGCGATGATGACTGCGTGCAGTCAACATTAACTGATCACAATATGATGTTAATTGTTGAACTGCTGTATCAAATCCGATTGTTTTATCTGTTAATGGTATATCCATATCAATTGTCTTTGGGATGCAAATCAGTTGTAAATCACGATAGATTTCACGATTTGCCCATGCCAACGATATACTGCCATTGCCGCCAATTAATATCAATGCATCCAGTTTTAATTCTGATAAAGATTTATGTAATTGTTTATTAAATGCAGCGGTTTTTCCACGCTCAATCGCAGTTTCAAAGTTTAATGCGTTGGCATGTCCATTGTGTAAAAAGCTGCCCGCCAGACGTGCATTTTCAATCGGAATCATCAAATCATTTAATTTTACAGCCGCAGGCGGTGTTACGCACAGTCCATCTGTGCCATCTAAAATTCCATAAACCGCCCATTTTCGCAGTGATGCACCACGAATAATTCGTTGAATTGCGGTGTTTAATCCGCTGCAATCACCACCTGTTGTCATTACTCCAATTCTTTTCATGATTTTTCCTTGTTTTTCTGGTCTATTATATCATAAATAAATTGACAAAGAAATATTATTTGGAATACTTTGTCCATAAATATATTGGAGATTTAATAATGGCAAAAAACAACAAGGTAAATATAGGAAAAACCAAGGTTTCAACAGACGATTTGATTAATAGTGCAATATCTAAACAAAATGATTGGTTGGAAAATCGTCGTGCTTATACACGCAGTTTCTTGAAAACCTTTAATATGTTTACAAAAAATAATGCCAAAGATAAAGAGTCTAAGACAAAGTCTGAAAAAAAGGCAATCAAACAATATACTGTGTTACGTAATTATTGGTTCCCTATTTTGTGTGCGTTCATAGTTGTTTTTATTGCTGTATGGACTATGTTTGTTCGCACAACAAGTCAACCACGTATTGTTTTGGTCCCAGAAATACCATTTGTTGAACAAAAAAAGGAAATAAATGTTCCAGAATTTGATATTGTTCGTATTGAAAAAGATGGTGATATTATTATTGCAGGACGCTGGACAGCAAATCAAAATATATCAATTATGGTAAATGGTCGCATTGTTGCAACAGAACGTACAAATGCGGATGGTGAATTTGTTTACAGCCCACAAAATGCATGGCAACCTGGTAATTATACGATTGCATTGGTTGGAACGGAACCAGAAGTAAAATCGTCCGAAAAAGTATTTTTATATATTTCTGAATACGGCCCAGAAAATTCTGTGTCTTTGCTGATGACAAAAGATGGCAGTACATTGTTACAAAATCCGTCTGTCTTACAAAATAATGATTTAACTGTTTCTAAAATAGATTATCTGGATTCTGGTCGTATTGTTGTTACTGGGGATGGTATGCCCAGATTGCGTGTTTCATTAAGTTTGGATGATAAATATGTCGGATTTGCACGTGTTTCTGATTATAGGCATTTTGGTCTTGGGGCCGATGTTGGTGAATTGGAACCAGGTAAAGAATATTCATTAACTGTGCGTATGCATGATGGCGATGGGCATACAATTGGTACAATCAATCATAAATTTATTATGCCAGAAATGACCGGTGATGATGATACATATTATACTGTTCGTCGTGGTGATTGTTTGTGGATTATTGCACGTAACTTTATGCGTCGTGGCGTTTTGTTCAGCATTATTGCAGACAGAAACAATATTAAAAACCCTGATTTGATTTATCCAAAACAGGTATTACAAATTCCAATTAATGGTATATAATTATGTGTTCAGATGATGTAATAAATTTGTTAAAAACGTTATCGTTGGTTGCAGATAAACTTGATCGCAAACAAGTAAAACAGTTGTATTGTATGTTAATTGCACATGGACAATATCCGGTTTGTCCCGCATGTAATCAGCCAATTACATCAACCCAAGATTTTACATGGGATCATATCGTACCAGAAAGCAAAGGTGGCAGCGATGATATTTCTAATATGGTGCCAATGCATGCACATTGTAACGAAATAAAAGGGAATCAGTTTTTTGATGAATTGTTTGATGTGGAATACAAAATTACAACCCAAATAAAATTGGAGTTTGTGCAACCTGTCGTTATACAACCTGTTGTAAAAAAGAAACGCAAAAAGAAAAAACGTAATATCGCCCGTTTCAAAACCTGGCAGCACTGCAGTATTCGTGATATAAACCGCAGGACGAAATAAGTTCCCTTATCCGCTGTATAAAATTAGTAATTATAGCGGTTAAAACAAAGTTTATAATATATTGATTTTATTAGCTGTTTATTGTATACTATGGCTTGAATCCAAGAGATTGGGTTCGGGGCAATCTCAAGCCCACCTTGTTCGGTGCGAAAGCATCGTAATCTGATGTTGTCGGTGTTTTTGCACTGCTATCATCCCTGACACCATGTCGGGGAGCTGTTGGTTATAAAATAGGAATTATCCGAAGACCAGCGGAATCAATAACAAGGTGATTTGAGAACTCCCCGACCGCTCTTTCTTGGAGCGGTTATTTTTAAAAAACAAAGGGATTGCAAATGACTATGATTGCACATGGGGTTCTGGCCTTGAATAAATATCTAAAAAACAAAGAAGTAAAAGAATTAGAAAGCAGATCAACAGCTGAATTGTCGGAAAAAGAAAGAGCTGACCTTGCAGACAAATTAAAGAAAGCATATGATTCTTGGGGTGAAGCGGGTCGTAAAATGGACAAATTAAGACGTGCGGAACGAAAAATAGATATATTCGCTGATGTTTTCCGTCTACAAAACAGAGGGGGTGCATTGGCCCTTACCAGAACCGTTACGGTTCTAGTTGTTGCTACACCACTTGTTGCTGGTGCACTTGCATATACTGGTTTAAAAGAAGCAGCTACTGGTTTAAAAAAAGCTGCTACTGCTTTAAAAGAAGCAAACACAAAAATAGAAGAACAAAAACGAGCGATGGCTCTTAAAGCAAAAGAAGAAGCAAAGCGTATCGCACAAGAAAACGATGAAAAAGCAGAGGAATCTGCTGAAATGCCAGAAATAAATTTGTTAAAAAAACTAGTTTCTGATTCAGATATAGTACAAATTCGCAGAGTTGATATCCCAACAGATAAAAATGCTATTGTTGCTGGATTAATTGATGAATGTGGTCAAATTGCAGAATTTGCTTCAAAGCACGGAAGAATGCTGTTCTTTTTTGATAACAACCCAGAAGCAAAAATTGTTAATGCGTTTTTTGTAAATCCAGAAACTGGCAATTTTGAAGGAATAGCAACAGTTAAATCTGTGCGTGGCAGAAAGCAAATTGTGGATTTGATAAATAGTCAACATTATGTCAAAAAACAAAAACGGAAAGAACATGAAGAAGCACAAATAAGAAATGCAGAGATTATGAGCAAAATGAAAGAAAAACAGAATATTTAAAAAATAAAAACGCCATATTTTATGGCGTTTTATTTAGTATTATTGCAGACAGAAACAATATTAAAACCCTGATTTGATTTATCCAAAACAGGTACTACAAATCCCTGTTAACGCAGAATAATTTAACATCCATTAAATTAACATCACATTGAAACATGGCCGTTTTGCACTATATCTATTGTGTGGTGTGATTAAAGGAGTTTGTATTGATGACAGATGGTTGTAATAAAATTAGTTTTGCAATAAAAAACACAAATTGGTGCAATTTGCGTTGTGCACACTGTTGCGAAAACAGTAGTCCCGATGTTGCACCAGATATTATGCCGCTGAAATACGTTGAAAAATATATTGCTGGGTTTAACGATATGCCGTTGCCAAAGTGGGAACACATGGTTTTTACCGGTGGCGAAGCGATGGCACCCTATTTCCATAAAAGAGCGGAATATATACCACAATGTTTAGAAATCGCTGCATCGTACGGCATGGTTCCATTTGTCAAAACAAATGGCGTGTGGGGCATGAACGAAGAATTACGCCACCGTATTTTACGCGACTTTGCCAATGTTGCATACAGACAGGACAAGATGATGTCTATGGATATTTCTGTCGATGCATTTCATAATAACAACAATGCAGTTGTTCGTATTTTAAATGACGTTGTTCGCAGTGATTATTTGGCCCCAGCGGTACGTATTTCTTTGGTTGGTTTAAATGATACAAAATCTTATGCAACATTTATGCATCTTATAGACGAATTGCGTGCCACTGGTTTGGATGTTGATATTCGTGATGATGGCAGTTTAGCACTGTGGGTACCGTATGTGCGTGGCGTATCTGTATATTATGATTTAGGGGCACATATTAACAAAATTGGGCGTGCCGCAAAAAATAATCTGGGACAAGTTGTTCCGAATGGTCGCCCCCACATAACAGATGGCCATTGTTTGGAAATCGATAATAAACATAATGCAATATTAAATTATAAATACAGCACACCTGTTAATGACCGCCCCATGCTTGATGTTGTAAAAGAATTGATGTTAAAGGTAAGATAATAAAATGGAATTTAGTTCAGATGATTTTTTGTCAGAAGAAACAAGTTTATATGGATGTACTTCTGAAGTATATAATGAGGGTCTGTCGGTTGTATGGAGGCATGTTGATTCTGTTGCGTCATCGGTACAGTCGTTGTCAGATATATTTGTTGAATGGTATTTATTTGATTCCAGTAAACCAAAAACATTGGAAGAATTTATAGAATCAGAATCTTTACAAGATGTTTTTACCCCCGAACAATTTATGGATGTTATGTCCGGTGCCAAACATATTGATGATAATTTGTGTGAATTGTTGTCATGTGTATTGCCTTTTAGAATTACAAGTGAACGTATAGGTTACTTGAATTCGTTAATAAAAAAATGTACGCCAGAATTAACATGTTCAGCAGATGCAATAATTGCAAAAGTAACAGAAATAAAAAATAAACAGAAAGCTGCACAAAAACAAGCAGAACAAAAATACCATCATGAATATCATCAAAAGTTTAAAGACAGAATACACGCACAAAAACGTGAATACTATTTAGAAAATAAAACAAGAATCCTTGAGCGTATAAGGCAAAATTATATACTGCATCGCACTGAAAGGTTGACTTATTTTGCGCGCTGGCGTCAACAAAACGCAGAACATTTAAAACAATACTGGGCGGAATATCGTAAAAATAATGCGGAAATTGTATCTGAACGAAAAAAACGTGCATATCAAAAAAATAAAGAGCATTATAATACTAAATCACACGCATATTATTTAGAAAACAAAACAGAATTCTTAAGAAAATGTCGAGATTATCGTCAACGCAATAGAGCGCAGATACTGCAACGACAACGTGAATATACCGAAAAACATAAAACAGAGATATATCAAAAAAACTCTATACGTGGCAAAGAATATACACAGGATAGACAATTAGCAAAACGGATATGTCCAACATTCAGATTCTTGATGGAATTGAAAGCAAATGACTGTGATTTATTTTTGACTAAATTTACCAAACATGAAGCTATTGCAACAAAGGCCAAGAAAAAGTGTGTTGCATTACAGTCGGGTGATTGGACGCAATGTTCGTTATGTGCCACCACAAATAGAACATGCCCAGTAACAAAGGCGTTTGAGTTTGAAAATGCATTGATTGATATTCAAAAACACGTCAATCAGATAGTGTCCGAAAATCAAAAATAAATCCGACCACAAGGGTCGGCTATATTCTTGGTGCGGGCGAAGGGAATGTATAATTCCCATACAAAATCATGCCAATCTCTGCGTTCTTGGTGATTTTGTTGGGTCCCTTTCACTTCGCTGACGCTGCGTTCCGAACCCTTTCGCCGGGTTCAATTCCATCGCCGCATTGCCAATAATTAAACCGGCACAAGGCCGGTTGAATTCTTGGTGCGGGCGAAGGGAATCGAACCCTCGTCTTCAGCTTGGGAAGCTGACGTGCTGCCATTATACCACGCCCGCATTGGTCTGTATTTTATATAAATCGTTTATAAATGTCCAATGAATATTTTGCCCTTGTACCAGATGATGATTTTTTGATATAATACTACGAAAGAGAGATGTTGCGTAAGATAATATCGTTTTTATCAATCTGTTTGTGCGTCTGTACGGTCTGTACAGATGTGTTTGCTGCGTCTGCACCATCGCCTGATGTTCAGCGTCTGTTAAGACAATCTAGAAAAAGACAAAATATCAAAAATGGGGATAATTCCCCTGTGATATTCCAAAATGTTAAATATCTAAAAGGGTTGCTAGAAAAGATTAATTGGGAAAATTCAAGCGATCCACAACGTCGTGAACTGTATGCAAAGTTAGTTGATGCTGTAAATGATATAGATTCTTATGAACAATCCGAAGAAAAACAAATTCAGGCAAAAAGAGAGGAATTAAACGCTGCACGTGAACGTGAGCAATCTTTGGCAAATAAGATGTTGGGGGCTGCGGCAATTGGCACAATGGGAATTGGCGGTATGGAATTAGCATCTGCATTGTCAGAAAAACAAGTTATGGAAGATGCAGAGCAAGCAATGCGTGCATATTTGGCAACGTTTACATGCAGTTATGCAGATGGAAAATATTATAAGGGTGGCGAAAAAGATATTGAGTTGCCCGGTGGTAATGAATTAATGCCATTAATTTCTGAATATAAAACATTAGCATCTGATTTAAAGGCACGCAAAGAAGCATTGGGTGTTGCTCCTGGGATTGAATCTGAATTGGTGTTGGATTCTGCAACGACTGGGTTATATGATGATGTTTCGTTGGGAAAAACAGATGGTGCGTTTACATCGCTATCACGTGCATTGACGGATGAAAACAGCGAAGATGCGGCAGAATGGACTGCTGACAAAGAAGCAATTGACAATAAGATTAAAACATCTGCCGCAGTTGTTGCAACGGCTGCAGTGGCAAGTATCGCCGCTAATTTTGCGATTAATGGTGGCAACAAAAGTGCGGTCGTGTCCAAGGCAGATGCAACATACAAAGAAGTTAAACAAATATTAGATGAAATAATAAGCAATTGTAATATCGCAATTGCAAAGGCTGATCAGGGTGTAGATTTATTGACACGTTATGAAGACCTAGAAACATTAGAAGGACATCCGATATGCAATTAAAAGCAATAAAAATTTTTTTCAAGATATGTTGTTTGTGTGTCGGATTGCAATTGGTTTTGCCCTGTGTTGCTTGGGCTGCTGGTGATCCATGTCGTGATATTGGTGTGTCAGGCGAATGTGAATTGTTTAAGGATTCTGTTCAGGTTCAACCCAGAATTGCACAGCAATTAATACGACTGGCGTTAAATGATGAAAATATTGTCTTTGGCGAGTATACAAATAAAACTGTTGGCGATGATACGTATACTGTAACAGACAGCAGTGGTGCAAAACATGTTTTCTGGTTTGACGATATGCAGGATTCTAAGTCTGCAAATGTAAATTCGTCAATTGCGTATGCTGTGTGCATCTTAAATGGCGGCAGCATGTTATATAACGGCATAGGTCGTTGTGACGGAAAGTTGAATGAAAGTAAACTAAACCAAGATTTGGCACAATTTGCAATGAGGGCATCGTGTAAATGTCAAAATGGTTGTTCGTCTGGTGCAATAAAAGAACCATATTGTGAAATATCCAATAATTATATTACAAGCGAGCCAAAGGGCTTTGTATATAACGGTCATGAAATTATTGATCCAAACGTATTCGCAAATATGCAGATAGTTAATAATCCAGATGTAGAGATGTTTTTAGAAGATTATGTAATTCTGAAATTGGGATTGGCGGGATTGGTTGTTGATTCTTTTAAATGCCTTAGTCGGCCCGTATATTATTCCGATGGTGGAATGGGTTCGGATGATTTATTGCATTGCACTGTAAAGTACAAAGATGGATTTTCAGACGATGTTAAAGCAAGTACAATAGATTTTATCTTTGATGATATGTTGGAACACAATAAAACAACGGCTGCAGCAGGACGTTCTGGACTGGTATGCCATGCCCAAGGTGGCAGCATAACAACCCAAGGTGTTTGTGCTGGGTTTACACAAGAAATGTGTGTTGTGTTATCTGAGACATATGGTGTTAATACACAATGGGATGAAAATGCTGGCGGTTGCCTGATGTTGGACAGCCAAAAACAAGCAAAAATTGAAAAAGTACAACATTATGCAGGTGCAGGCACACTGTTTGTTTTAGGTGTGGTAACATTACCTGTAAGTGGTGGTGCATCTGTGGTTGGTGTTGTTGCTGCGATTGGTGGTGTGTTAACACTGGTTGCAGACGTTGGACACAGTATATCTGATCATCAGATAGACACTGGATTTGCTGCTGCATTAATTGGTGCAAACAAATGTTTGTTAAAAGAATGTCAAACACAATTAACAATAAACGAAAATATGGAAACTGTTTTTATTGAGGATTGCGAAAAATGTGCAACAGAATCAATTCAAAATCTAATCGTTGCAATGTTGCAATACCCCAGCAAAATGGAAGACTCAGATGCAGATGTAGCGATGTATTTGCTGGAACGTCTGTTCCCTGTTATAGAAGGTACAACGGCACCAATTTGCATAGATGCGGCTGCACAGATGGTAGAAACCAGTAATTGGGAATCTATGAAAACTGTCAGTGAAGTAGCAATGTTTGTTGGTGTTCTTATGTCATTAGGTACACATGCTGGAAATGCAGGCAAAATAGTAACTGTTGCGGAC
Organism: Candidatus Enterousia sp.; assembly: GCA_045592905.1. GTDB lineage: Bacteria > Pseudomonadota > Alphaproteobacteria > Rs-D84 > Rs-D84 > Enterousia. Next base: position 89,787 of record JAZNVR010000023.1, read on the forward strand.
AAAATAAAAAGTCTTCGTGGTGCAAAAAATATTGCAACTACAACTAGTGTTATTGGTCGTTCTGCAAGGTTGCAAAGAATCACACAAAGAATTTCTTCTGTTTCTAAAAAGACTCTTGAGACAATAAAACATTTAAAAGAAGCGACAGCACCATTTTCTGGTAAAGCAGCACAGTTCGCAGACAAAATTATGACAGCAGACGATATTTCTGATGGGGTTGAATCTGCAGGTGGATTGGTGACGGCATGGAATTCTACGTGTACTACACAATTCCCATGTGAAGAGACAATTACACATTTTATGCAAAATGATGTGTTTAATAATTTGTGTGAAACATCAGGGATGAATATAGGGAAACCAAAATACGAAATAGCCTCACAAGAAAACATAATGTAAAGTTTTGCTTGATTTTAAGAGAAATCTAAGTATAATCATAGGGCAAATCCCAAAGATTGCCATTGTTATAAAACCAGTTCGCAGTATGCGTGTGGTACATCATCCGACGAGTTTTCGTCCTTGATGGCGGTTTTCTTTGTGGTTAAAACAGTTAATAAAAAATATAAGGAGCAAAAATATGGCAACTGTTATTCGTTTGGCACGTTATGGTGCAAAAAAACGTCCATACTATCACATCGTTGTAACAGATTCACGTAATGCACGTAATTCTGGCAACGTTTTGGACACTGTTGGTAAATACGACCCAATGCAGGCAAAAGATAGCGACAAGCGTGTTATCTTGAAGATTGATGAAATAAAGGCTTGGTTGGCAAAAGGTGCACAACCATCTGATCGTGTTTATAAATTTTTGGCAAATGCTGGATTGGTTGCAAAGAAGGCAATCCCTGTTCAGACAAAGAAACATTTGCAATCTGAAAAAACACAAATGAAAATCAAAGATAAAGCTGATAAATTGGCTAAAATCGCAGAAGAAAAAGCTGCTGCAGAAGCTGCCGCCAAGGCCGCTGCCGAAGCAGAAGCAGCTGCACCAGCTGAAGAAGTTGCAGAAGCAACAGAAACAGTTGCAGAATAATTTTTGCTTTTTATAATTATATCTGCACAGGAAATTCTTACTGTGCAGATATTTTCAACTTAAAATGAGGTAAAAAAATGGCAAAATGTCCTTATGATGGTTTAGAATGTAAAAAGCTGACCGAAGATTTTGAAAAATGGCGTAGAGCGGTCAATTGTATGTCTGGGAATCAGACTAAATTAGTGTTTGTAACAAGTCTAAAAATGTTAAACAAATGTGATGATATTGCAAACTGTTCCAGATATACACTATGGGCACAAAAACAAGTGCAACAAAAACATAAATAAAGGTAAAAAATGGCAAAATGTCCGTATGACGGTTTTGAGTGCGAAAAGCATACAGAACGTATTAAGAAATGGAAATTTATGGTACATAATATCGCACCAAAGGATGGACGTGTGTTTTTGACCAGTGCAGATATGTTTAATCACTGTGAAGATACAGACACATGCATCAGATATATAAATTTAATGAGACAACCACCACAGAAAACAAAATGACAGATTCAAAACATATTTTAGTAGGTAAAATTGTTGCACCCCAGGGTATTCGTGGTGAAGTGCGTGTACAAACATTTACTGATACACCGGCCGATTTTAGAAAATTAAAAATAAAAAGCATAAAATTTGCGGATGATGATTTTAGATTCGTGCGTGTTGTACCTAATTCCAATGTTATAATTGCAAAAATTAATGGCATTAATGACAGAACTGCTGCTGAAACATTACGTGGTACGGAACTGTTTATTGAACGAGATGCCCTGCCCGATTTAAAAGAAGATGAATTTTATCAGGCAGATTTAATCGGTTTTGATGTTGTGCGTAACGGCACAAAGATTGGTGTTGTAGATTGTTTCCAAAACTATGGTGCTGGTGATATTATTGAACTGGATAATGGTAATATGGTATCTTTTATCGGTGCAGATGTTGATATACAAAATAAAATTATAAAGGTGTTATGACATGTTTACAGATACTAACCCAACAGAGTCTGGATGTCCACGCCTGCAAAACAAAAACGCCAAATGCCCCAGAGAGGATGTTGAAAAAGCCTTGGAAGGAATGAAATTGTCATACAGGACGATAAGCGAGCTACGTTCTGTATTATATGATGTTTGCAGGTCCTGTATGCGAGAAAACACAAAAATAAAGTAAGATAAACTATAAGGAATTATTGTGGTAAATGATAAATCAACAACTACTATTGTAATATGTGAACATTATAATGTAAATTGTGCATTGGGACATTGGTTGCGAAATAAGACAACTGTTCGTTCCGATATGATATCTTATAATCATAAAAACGGGACTGTGAACGTAACGGGGCGTGCACTTAGTCCGATGTTTTTGCAACATGTGCGACATGTGTGTGATTTAGGATGTAAATGGAAGTTTAACACCAAACAACTTGCATTAAGTCATAGAATGCGATAATACAGACTTGTCAATATAAAGGAGATAAATATGCAGTCTATAAAAGTAACAAAATCGGTTGGTGTTGTCTTTATAGATTGCAAAAAATGTAATCCAAACTGTCCGATACAACAACGGGTTAAAAAAAGTCCAGATGTTGTGATGTGGGAACCTGTTGGAAAAACGACGGAACATATGATAAGAACACGCAATTTGTTGGTCGGGATAGAAAAAATCGCACAAAATGCACAAGAATTTTATGAAATCGCACGTAAAATATGCTATAATTGCACCGAAAAACAGAAATAAAATGCACTTTAATATACTAACAATCTTTCCAGAAATGTTTCCAGATACCCTGTCGGGCAAGTTTCGTAAATGTGATGTGGTGTAAAAAGGATTGACGTTATGACAATGCGAAAAATAGATTTAATCTTGTCAGATAGTGGTAGTATCTTAGAATTTGATAGTGTTTTGTGTAATTTGTATAACAATGTATCACAATCTCTATGGCAATTAAGAGATGAGTATAAACTGATAAATTCAGCAGAGGCAAATAAAATTCTTTGTCTATTGAATAAGATGTTAAATGATTTTCGTGTTTCTAGTTTGCGTATGCGTGTAGAGGTGTTTAATTTAGAGAAACAATTTTTGCAGTTGAAGGAAGAAATAGAAAAACATAAAACCAAAATACCAAATAATACTAAGTTTAGATTTTTTGATACAGAAGCGTTGGAAAAGTTGTTTTATGAACAAACACATGAAATTCCAGTGCCAGCAGTCAATGAGATGACAGGTAAAGATATTTTGATAAAAAGACCAGCAGATAAAAGAAGAATCTATTTTGCCTGTGAAAAGTTGGACATAGAATTAGTTTCTTTTAGATGTACAACAAATGAAGATGTGTATAAAAAATTAACAGCCTTTCGTGATTTGTATAGTTTTACTGAAAAAAATTATAGACTGAAAATAATTTCACTTAATGCCTTGCAAAAAGCATATGATGATTTGATGACTGTAGTACCTGAAGATATAAAATATAATTTGTCTAATAGGAAACAGTTGGAACATGTTTTGAATCTGTACAAAAATAACAAAGTGTCAGATGAATTGATTCCTGATCAGCCTGAAAAAGCACCGATTGATAATAAAGATTCAGATATAATAACAGACCAAAAAGAAATACAATATCTATCAGATATATGTAATAAATTGTGGGCAGATATAGGCGATCAAGGAAATAGTTGTTTTAGACCTGATATTGCCCGTGCTTGGTCTTGTTTAACGTATTGTTTTAATGAAAAAATTACATCAAATAATGATGGTTTTTATCAAGATTTTTATCAAATTGTTTTGTCTAATTTTTTCTCTGTAACAAAATTTGAAAAAGCATTTGGTAATTTGAAGAATTGTTTCGGGGCAGAACTTGATAGAGTATTGCGATATAGCGGAAATCTTCAGAAAATAGAAAGTTTTTTAGATAAATATAGATATGCTATAAACCAAAATTCTGATAAAAAAGGGACAAAAATTTGTTCTTTTTATAAATTTCTTAATGACCCTATTTCTGCTCGTTATAGAATGGGGGTTTCTAGAGGCCAGATTGAAGCGTGCCAAAGATGCAAAGGACAAAGATAAAATGCACTTTAATATATTGACTATTTTTCCAGAAATGTTCCCAGGCACCCTGTCCGGTGGCGTGGTTGGTCGTGCATTGGAAAAAAAGATTTGGTCGTATGATGTTATTAACATTCGCAACTTTGCAATAAATAACTATGGCAGTGTTGATGATACACAATTTGGTGGTGGTGCGGGGATGGTTATGCGGCCAGATGTGCTTGGTGATGCATTAGATTCTATTAAGAACAAGGGAAAAATCATATATTTCTCGCCACGTGGCAAAATATTAAATCAACGGTTGGTGCGTGATTTTGTGTCTGACCAAGATGCAACATACACCCTGCTGTGTGGCAGATACGAAGGTATTGATGAACGTGTTATTGAACAATACGATATAATGGAATTATCTATTGGTGATTATATACTGTCTGGGGGTGAAATCGCAGCGCAAGTTTTTGTTGACAGTTGCGTTCGTCTGTTAGATAATGTGGTTCACGGTGGTGATGACACCACCCAAAATGAAAGTTTTGAAATCGGCGGGCTTGAATGGCCATTATATACCCCTCCGTCAGTATGGCGTGGACAAAGTGTCCCAGAAGTCCTGCTGTCCGGTCACCATGGCAATATAGAACGGTGGCGGAAACAACAATCGGACGAAATAACCAAAGAACGTCGTCCGGATTTAATAAAGGAAAATGAAAAATGAGCATTATTAAAAAAATAGAAGCAGCCCAAGTTGCTAAATTGAAGGGCGATAAAAACATCCCAAATTTCAAGGCTGGGGATACAGTAAAAGTTCACGTTAAAATTAAAGACGGTGACAAATTCCGTATTCAGGTTTTTGAAGGTGTTGTTATTGCACGTGATGGTGGCATGGGTAATAATGCATCCTTTACAGTACGTCGTGAATCATATGGCGTTGGCGTAGAACGTAAATTCCCATTATACAGCCCTGCAATTGAAAAAATTGAAAAGGTTCGTATTGGTAAAGTACGTCGTGCAAAGTTATTCTTTTTGCGTGGCTTGTCTGGCAAGAAAGCACGTATCGTGGAAGATTTGTCCGCAACAAGTGCAGAAAAGAATGCAAAATAAAAAAATATCCCACTTCGGTGGGATTTTTTTTGCTTTATATTCTATATATTTGACATCGTTTATTCATAAATGTAATATATACATTATGAAAAAAATTATTATATCTTTACTGATGTTTGTTCTGCCATGCGTGGCAAATGCATATGTTAATAAAACAAATGCCGTTGTTCGTATCTTAAACAAGGATGCTGGCAAGGTAGTTGAAAAGATAATTCCTGTGGGAAACAGTATTGCTTTTGAAAAATTAAACATAACTGTTCGTACATGCAAACAATCTGATCCATTTGATGCGTTGGATTATTTTAGTTTTCTAGAAATATATGATGCCGACGATGGGCGTGTGTTTAGCGGTTGGATGACAAGGAATGAACCTGGGGCTAACCCATTACAGCATCCTGATTATGATGTGTGGTTGGTACAATGTGATTAATGGAGAGTAATATGAATTTTATTAAAAAATATCTAAAATTGTTTATTGGTGGTGGCGTGCTGATTTTAGTGCTGGTCGTGTTCTTTTTTGCAAAACATAGTTCTGCATTGGAAACTGGCAGTTTACAGGATTGGCGTGCCGCTTCAATTGACCGACGTGTATCAGCGGCACAAATATTAACAGGTTCTGATTCAGATGTTGATTTATTGGTCGCATGCGTTAATAAAATGGCGTCATTGCCAGACAGTTCTGAAATGACTGTGCGTGATGCTGTGTCATTATGTAATACAGGGATTAAATTAAAAGAAAATCTGTAATATGCGTACAGTATTATGTTTGCTTGTCTTGCTAGGATGCAGTACTGTTACAACCAATCAAATTGGTGCTGGTTTCGTGGGGGCAAAATATGCATATTCGCCATTGGGGGAAAATTCCGGAATAGATTCTGATCCGCTGATACGATTTGATGCGTTTGATTGTACAACGTTTGTAGAAACAGTTCTGGCAAATGGTAATCTGGAACACTTAAATAAAATTAGATACAAAGATGGGAAAATAGATTTTCTAAGCCGGAATCATTTTATTGAAACAGATTGGTTGCAAAACAATAAAGATATAGTTGAAAATGTTAGCGATAAATATGCCAGTACTGCTGTCAGAACAGTTATAATTGATAAACAATCGTGGTTGAAAAAAGTACATGATATTGATGCAAAGTTTGTACCAGAAACAGTAAATTTAATATATATTCCGTATCAAAATGCGGCTGCCGTTAAAATAACAGAAAGTCATATTGTGTTGTTTGTTGCTGACAATCCAAAAATTCATGATAAGATTGGTACGGGTTTAGCGGTTGTGCATATGGGATTCTTGTTGCCAAATGGCATTCTAAGACATGCTTCAAGTCGCCTTAATCGTGTTGCAGATGTTGATTTTATGGAATATATTGCAACACAAATGAAAGATAAAAACAATATTGGATTTGTATTGGTGAAGATAAAATGAGTACAGAAAATTTAATGCGTTTGGATATGGGAATGTTGGACAGTAATGTTCATAGTAGTCGCCCTACCCTGTGTTTGGGAATTGAATCATCATGCGATGAAACCAGTGCGGCAATTGTGGATTCTGATAGAAATATTTTATCACATATTATTTATTCACAAATTCCAGAACATCAAAAATATGGTGGCGTGGTTCCAGAACTGGCTGCACGTGCACACATATTGGCGATTGATGATGTTATTCAACATGCATTGAAAAATGCAAACAAATCCGTTCAAGATATTGATGTTATCGCAGCAACTGCAGGACCGGGATTAATTGGCGGTGTTTTGGTCGGTTGGATGGCAGCAACTGGTATTGCACAATCTGCGAATAAACCATTGGTTGCGGTTAATCATTTGGAAGGACACGCATTGGTTCCACGTTTGTGTGCAACATTGGCAGATGGCAGCATTGCACAAAACGGTGTTGAATTTCCATATTTATTAATGTTGGCATCTGGTGGGCATTGTCAAATATTATTGGTGCGTGGTGTTGGAAAATATGAATTAATTGGACAGACGCTGGATGACAGTGCCGGTGAAGCATATGACAAGGTGGCAAAAATGTTAGGATTGGGCTATCCTGGTGGGCCAATCGTAGATAAACGGGCACAATCTGGTAATCCACACACTTTTGTATTCCCCAGACCATTATGCGATAAACCTGGATGTAATTTTTCTTTTAGTGGAATAAAAACAGCGGCACGTACGTTTTTAAGTCGTGAAACACAACCATTGACCGATGAATATATTAATAATTTTTGTGCCGCATTTCAGGCATCTGTTGTTGACTGTATTGTTAACAGATTAACTAATGCAATGAATGATGAACGTGTTCAGAAAACAGCCCCAAAAACATTAGTTGTGGCAGGTGGCGTGGCAAAAAACAGTGCGATACGCAGTGCGATGGAAAATTTAGCCAGTAAACACAATATGATTTTTGCTGCACCGCCAATGAATTTGTGTACAGATAACGGTGCGATGATTGCATGGGCAGGATTGGAAAATTATCGTGTTGGCAATATAGTTTCGGAACCTGTTGCACCACGTCCACGTTGGCCATTAACGGAATTGAAAAATGAATAAAAATAAAGAACGCGATTTTGAAAATGCAACACAGTCTTTGATAAGGCAGATTGATTCAATGAATCTGGAAAAGACAGAACGTTTGCAGGTTAAAAATTTTATTTTGTTGTTTCGTGACAGTTTTAAGCAAGAATCTGTTAAGCATGCAACATTTGCACCTGTGTTGGGCGATGGGTATAAACAGTTTTTGTGTGATTCTTGCGGTTTTTGCAAAGCGTCAAGCGTCAGCTTTGTGTCTTTTATGAATAAGCCGGAACATTGGCAACTGCGATATATTGATGAAAAATGGGCGTATGGGCCACATTATTATATTCTTCATGTGCCGACTGGACGTGCGTTGGATTTGACGTTTGATCAATATCAGTTTGAAACAGCAGATATACCTTATGATATGGGACGATCTGCGATGGTTACACGTGATGCACGTGATGCAGCAGTGCGTTTTACCCATGCGTTGGGTATGGATGTGATGAAAATTCTTAACAGTCAAATACCAAAGAGTAACTAGTATGCAAAAACCAGAACCATTTGTACAAGGTGATATGATTTTCAGTGTTTCTGATGCGTCTGCGTTGCTGAAAAATGTAGTAGAAACAGCGTTTCCACGCATTAAAATTCGTGGCGAATTATCACAGATTACACGTGCGACGTCTGGACATATTTATATGACCATCAAGGATTCTGGGGCGGCAATTTCTGTTATTGTATGGCGTGGAACACCGTTGAATTTCAAATTGGAAGACGGACTGGAAGTTATTATAACAGGTCGCTTTACAACATACCCTGCCCGCAGCAATTATCAAATTATCGCCAGTGAAATTGAAATGGCAGGTGTTGGTGCAATTCTTAAAATGCTGGAAGAGCGTAAGCAAAAACTGGCAGCCGAGGGTCTGTTTGACGAAGCACGAAAAAAAACATTGCCAAAATTACCCCAGACAATCGGTGTTGTTACCAGCCCAACCGGTGCCGCATTCCAAGATATTCAAAACAGATTACGTGAACGATTTCCTGTGCGTGTCTTGTTGTATCCTGCAACTGTTCAGGGGGCAACTGCCGCAGCCGAGGTTGCAGCCGGTATAGAATATTTTAACAGCATGCAAAATGTAGATGTTATTATCGTTGCACGTGGCGGTGGTTCGTTGGAAGACTTGCTGCCCTTTTCCGAAGAAATTGTTGTGCGTGCGGCTGCGGCCAGTACAATTCCATTGATATCCGGGGTTGGTCATGAACCAGACTGGATGTTGATTGACTTTGCTGCAGACTATCGTGCACCAACGCCAACTGGTGCTGCCGAAGCAGTTGTCCCGACAAAAATATCGTTGATGCAAGAGCTGGATAATATATGGGTCAGATTGTCCGGCAATTTTACAACACGACTGATAAATGCCAAACAGCGTATTGAAACCATTAATATAAAAAGTCCAAAACAAGTATTGATGGAACATATGCAACGCTTGGATGACCTGGGGCGGACTTTAAATATTATTATCAACACTAAAATGATATCTGCACAGCAAAAATTAGATAATATTTCAACATTCCCAAATATTTTACAAAACCGTATGCAGACATTAAATCAATCGCTGTTGCATGCCGGACAAATGTTGAATTCGCTTAGTTATAAAAGTGTATTAAGTCGTGGATATGCCATTGTTCGTGACTCAAACGATAATATTATTAGCAGCATTGATGGTGGTACACCAAAATCAATTGAATTTGTAGATGGAATTGTTAATATATAAAAAAGGAATAAAAATGAATCCATTGATACTTGCCCAAATAAAATTGATGTTACAATCCAAAAAAGTAATCGTAATACCAGACACAGTAGATTCATGGCAAGAGCATTATCTGGTCAAAGATTCAAGTGGTGTAACTGTATTGGAATACACGCATATCAATACGGATAACAATATATTTGATTTGTATGTTTTTGGTAAACATATTGTACATTTGAAAAATCCTGCCAAAGGAACATCCGAAACAAATGCAATTTCAGAGATTGCAAACCTGATAAAACACAAGTATAAATCACAAAATAACGTGCAAACATTAACAGCGGATGAACAATTTGTATTGCAACAACTACAAACCTTTAATTCAAAGGAAAAATAGGATTTGTAAATGAATATAGATTTTTTATTGAGAATAGTTGAATCAATTGCAAAAGGCAACTTTGTAACCATAACAACTGATGAGCATAGTGAACATTTCTATAAAATGGTTGTGACACATTCAAACGGCAAAGAGATGCTTAACTTACAAGCATGGCTTGATCCATTTGCTAAATCGTACAAAAACAATAAATATATATCTATGTCAATAAAGTATTATGGAAATCCAGTCGCATATACCTGCTGGCATACAGATAAAACACCAACAGCAGATCAACAAAAATTTTTTAAGATTATACAATTACTTACCGACAGATTGAAAATACAACAACTGAATAAAATTTGGCAAAATAATGCTATCTCTTTACATTTAGCAAAGGTAAGACAATGAAAATCCAAAGATTAAACAGACGTACCGCAGATAAATTAGTAGAAATTTTTTATTCGCGATGCATACGTGTTGAACTGGGGTACGATGCAAACAATGTTACCATACTGATTGCCAAGAATCAAAAGCAACAAGAACTGTTTCGGGTAAACAAAGAATATGTTCGCAATCCTGACTTAAAACTATACGAACATGCATACACCGTTAAATATACCGTTATAAAATCAGGCAAAGCAATCGCAACTGCTGCACTAAAAGATAACGATACAGAATATGAAACGGATTTTCCTGAACGTGAACTATATATGTTGTTGGTTCGCAAATATAAACGTCAGCACGAAGCAGCAAAATGTCTTGGTAATGCATTTCTTAAGGCGTTGCGTGATGAACAGCGTTCTAAATAAAATTTATTCAAGGAGAAAAGAATTATGGATAAATGTTTATCTAAAACAGATGTGCAAAAATTTGAACAAATGTTAAACACGCCAACTAATTATGTAGTATATAATGTTGCATTTCTTAAAAAAGGAACTGAAAAATACAGTCTGTTTAATAATCAAGGTCAAGAACTGTTTGTGCTTACCAAGACTGATGTGTTACCTGAAATCATAAAAAAACAAGGGATGCGTGAACGTTCGTGTAAAATAGAAAGAAACGGCAAAATTGTTGCGTATGCCGGGTGGCAAAGTGATGGTGCTTTTGCAGTTTGTGATATACCAACCGCAAAGGCTTTGTGCGAAATTTATGCTGCGTTACGAAAATTGTATTCTTGGCAGACGCTTACTCGTTATTTATTTGACCGACCAACATTTGAACTGCATTATGTTCCCCGGACTGCAAATATATTTGAAAAACAGAAACAAAATCGTGTTAGAACAAGATAATATTTGACAAACGCAAAATAAGTGCTTTAATTACAGAAAAAGGATTTGATATGAGTGCAGTATATCCATTAAAAAAAACTATAAAGTCATTTGAGCCAGTGAATTTCATTTTTCTTAAAAGGATGTTAAGAGACAATAAGCATAACATTCGTATAGATTTATACAAGAGTATTACCGATTGCCCTACTTATCAAGTTGTTGATACAACAACAAATAAGGTTTTATTTCGTTTTAAATACGAATTTTTTCCATGCGGTGTGTCAGATTATGTTGAAACATATCGGTGGAGAGTAATTTGTACAATTGATTGGGATGGAGATGAAGTAGCACATGATACATGGGTTGCAGATTCTCCGTATGATAAATCTGCTGCCCCTGCAGATAAGGCTGTTTATTATAATGTTCTTAATTTGTTAAAACAGAAACATGATTTATATACAAGATATTATTTGAGCAAATCTATAAAGTGTCAAATGATGAACTTTTTTAACAGAGTTAGAACAAAATAAAAAACAGGGGTTAAAAATATGACAAATAAAGCAGACCATTATGCAAAATTTGCAACAATATTGAACCGTAAAGATATATTTATTGTTGAAGATTTTTCAACGACAGTGTGTGAAGCGTACAAGGTTGTTGCCAACAATGGCGTTACGTTATTATCTGTAAAAAAACAAACTGGAATGTCGCTGGGTACAACGCCTAAACAAATAGTATCTATAATATGCGAAACAGATGGGTGTACCACTGGTTCGGTTTATGACAAAAGTGAAAAAATGCCATACGATACAGCGTGTTTGGTATATAGATTACTAACACGCAAGTATAAAGAACGCCAAAATTACCTTGCCGGTTTTCAGAAAGCAAGAGCCTAATTTGATTGTGGTATAAAATCAAAAATAAAAACGCCCGATTGGGCGTTTTTAATTCTTTATCAATATCTTGGCCATTGTGATTGATTCGGGGGTTATTTCTGTACCACTGATTATTCTGGCAATTTCGTTTACCCTGTCGGTGTCTGATATTTCGTGAACAGATGTTATTGTTTTATCATCTGTTACAGATTTAGAAATCTTAAAGTGATAATCTGCAAAGCCTGCAACCTGGGCGGAATGTGTGATAACCAACGCTTGATTGGCAGATGCCAACCTGTTTAACCGGGAACCAACTGCAGACGCTGTTGCACCACTGATACCTGTATCAACTTCGTCAAAGACAAATGTGTGCGTATCATTTACACCCGCCAGCACAACACGCATTGCCAACATTAAACGTGCCAATTCGCCCCCAGATGCAGCACGATGTAATGGTGCAAATGGCGAACCTGGATTTGTTTTTATCATAAATGTAATATCGTCTGTTCCATGTGATGATGGCGATGTTTGGCTAAATTCAATATCAAAATCTGCCGATCCAAGTTTTAATTCGGGCAATTCAGCCAATAATTTTTGTATTAATATCTTGGCTGCATCATGGCGGGCTGCACTTAATGCCGCAGATGACATATTAAATTCAGCCAGATATGCTTTTGTTTGAGATTGTAATTTATGTAACTCGGCATCCGAATTATCAATCATTTCCAATTGTTGCGACATTTGTTCCAGTTTTGCCGGCAATTCATCCGCAGACACACGATGCTTTCGGGCGGCTGCACGAATTGCAAACAAACGTTCTTCCAGTGCGTCAATGCTGTCAATATCTGTTGATTCTGGTTCCAAAGATTGTGATATTTGTGCAACAGATTCCGCTAATTCGTATAATGTATCTATCTGGGATTGATATGGGTTTTCTTCGCCTTTGATTCTTTCCAGAATATGTGCCACAGAAAACAATTGTGCTTCCAATGAATTTCCATGTGGATTTAATGCAGTTATCGCATCGTTTAATATCGCAGTATTCTTTTCAGCATTCATTATTATTGTACGTTTGGAACTTAATTCTTCTTCTTCGCCAATTTGTGGATTAAGATTGCGTAATTCAGACACATTATGTTCTAAAAAATCACGTTCGGTGGCACTGCGTTCCAACATTTCTTGCAGTTCTGACAGACGATTTTTTGCATCGTTATACAATTTATAATCTGATTTAACTTTATAAAACAACTCATTGAAATTTAATATATTATTTTGTGCAAACAAATCCAATGTCGCACGATGTGTTGATTGATTTAGCAGTGCATGATTTGCAAATTGCCCATGTATTTCAACCAATGTATCACCAACCTGCTTTAATGTTTTTACAGATACTGGAACATCATTTATCCATGCACGACTTTTACCGTCTGTTGACAATGTTCTGCGTAATATCAAACCATCGTTATACTCAATATCAAATTCAGTTAAAATAGATTTTGCATCTTCTGGCACCGTATCAAACGATGCAGATACAGATGCCATATCGCAACCATGGCGGATTAAACCTGTATCAGAACGTGCCCCCAATGCCAAAGATAACGCATCCAACAATATACTTTTGCCAGCACCTGTTTCACCAGTTAGTACATTTAATCCAGACCTAAATTCCAGATTTAGTCGTTCAATTAATACAATGTTTGCAATATTCAGATTTATTAACATAATATGAATTATACATGTTTAATATCTATTTTTTCCAGTGAAAAATCATGCGTCCATAATATATACCCAGAAATACTGTAATCTGTATATATGGCACGCAACAATTGAGCGTATTCACGAATTTGTTCAATATATTTTGCATAGAATATTTCATGATTTACGTCTGTTTTGTAATCTAAAATATCAATATGTTTATTGTTGTGATTTATATTCAGTCGGTCAATCCTGCGACTGATAAATCGGTTGTTAATTGTACCAGCAATTGGCACTTCGGTTCTGGAATCGCAGTTAAACATTACAGATAACTGTGGGATATTTTTTATCTTTTGTATTAAAATATTATCACCGCTGATACAATTGTCGTCAATAATGATACGTTGCAACATATTGTGCATTCTGGTACCGGTATCGGTTGCGTGTTTAACGTTTTCTTGTTGTTTTAGTAATTCATTTAATGTCGTCATTTGTTATCCTGATATATTCTTGTGCAGTATCGTTTGCAAGAACACGCCATAATTGGGTATGCCACGCATTTTCAGGCGGATTTTTGTCTGATATAAAACCATATATATATAATTCATCACGTGCACGTGTCATGGCGACATACAACAAACGATAATATTCTGATAATTGTGCATGTTTATCATTGTCTGCAGCAATATTTTGTATATTACTATTTGTGTCATGTGGCACCCATATCCATACAGGTAACGAACCGTTTTTTATAGTTATTATTTTATTTGCTTTTGGCATATGAACTGTATCAACAAGGAATACAACCGGTGATTCCAGTCCTTTGCTGCCATGTACAGTTACTATTTTAACACCATTTGAAGCGTTCATATCACGTGTAACTTCGCTGCTGCCGGTAATGAACCATTTTATAAAATGATATAATGTGCCTGGTTGTGTTCGTTCGTAAGATAAGCATATCGTCATAAATTCTTCTAATGGTTCTATGATTTGATTTCCCATTGTGGCAATAAACTTTTTACGTATATCGTTGTGATTTAATATGTCGGAAAAGAATGTGTACGGTGCCATAAATTCTGACTGTAATTGTATATTGTGCAAATAAGAATATATATCTGGTTGTTCGTCTTGTAACAATTCAAACACTGTTGTTAATTTTGCGTTTTTGTCATTCTGCAAACGTTCTTGATTGATTGCATTTCGCATAGAACATAAATTAAAAATTTCATGTTCTGTCAACATAATAATCGGGCTTTTTAACACACAACACAAACTATAATCATCTTCTGTATTCAGACACCAACGAACCAAGTTTAACAAATCACGTATCATTGGAAATTCAGGTAAAACAATTCTGTCGTTTCCAGCAACATCAATGTTGCGACGTTTTAATTCTGTAACTAATGGTGAAACAAATTGATTTCTTTGCTGTACCAGGACCATAATATCATTGGCTGCATATTTACCAGAATCAACCAAATCTTTTATTTTGTCTGCGATTGATTTGATGTATTGATTTCTGTCAATATCAGATTCTTGTTTGGATATAAGTTTATGTATTTCCACAGCCCCCACATCATTTTGTCTGAAACATTTATGTTGATTGTTTATAAAGCCACTAATTCTTATTACAGTTTCATCAGAAAAAAACCGATCAACCGTATTTAATATTGGTAACGTAGACCTAAAACTTTGTACCAATGGGATTTCTTGAATCGTTCGTAAATTGTTTTTTATTTGATTTGCAATAATTTCACGACTGTCTGCGAATGCTTTGGGGTCGGCACCTTGGAACCCATATATTGATTGTTTTGTATCGCCAACTACGAACATAGAATGTGGCAATTGTGCCGTATCACCATCCGAGAAGAAATCGCCAGACAATGAACGCATAATATCCCATTGCATGGGTGATGTATCTTGGGCTTCGTCAACTAAAATATGCGATAATGACAAATCCAATTGTGACAAAACCCATCCCATGGTTTCGGTATTAGAAAATAGTTTCTGGGTATATAATATTAAATCCTCAAAATCCAGTAAGTTACGACTGTGTTTTATCTTTTTGTATTCCATTGCAAACGCAGCAGACAGGTCAAACAATGCAATTGTGTCATCAAAAATAGTTTTGTTTATTTGATATTGATTTACATTGTATATATGTTCTTGTTCTGTAATCAGATAATCACGTGACGCAATTGTTTTATTGGGTGTTCCAGCCTTGGTCAGGTATACATGCTTATAACATTCAAAATCTATTGTTTTATCAATAAATTGTTTTGTGTTTTTTATAAGTTCATCAATTGTTTTTGTCGGGCTTTTCTTCGTTTTTTGTTCTTGTTCTGCGTTTTGGATAATGTTTTGCAGGTTCTGTATATTAAAATTATATTTTATTGGCTTTTCTGTATCAAGAAATTTTGCAATCGTATCAATAAAATATGTACGATATTTATCAATGTCTTCAACTTGGAAAAATAATTTATATTTATCGCTTAATATATTCAACAAATCATCTAAATACGTTTCGGAAACCCTGTTGACAAGATGAGCAAAAGCATTCAAGACATGTGTATTGTTGGTTGGATTATTTATTAAATTAGTAAATGTATCTTGTAATAGTACACGTTGTGGGGCACCAGAAATTAATGACCATGTTGGCGAAACACCTGCCTCTAATGGGAAACGATGTAGTATTTCTTCGCAAAAACCATGAATTGTTTTTATTTTTAGAATATCCGGATTATCAATATACTTAAAGAAAATCTCACGTGCATGTGTGATATCTTCATGTGTTACAGGTTTGTTTATTGCAACACCATCTAATAAGTCTGATATTTGTTCGTCTGGCAACATTGCCCAATTACGCAGGGCTTTTAATATACGATTACGCATTTCACCAGCCCCGGCTTTGGTATATGTAAGGCACAAAATACCGCTGGCACCACAATCAGGCGTACGAAATAAAATACGCAACAAACGTTGAACCAAGACACTAGTTTTTCCGGTGCCGGCATTTGCCTGAACCCATACGTTTTCTAGTGGATTGGCGGCCATATCTTGTTCGGGGGAAAGTTTATGTTTTTTTGCCATTTCTGCCCTTGCTTTATTTCTTAAAGTTTAGTATAAATTTACTAGGACTGCAAGATATATAAAAATCATTTTATTTTAGGGAGAAAAGAATGGATTTTTCACAGGTTTTATTGATTGGTGGCGGCGTTATTAGCGGTTTATTATTTTTTACCTTGATGGTATTGTTTTTTGTATCAAGAAAAACACAAAAGGTTATGCAATCATTGTTGACCATCATGACAAACCCAGAACGTGCAAAAATTGCCGATGCTGTGCGTGTATTACAAACAATATTGGCAGATGAAATAAATAAAATTGAACAAAGTTTTCAGACTATGCGTGATACATTAAATGCACAAATTGAATCTGCAAATGAATTGAAAAATTCATTAAGTGTACAAAATGAACAACTTATTACATTGGCAGATGATGCGACAAAAAAAATCGCAACAATGTCAGGACGACTGGATAATACTGTATCTGGTCTGGGTGAAATTGTTGCTTCTCAATCATGGACAGATGTTGAAAATTCAACCGACAGATTTAGCAATACTGTAAATGAACTGCTTAACAATATTACTGCAACAGCTAACAATACAGCAGAACAAACATCACAAATACAATCACAAATTGATTCTTGGCTGGAAAGTGCAAAAACTTTATCTGAAAATCTGCAAAATGAATTTAATTTTAACGCAGATCAGATGAAAAACATGACAGACGAAACGAATACATTACAAAACAAATTAATTGAACTGGGTAAAACAACCGCTGATGGATTTAATAAAATAAAAGCCACTGCGAATAATTATGAAGATGTATTGAATAAAAACAATAAACAAATGGATGCATATCTGGATAGGTTAGAAACATTTAACAAACAGGCAAAAAAACAATTAACTGGTCAAATGAATACATTAACCAACACTGCAAATGTTGTTGCAGGTCAAACAAGATTAGTTGAAACATCAATACAAAACCAATCCGCTAAATTAGCCGATGTAGTAGAAGCGTTAATTGCCGCCGCAACCAGCACAGAGGGAGCAGTTCGTGGTATCTCTAATGAAATGGTAGGATTAACCAACAAATTTGATTCAGAAATTAAAGAATATGCCACAGGTGTTGTTGCAGAATTGAAAACTGTGTCTGGGGTTGCAAATACTACACTGGAAAATACCAAGACTGCTGCAAATGCATTCTCGGAATCTGTCAAGGCAATGGCAAGTGGTGTTCGTGAAACGTTGATAAAGATGAATACGGCACATACACAACTGTCGGCACAATCAGAAAACCTGATTAAAATGTCTAGTGATACAACCGCACAACTAGAACCTTTGTCCGCATTAATTGAAAAATACTATTCTGCCCTGCCCGATTTATCCGCAGGCTCATTACAAGCCAGCGAAACATTAGAAAAAATTGTTGCAGGTTTGAATGATAAAATCGCACTAATGAAATCAACGGTTGCTGAATCAACAGATGCAGTATCAGAATCTGCAGTTAAATTGGAAGAACTGGCCGGGCAATCACGTCAGCAAATGATTGATTTGATGTCTGATTATGCCAAGGCTGTTGATACAATGCAAACATTAAACAAACAGATGATGGTTGCACGTGCGTCTGCACCAATGGATGCGATAAAGTCGGCACCAACACAATCATTGGGTCATATTAGTTCTGCTGATTTTTTAGCACAAAGTGAACAAATGTTGGGGCCACTGCACGAACAATCAATGGATTTAACACGTGTTGCTGGTGCTGAGATTCCAGATATTGTGTGGAACAAATATCATTCTGGGGATAAAACGATATTTTCCAAATGGCTGGCGAAAATGCTGGGGGCAGCAGACAAGAAACAAATTCGTGATATGATTAAAAATGACGCTGTATTCCGTCGTCAAGCAACACAGTTTGTTCGCAGTTTTGATAAGATATTATTAAACGCAGAGCAAACAGATAATCCAAATTCTGTATCATCTGCACTGATTAAAACAGATGTTGGACATATCTATGTTGCACTAAAAAGTTATGTATAAAAAGTTCATTTTCTGGTAAAAACGTCTATGCGTCATTCCTGTGCAGGCGGGGAATTTTATACACGTTTGTCATCCTGGGGTTAGAGCCCAGAATGACAGAGCAGAATAACACTAACCATAATTTTATTATTGAATTTTTTTGGTATTTCACATAAAATAAATATTGAACTGACAGGGATGTCGGTTCGGGCTGTCGTAAGCCCACACAAAAGCAGTGTTGTTAACAATACTGAATCCGCCAACAAAGGGCGCATTTGCGTCTTTTATTGTGTCCCCACCATGTGGTCGGGGAGCCGTCAGTGTATAAAATAGGGTTTCCCGAAGACTGGCGGAATCTATCTTTTGTGTGATTTACGAACTCCCCGACCGTCATTTCTGTGACGGTTTTTTTGTTTGGGGTAATATTTGTTTTCAACCACCACCTTAAAGTATGAAAATGTGTTACCCCACCAATTTGTGGGGGATTTATATGAGAAAGATAATTTGTCTGTGTCTGATGAT
>JAZNVR010000024.1:0-79111 GCA_045592905.1 Candidatus Enterousia sp.
ACTGTTCTTTTGCTGGGCAACCATTAAGCGGGCCTTTTGTAATACTGCCTTGGCATTGCGAACTGTGCGAACCATGTTGTCATTCGCATCAATCAATTGACGTTCGTATGCAATACACTGCTTGTCAATTTCCATGTCATATGCATTCGTAATTATCGCAATATCAACACCCTGATTCTGACAGGAATTCAATACCGCTGCACGACAACGGGCCGCCGCTGTTTTATACAATTGTTCACCACGTTGATTGCTGATACTGTTGGTGTTTGTGTTGTTGCCACCAAACAATGCACTTAAATCAAAACCTGTATTATCAATGTTAAAGTCCAATAAACCAGATAAATCAAAGTTCATACCTGTTTCAGACGATGTCGCTGTGCCAGTCTTTATACCAACAATCATTTCTTTGATGTTATCCAAATCATTCTTTATCTGGGTATTGTCTGTTGTTGCCTGCATCGCCATTTCTGCCTCTGTCTGGCTGAACAATGTTTCAATTTCATCACCAGTCAAACCAATATACTGTATCTGTTGGGCAACGTCTTGTAATGCCTCTGTCGCACTTTTTAATGCTGTTTCTGTCTTTTCATAATTCTTGATATTCTTGGAACATGAACAACGACCCTGATTATCATCCAATACATTACAGAAATTATCCATACATGATGTGTATTGGGCCTTGCAATAATCAGACAATTGTGTCAAATCATCCATCTTGGCAATTGCATCTTGCTTTTCTTCGGTTGTGGTTTCAATCACTGTGTCCGCAGTTGTGTTGCCAGTGCTGACCACCGCAGATACAGACGATGCACGAACCTGGGCAATTGGGGCACGTGAACTAACACGACCGGTAACCGCAGGACCCGCAACACCAACACGTGCCGCAACACCAGGATTTGTCGCAGTTGTTGCACGACGAGATGTAACACCAACCATGCCATCCGTCGCAGATAAATTACGTGAAGGACGTGAAGATACACGCACAGGTTCAACACCACCACGTGATACAGTACCAACCGTACCAGCACGTGCCGTCGTTGCATTACGTGATGCAGATGACGTACGTGAATTTACAGTACGTGCACTGGTCGCAGATGATGTCGCAGGCACAACACGTGCCGTACCACGAACCGATGTATTCGCATCACGAGATATCGCACGTGATGGTTGTTCCACAGGAACAACAACAGTTCTGGATATATCTGTATCAACAACAGATGCGTCAGCCGTATCCAAAACATCATCATATGAAATTGGTGTAACATCCGCAAATGCAGGCAATACCAACAAACCACTTAATACAACAATTAGTCTTTTCATTGAAAAACCTTTCCCTTCTTTACGGGTTATTTTATCATATATGCAAATTTCATACAAGAGAAAAAAACAAGATTTTTTCATATCTTGTGAATCATTTCATAATTCATTAAAAAATATAATGAATTTTACTTGCGAATATGATATCTTTTATATATAATTGCACAGGTTGAAATTCAGGGGTAAAAATTGTCTGTATTGAAAAAAGTTGCTTTATGGGTTCTTGCACTGCCGTTAATGGGCTGTACAACTGTGCCAACAACAACAAATGATGACAGACTAAATAACTATAATCCAAAAATTACAACGGTGGATTTTAATTATAACCCATACAAAACCCCAATCGCACAACCATATATCAATGAATTAACACAGCAAACAAATATATCTGGGGCAACATTAATAGAAGACGGACTGTCCGCATTTATTATACGTTCTGCATTCGCACGTATGGCCACAAAAACAATTGATTTGCAAACATATATATACAGTAATGACTTTTCGTCCAAGGTATTAATCGGTGAACTTAAAAATGCCGCAGACAGGGGCGTAAAAGTAAGAATACTGCTGGATGATTACGGAACCAAATCTGATATCGTGGATGTTATGCTGCTAAATCAACACCCAAATATAGAAGTAAAAGTATTTAATACTGTACAAAATCGTTCAAAACTGCTGTATTATCCACAGTTTTTAACAGACTTTAATCGTCTAAACTCACGCATGCATAACAAATTGTTTATCGTTGACAATATCGCATATATCACAGGCGGACGTAACGTGGGCAGTAATTATTTCTATCCAGAAACTGCATCTAATTTTTCCGATACAGACGTTCTGTTCTTGGGCGATATGACAAAGTATGCAACAAACAGTTTTAATGAATACTGGGAACATCATTTGTCTATACCGGCATCCGTATTCCCAAAGGCAAAATCTAAAAAAGCACTGCGAAAACTAGAAAAATCGTTCGCAGAACTGGAACAAAAAAGTAAAGATAATATCGCATTGTATAACAATATTATCAATATGGCACAACAAGAATATAAAAATAAAAAAATGGACTTTAGTTGGGGATACGGTAAATTCTTGGCCGACCCACCAGAAAAAGTTGAAATGACAATGGACGAAAAAGAAGCATATCGTGGCGATATCGTTCGGGCATTACAACATCTGTGGAAAAAAACAGAAAATTCTGTTTATATGTCCGCTGCGTACTTTGTTCCCGGCCAGGGGGGACTGGAACATATCTTGCATGAAGAAAATTCTGGCGTACATATGACAATCGTTACAAATTCACTGGCATCAACAAATGCACCAACTGTATATGCAAAATGGGAAAAATACAGAAAACAATTGATTAAATCTGGTGCAGATGTATATGAATTCATGGTGTCCGCAGAAAATCTGCGTGGCAAAAAACATGATCGTGAAAGAAAACAATCCAGTTTTTCTGTACTGCACAGCAAAACAATGGTGTTTGATGACAATATTTCATGGATTGGCAGTTTTAACCTGGATCCACGCAGTGCATATTACAATACAGAAAATGTCGCAATATTTGAAAGTAAAGATTTCGCAACAAAATTAAAACAAATGATTATCCAAGATACAGAAACATCGTGGCACGTAACATTGGATAAAAATGATGCACCTGTCTGGACAGGCAGCCGCCCAGACGACACAAAACCACAGGTACATAAACACGCACCAGACACAACAATATTCAGACGAATATGGAAAACATTGTGCAATCTGGTACCTGAAAAATTCGTATAATAAAAAAACCGCTCAAAACGAGCGGTTTTTATAATTGTTATCTTGTTCTTTCGTCCGCGATAATTTGTTTTATTTTGGTTAATTTGTTTATGTTTTTAATTTCTTTTACCAAAAATTCAGGACGAAAATCTAGTTCTTCAAGTTTATCAATTCTGTGCCATTTAAACAGATATTTTTCGCCTTCTATACCTACAAAGATGCCTTCTTTTTTGAACAAAGGTGAATTTTTTGGTAATTCTACCAAATAAGAAAAGCCTAATTCGTGGTATGTTTGTTGATTAAGTTGAAAGAAATTTTCAATAATTATTTTTAATTTTCTTTTGCACTTTTTAATTCCCAGTTCTTCTTCTAATTCTCTGGCTATGGCAGAATCTGTGCTTTCCAACATCTCTGTTCTGCCACCTGGCAAAAGCCAGAAATTACGGTCTTTGATTTGATGGATTAAAACAAATTTTTTTGATTTGTCTAAGATAATAGCAGAAACGCGGAAGTTAAATTTATTGTTTCCGTCTTGGTAAGAAATCATCGCACCGCTCCATATTATTAAATAGGTGAAGTTTTACTTTATTGTAATGTATAAACAACCAAAGTAAATATAATTATTTAATGATTATATGGGCGATTGCCGTATACGCACGCTTAAATTTAAGTCCCGTAAGGGATTCAATGCAAAAAGCAACAAATGAAATATTTAAATTATCTGAAAAATAATAATTACGAAAACATATAAGACCAAACGAAAAGTGCGAAAAACGGCGGTTTTCTGACTGTTATGTGTTCGGGTAAGAGCAAACGGTAAAAAATAAAAAAACCGCAAACGCGGTTTTTTTATTCAGTTTCTTGTAATTTTGCACGAACGTCAGATAACGCCTTGGCACGTTCTTCAATTAAACCATTCAGGTTTGCCTTGGTCAAATCAGATGCATACTTAATTGAATTCGCAAATGCCAGCGCATCACTGTTCCCATGGGTCTTAAACGCAAAACCACGTAATCCTAAGAACGTTGCACCCGCATATGAACGTGGATCAATCTTATGCTTTAATCGTTTAAATACGTGCACCAAGAAAAACGCACCAATTATTGCCAATACAGATTTCTTGAAATTTTCAACAATAACACGCTTTATCAACTTGGCAGTACCTTCTACTGTTTTTAATACAATGTTGCCAGTAAAACCATCTGTTACAACAACCTGAACACGACCAGCACTGATATCATTTGCCTCTACAAAACCGATGTAATCATATGGCAATTTTTCTTTATTTTCTGTCAGAATCTTGTTTAAGTGTACCAGTGTTTCATTACCCTTGGTTTCTTCGGAACCAATGTTTAATACACCCAGTTTTGGTTTTGGCATTTTGCCCACAACTTCGGCATAAACACTGCCCAATACGGCAAAATCAAATAAAACATTTTCATCACAATGAACATTTGCACCCAAGTCCAATACAACAACACGACTGTCCCCAGCACCAGATGGCAACATTGTCGTAATCGCAGGACGTGCAATTCCATCAATTGTCTTTAATGCCAATTTTGACAAAGACATTAACATCCCTGTATTACCAGCACTAATAATCGCAGCAGAATACCCTTCACGCACATCTTTGATTGCCATGTACATTGATGTATCCTGGGCATGACGCAGAACATCCATAACCTTGTCTGTACCCTTGATAACATTTGGTGCGTGAATAACCTCTACATTGCGGGCAACACGTGGATATTTTGCCAGCAACTTACGTAAAATCTTTTCATCGCCAAACAAACGAAAATGAATACTGTTTTCACCATGTTGATACAAGAACTGGTTCATACCGCCCAAAACAGCATTCGGTCCCTTGTCACCACCCATTGCATCAATTGCGATTATTTTCTTTTCTTCTGACATCATACATAAAAAAAGCAGAACATGGCCACGCAATGTGTGCCCTGCTTCTGCCTTATTCCTTTTGTAAATTAAGTTAAATTATTTTGCACCGCATGCAGGACAAACATGATGTGGACGTTTCTTTTCACCACATGTTTTGCATACACCACATGGCATTACAGACAATGCGTCATGTGAACGACGTTGTGCACTGCGTGCTTTACTTGTTTTACTTTTTGGCGTTGCCATTTTTAATCCTTTTTATTTTTAACTGTTCTATTGTATTCAATTCCTGTTAATTTGCAAGTAAAACTTTAATCAGATATTACTTGGGCAAAAAACATACCATGATTATGCATTAAACCAACAACCGCACTGTGATCGTCAAGCCCCATATAAAATTTATAACCCAAAGATTCCAGTTCCTTGATTTTTGCCAATTTGAATTCTGCCGTCGTACCAGGATAATCATGCGGTTTACAGAAAATAAGTTTGTTTATATTCGGTAACAAGTTTTGAATATGATTTTCAACTTTTTCCTGCCCCATTGCCCAACGACCTGTGATAAATACAATCGTAAAACAACAACCCAATGTTTCTAATATCTTTATCATATCATAATTAGGTTCGCCAAAACGATCATAGTTTGGTGTTGCAAACTTTTTACAAACAACACCATCAATATCACAGTAAATCGCAGGTTTAGATTCCATATAATTACCTTTTTAGACACCGACGCCCAGTGTGGCATTAATACCATACTGGGCGTAATGTTTATAATTGCAGGATATTAGATATCCAACAATTGTTGTTGACCATTACCTTCACGTGCCAAGCGTTCTGCCTTTTCTTCTTCTTTGGCAATTTCACGAACACGACGAACGTATGCACCTGTTCCAATTGGAATCAAACGACCAACAATCAAGTTTTCGTTGATACCAACCAGTTTATCTGTTGAACCACTGATTGCAGCGTCAACTAATACTTTTGTTGTCTGTTGGAACGATGCGTTTGAAATAAATGAACGTGATGTCAATGATGCACGTGTCAATCCAACCAAGACCTGAGATGCAGTCGCTTGTTTACCGTTATCACGTGCGACACGTGCGTTTTCTTCTTCAAAATCAACACGATCTACAACCTGACCCATCAAGAATCCTGTATCACCCGGATTTGTAATTTCAACACGACGTGTCATTTCACGTATTAAAATTTCAATGTGCTTGTCATTAATTACCACACCCTGCAGGCGATAAACTTGCTGGATTTGTTCAACCATAAAGGTTGCCAGGGCTTTCTGACCCAAGATACGTAAAATATCTTGTGGTACAGGATCACCATCAACCAACTTTTCAGCCTTTTTCACAACATCGCCACTGCGTACCAACAGGTTTGTACCCTTTGGAACCGCATATTCAACAGGTGCTGTGCCGTCTGTTGGTTCAATACGGATGATAATTTTATTCTTTGCATCTTCCAGTTCAACAGTACCATCAATTTCTGCCAATAATGCAGGATTTGTTGGACGACGAACTTCCAATAATTCATTAACACGTGGCAAACCACCAGTAATGTCACCTGTACGTTTTGTTTGAACAGGAATACGTGCCAAAATATCACCGGCAACAACATGGTCACCATTGGCAACATTCAACACAGAATAGATTGGCAATAAATATTCTGCAATCTTCTTTCCGCCCAGTGAAATAACATTGCCCTTGTCATCAACCAAGGTAACTGCTGGTTTTAATGCTTTTTTGGTATTTGTCTTCCAGTTAATAACCTTGCGTGAAACGATGCCTGTCATGGAATCAACTTCTTCTTGGTATGAAACATTTTCAACCAAGTCATTAAAGTTTACAATACCGTCTTTTTCAGCGATGATTGTATTAGAATATGGATCCCATTCTGCAACTTTTGCACCCTTTTCAACCGCATCACCATCGTTAACAATCAACATTGATGCATATGGCAAGTTACTGCTGAACAATTCTTTACCTTCTGCATCAACAACAGCCAGTTTGCCGTTACGGCTTAATACTACAACACGACCTGCACTGTTCTTAATTGTGTTAACGCCAGACAATTTGATTGTACCGGATACAGGTACTTCAATAAAGTGACTTTCCGCACCACCAGATGCAACACCACCAATGTGGAACGTACGCAATGTCAACTGTGTACCAGGTTCACCAATTGATTGTCCTGCAACAACACCGACCGCTTCGCCAACGTGTACCAATGCATTTCTGGACAAATCCATACCATAACATTTTGCACACAAGCCATCTGAACAACATGTCAGAACACTGCGGACATCAACAGATGGCAAACCAGATTCATTGATTTGCTTTGCCGCAGCCTTGGTAATCAATTCACCGGCAGGAACAATAATTTCTTTGGTAATTGGATGAACAATGTCATGTGCCGCAGTGCGTCCCAAAACAACATCACCCAATGCAACAGACAATGTAGAACCCTGATATACAGGCTTCGCTGTGATAAAGTCTGCTGTACCACAATCGTGTTCTGTGATAACTGTATTTTGTGCCAATTCAACCAAACGACGTGTCAAGTAACCAGCGTCAGCAGTCTTTAACGCTGTATCCGACATACCTTTACGTGCACCGTGGGTAGACGTAAAGTATTCAGACATGGTCAGACCTTCCTTAAAGTTTGATATAATTGGAACTTCAATAATAGATCCGTCTGGTTTCTGCATCATACCACGCATACCAGCCAACTGTTGAATCTGACGTTTAGAACCACGTGCACCAGATAATGCCATCATATATACAGAATTCCATTGGTCGCCAGTTGTCTTACCCAACGCAGCATATGCCATATCGCCCAATCTGTCTGTTGTCTTGTGCCACAAGTCAATCAATTTGTTATAGCGTTCACCACCCGATAACAAACCGTTTTGATACTGTTCTTCAATTTCAGCAGCAGCCTTTTCAGATTCTGCAATCAGATCTTTCTTTTCTTCTGGAATGACAACGTCATCATATCCAATAGAAATACCACTGCGTGCAGCCTGTTCAAAACCAGTATTCTTTAATGCGTCAGCCAACAAAATCATTTCTTTGTCGCCACAACGTTCATATGTTGTTGCCAACAATGCCTTGATTTCACCACGTGGCATAACCTTGTTTACTAAATCAAATGGCATATTGTCGCAATCTGGTAACAATTCACCCAAAATCATACGACCAGCTGTTGTTTTGTACGTTTTACCCTTGATACGTGCAATAATTGGTGTATGTAATGTAATTGTCTTGTTTTCCAACGCTAACTTTACTTCATCCATATTGGCAAAACGTGGTGATTTGTCGCTGTGTTCACCATTTATCAACGAGATATAGTAAACACCCAATACCATGTCCTGGGTAGGAACAATCATTGGTTCACCATTTGCAGGCGACAATACGTTATTAGAAGACAACATCAATGTACGTGCTTCTAACTGTGCTTCTAATGAGATAGGAACGTGAACAGACATCTGGTCACCGTCAAAGTCAGCATTAAATCCAGCACAAACCAGCGGATGTAAACGGATTGCCTTGCCTTCAATCAATACAGGTTCAAAAGCCAACAATGATAAACGGTGCAATGATGGTGCACGATTTAACAATACAGGATGTTCATGAATAACTTTTTCCAAGATTTCCCATACAACATCTTCACCATTTTCAACCATCTTGCGTGCTGTTTTCAATGTATTGGCGTAATCACCCGCCATCAAACGTGCAAAAACAAATGGCTTAAACAATTCCAGTGCCATTGTCTTTGGCAAACCAACCTGATGCAATTTCAGTGTTGGACCAGACACAATAACAGAACGGCCAGAATAATCAACACGTTTACCCAACATATTCATACGGAAACGACCAGATTTACCACGCAATGAATCAGATAATGATTTCAATGGACGACGGTTCTGTGATACCATTGGACGTGCCTTGTGGCCGTTATCAAACAATGAATCAACCGCTTCTTGTAACATACGTTTTTCATTACGGATGATAATATCAGGTGCATGCATTTCCATAAAACGTTTCAAACGATTATTACGGATAATTACACGACGATATAAATCATTCAAGTCAGATGCAGCAACGTGTCCAGCATCCAACGTAACTAATGGACGCATATCTGGTGGAATTACAGGAATAATATCAGGCAACATCCACGCTGGTTCTGTCTTGGAATCCAAGAAAGATTCAACCAACTTTAATTGCTTAATAATACCTTTACGTTTTGCTTCGGATTTTGTATCAGCCAATTCTGCACGCAGACGTGTACGTTCATCGCCCATATCCAAATTTGCGATAATGCTGCGAACACCTTCGGCACCAATACCAACATGGAATGCATCTGCCCCAAATTCTTCAACAGCAGCCTGATATTCATCTTCACTGATAACATCGTACTGTTTCAAATTTGTTAAACCTGGTTCAATTACAATATACGCATCATATGAAATAACCTGTTCCAACTTTTTCTGTGGCAAGTTATTCAATAATGTCGCAATTTTACCTTCACGTAAGAACCAAGTATGTGCGACAGGCATTGCTAATTTAATATGCCCCATACGTTCACGACGAACTGCAGAAGAACCAACTTCTACACCGCAACGTTCACAAACAACACCACGGAATTTAATTCTTTTATATTTTCCGCATGCACATTCATAATCTTTTACAGGTCCAAAAATCTGTTGACAGAACAGACCTTCGGCTTCTGGTTTCATGGAATGATAATTAATAGTTTCTGGTTTTTTTACTTCACCATGGGACCATGACAGAATTTCTTCTGGAGACGCAATTGTGATGCGTAATGCATCAAACTGTTCCTTGGTTTCTATCTGTCCAAATATCTTTTGCAACATATTGCTCATTATATTTCGCTCCTTTCAGTCGCTTAAGAGTTTGTTAGTGGTTAGTCGTTAGTGTTTTTCTGAACCCGAATAATCGGGTTCAGACTTCCCACTAATCAATTTTCTTTGGTGTCATCGCCAGTCCCAGACCGCGTAATTCGCGAACCAGTACATTAAATGCTTCTGGCGTACCTGTCTTGATATCGTTACTGCCAGAAACGATGGATTCATACATCTTGTTTCGGCCAACAATATCGTCAGACTTTACTGTTAACATTTCACGCAGCAAGTGTGCGGCACCGTGTGCTTCCAATGCCCAAACTTCCATTTCACCCAAACGCTGACCACCCATATGGGCTTTACCAGACAATGGCTGTTGTGTAACTAATGAATAGTTACCAATTGAACGGGCGTGAATCTTTTCATCAACAAAGTGATGCAATTTCAACATGTACATAACACCAACTGTTACAGGACGTGCAAACTTTTCACCTGTCATACCGTCATATAAATCAAACTGACCAGTTTCTGGCAAACCAGCCAACTTTAACATATCACGTATATCTTCGGATGTTGCACCGTCAAATGTTGGTGTTGCCATTGGCACACCATCACGCAACAATGCAGCCTGGGCACGAACATCAGTATCTGTCATTTTTTCCAGTTTTTCTGATATTTTATCGCCATAAACCTTGCCCATAATGTTACGTAAGTCATCTGTAACAGCACGTTTAGCTTTTACTTCGTCCAGAACAGCACCAATTTGTGCACCTAATGTGCGAGCAGCCATACCAAGGTGTGTTTCCAAAATCTGTCCAATGTTCATACGTGATGGTACACCCAATGGATTCAAAACAATGTCAACTGGTGTACCGTCTGCCAAGTGTGGCATATCTTCAACTGGTACAACCTTGGATACGATACCCTTGTTTCCATGACGACCAGCCATTTTATCACCAGGCTGCAATTTCATCTTGTGTGCAATGTATACTTTTACTTCTTTTAATACACCTGCATTCAAAGAATTGCTTTCTGTTGCCTTGGATATTTCAGCATCTGCCTTTTCATTCAACAGTTTCAATTTCAAAACATGTTGTTCACGCAGTTCGTCAATTTTGGCCTGTGCTTCTTTGTTTTTAACAACCAACTTTTTAACGTCTGTTGGTTTGATACCTTCAAATACTTCACCACTTAATTTTTTACCAACAAATGGTTTTACGGTGCCTGTACCGGCCTCAATAACCAGATTTTCTGCAATTTGAAATACTTGATCAGCAAAACCCTTTTCAATAATAGCGATTTCTTCTTCGCGGTCTTTGTTAATCTTTTCAATTTTTTGCAATTCAATCATCTGGGTACGTTCGTCTTTCTTAACACCATGACGGGTCAAGACATTAACACCGATAACTGTACCTTCTTCGTTTGGACCAACACGTAATGATGTATCTTTTACATTTAACGCCTTTTCACCAAAGATATTACGCAACAACGCTTCTTCTGGTGTCAGCAATGTTTCTGATTTTGGTGTAACACGTCCAACCAAGATATCGCCTTGTTTTACACGTGCACCAACATAAATGATACCGGATTCGTCCAAATTCTTTAATGCTTCTTCACCAACATTTGGTATATCACGTGTTAAACTTTCTGGTCCCAATTGTGTATCACGAACCTTGAATTCCTTTTCAACGATTTTTACAGATGTAAATACATCGTCCCTGGAAATCTTTTCAGAAATAACAATAGAGTCTTCATAGTTATATCCACGCCATGGCATAAACGCAACCAATACATTGCGACCCAATGCCAAATCACCATAGTTCATAGAAGAACCGTCTGCAATGATGTCGCCTGCAGATATACGGTCGCCAACCTTGACTAATGGTTTTTGGTGAATCAATGTTTCACTGTTGGAACGTTCAAATTTTTCCAAATTGTAAATATCAACACCCGTTACAACGTTACGGCTGTTCATACATTTTACAACAATACGATTTGCATCAACAGATTCAACGATACCGCTATGTTTTGCAACCTTACCTGTACGGGAATCACGTGCAACTTCACGTTCAATACCAGTTCCAACCAATGGTGCCTGAACACGCAATAATGGAACACCCTGACGTTGCATGTTTGATCCCATCAAAGCACGGTTTGCGTCATCGTTTTCAACGAATGGTATCAAACCTGTTGCAATAGATACTACCTGACGTGGTTCAACGTCAATAAGATCAATTTCTTCCTTGGCAACCATGGTAAATTCACCGTCAACACGTGCAGTTACTGTATCTTCGGCCAAAACACCATCTTTGGTTGTTGGGGTATTACCCTGTGCAATCTTGTGTCCCAGTTCTTCGTCTGCTGTCAAATATACCATCTTGTCTGTAACACGACCATTTTCAACAACATAATATGGTGTTTCAATAAATCCATATGGATTTACACGTGCATATGTTGCCAAATGGTTAATCAGACCAATATTTGCACCTTCTGGTGTATGAATTGGGCATAAACGACCATAATGTGTTGGATGAACGTCACGAACATCAATACCCGCACGTTCACGATTTAAGCCCCCTGGCCCCAATGCAGAAATCAAACGCTTGTGTTCCAATTCTGCCAATGGGTTATACGCATCCATAAATTGAGACAATTGTGATGTTCCCAAGAATTCAGATACCAATGACATTAATGGTTTTACATTGATAACATCTTGTGGTTGCATGTTTGCAATGTTTGGAGATGACAAACTTTCACGAACCAGACGTTCAATACGAACCATACCTGTACGGAAATTTTGTTCCAATAATTCGCCAACAGTGCGAACACGACGATTTGACAAGTTATCAATATCATCAACTGTATCTTTGCGATCAATAATGTTTGTTAATGTTTTCAATACAGCCAAGAAATCGCCCTTGGTCAACAAACGTTCGTCTTCTGGTTTTTTACCAGAATCAATTTTCAAACGTTTATTCATTTTGAAACGACCAACCGCAGACAAATCATAATATGCAGGTTCAAAACCTTGACGCATAAACAAGTTAATTGCCGCTTCCAATGTTGGACGTTCGCCTGGACGGATAATATTATAAATTTCAATTAATGCTTCTTCACGATTTGTTGTTTTGTCTGCCAACAAGGTATTACGCATATGTGCAGTAATTGTATTGTTGTCAATAGAAATCAAACTGATTTCCTTGATATTCATTTTATCCAAATCGTTTAATACTTCTTCGGTAATTTCTGTACCAGCAGGCATAACAACTTCATCACCAGACATAATTGGATCAAATAAATATTCACCGATTAAAGATTCTGGCATAATTCCGAAATTCTTGGTTTCCAACAATTTCTTCATGCGTTTGCCATTCAGACGATCACCCTTAGACGCAATAACTTTTTTATCTTTTGGATTAATCAAATCATAATTCAAACGATATTTGTCTAAACCTTCAAAACTTGCAGTTTCGCCAGTCCACAATTTGCCATCAAAAGACAATGGAATGCGTTTATAGAATGTACCCAAAATTTCTGTATCAGACATACCACGAATTGTTGTCTTGCGTGGTTCTGCAATCCATTTCTTTTCATCTTCGGCTGCTGGCAAGCAACGCAACAATACAGTTGCAGGCACCTTGCGACGACGGTCAATACGAACATAAATTACGCCCTTGGATTCTTCAAAATCAATCCATGAACCATGTTCTGGGATAATACGTGCAGTATATGTAATTGGATTTCCAGCGACTTTTGCTTCTTTGGTTGTTGCAAACACGACGCCCTGGGCACGATGCATCTGTGAAACGATAACACGTTCAACACCTGATGCGATAAAGCTGCCACGTTCTGTCATCAGCGGCACTTCGCCCATAAATATTTCTTGTTCTTTGATATCGCGTAAAGTCTTTTTACCATCTTCTGCGATGTCCCATAAAATCAATCTCAGCTTCAATCTTAACTTGCTGGAATATGTCATATTACGCAACATGCATTCTTTTACATTGTAAACAGGTTTGTCCAATGTATATTCCACGAATTCCAGGTCGGCAACGCCGGCATAGTCTTTGATTGGGAACATAGAAGAGAATACATTTTGCAATCCCATATTTTTGCGGGATTGTGGTTCAACATCTGCCTGCAAGAAATCTTTGTAGGAATTATATTGAATTTCAACTAAATCAGGAAGCGGAGTTTGCAAAAAACTTTTACCAAAAGATTTTCTAAATTTCTGGATAACTGCCATCTGTTTTAATCCTTTTTTTGTGTGTTTTGTGCAAACGGTTGCGACATGTTATGTCACGACTTTTTGTGTTTGTGCTTTTTACGCCTTTGTGCCCGCATAGGATTTTCATCCCAGGCGGGCGGCGTTTTGTTGCATTTTTCATACAACTTATTTTTTCAGAACCATGCGGTTCTGGGGGTGCGATGAATTATTTCAATTCAACTTTTGCACCAGCTGCTTCTAATGTAGCCTTCATTTTTTCGGCTTCATCTTTTGCAACTGCTTCTTTCACTGCTTTTGGTGCTGATTCAACCAAAGCTTTTGCTTCGCCCAGCCCCAAACCAGTGATATCTTTTACAGCCTTGATAACAGCCAATTTGTTTGCACCAGCTTCTGCCAATACAACATCAAATTCTGTTTTTTCTTCTGCTGCAGCAGCAACTGGACCAGCAGCAACTGCAACAGCAGCAGCAGCACTTACGCCCCATGTTTCTTCTAATGCTTTGGACAGTTCAACTGCTTCCAAAACAGTCAATTTTGACAATTCTTCAACTAATTTTTGAATGTCTGCCATTTTATTTACTCCTATTATTAGGTAGGTCAGAATATCGCTATTCTGATTTTATTGTTCTTTTTTTCCATACTCTGCTGAAACACGTGCAATGCGTGATCCTGGTTCAACCAAGATACGTGCAATAGTAGAACGGATTTCCAACAGGGAAGGAAGCTTGGATAATTGCAATACGCCGTTCGCATCCAGAACGTCTGCATCCATTTTACCGCCCAAAATTGTCAAATTTGGATGTTCTTCTGCAAATTTGGCCAAAACTTTGGTAACAGCCAAACCATCAGTTGCAACAGCAACCGCAGTTGGACGTTTCATCATTTCAGATACAGGTTCAAAGTCAGTGTCTTTTGACGCCAACTTCATCAAACGGTTTTTGACTACTTTGAATACAGAAACCAATGGACGTAATTCATTACGCAGTGTTTCAAATTCTTTTACAGTCAAACCATGGTTTTCAATAACGAAAACACCGTTTGCTTCTTTCAGGGACGACTGCAACGCTGAAATCAAATCTGATTTTTCTTCGCGTTTCATCTATTTTTCCTTCAAGCTTCTGTTTTGTTTAACTTTCCATCCAAGGTTGCCCTTGGGTGGGGCTTTGTTTCCTGCCCCAAAGAATTTTTCTTTGTCTATGATGGAAATTAAGCGTTGCCGCACCATCAGTCTTGGACAGAAATCTTGTCTTTGCGATTGGGGACATGCCCCAGTCGCAATTAATTATTTTGCATCTACTTTCAGACCTGGGCCCTGGGTTGTCGCAACAGATATACCCAAGATATATTGACCCTTGGTGGATGCAGGTTTGATTTTCTTTAATTGATCAATCAACGCATTTGCATTTTCAACCAATTTCGCTGTTTCAAAAGACATTTTACCAATACCAGCGTGGATAATACCTTTCTTTTCCGCACGATATTCAATCTGACCAGCCTTGGCAGTTGCAACAGCTTCGGCAACATTGTTTGTAACAGTACCCAATTTTGGATTCGGCATCAAACCCTTTGGTCCCAAAACACGTGCAATTTTTGACATTTTTGGCATCATGTCAGGTGTTGCGATTACACGATCAAAATTAATATTGCCCGCTGCAACTGAATCAATCAGTTCTTCGCCACCAACAACATCTGCACCGGCTTTCTTTGCTTCATCTGTTGCATTTGCAGTAAATACAGCAACACGTACAGATTTACCAGTACCATTTGGCAATGATAACATACCACGAATGTTTTGATCAGCCTTGGTTACATCAATACCCAAACGGATTGCGATTTCCAATGTTTCATCAAATTTCTTGGATGCATATTCACGCAAAACTTCAATCGCATCAGCCAAAGCATACACTTTGTCTGTGTCCAAGTTTTTCCAAGTTTGTTGTTTCTTTGTTAATTTCATGATATTATTCCCCCACCTTTACGCCCATTGAACGGCATTGACCTGCAACGATATTCATGGCAGATTCAATGGTAGAGCAATTTAAGTCTGGCATTTTTGCTTCAGCAATTTCTTTGATTTGTGCCTTGGTCAATGTACCAATAAAATCACGACCTGGTTTATGTGAACCAATTTTTGCCTTTAATGCCTTTTTAATATAATATGATACAGGTGGCAATTTCATAATGAATTCAAAACTGCGATCTGTATAAACAGTGATAATACATGGAATTGGCATTCCAGGTTCTTTATCAGATGTTTTATCATTAAACTGTTTGCAGAATTCTGCGATATTTACACCAGCAGCACCCAACGCAGGACCAATTGGTGGTGCAGGATTTGCCTGTTTTGCAGGGACGACTAATTTAACCAATCCCTTTACTTCTTTTTTTGCCATTTTTCACTCCGTTTTTTTTCGTTTGTGTCGTGGTACGATATGGCGTATCTACCACGTGTTGCTGTGATTTTACTGCATTTTTTTCAGAAAACCACAAAAAACTTTATCTTTGTCTTACCTGTTGTTCTATAACCCGTTCAATTACTGGCCTAAGCCGCCAAAGACGACGATAGTGCCCGACCATTCTGCGAACATATTTTTCAGAACAGCAGACCGTTATTTTTCCGGTGGCGTCACGTTTTAACGACAACCCATCCATCTTATACCCGTTCAACCTGACTAAATTCCAGTTCCATACTGGTTTCACGACCAAACACCAGAACTGTTACAGTCATTTTCTGTTTTACATTATCAACATCGGACGCAACACCGTTAAAGCCCGCAAACGGCCCATCAATAACATGAACTTCTTGTCCAACCTCGTACATTACATCATCTGTAACAACAGAACCTTCTTCAACTTGTTTCAACAAGCGACGTGCTTCTTCTTCGCTGACTGCGATTGGTTTTTGTCTGGCACCCAAGAACATTACAACCTGTGGTACCTGTTTTACCAAGGTAAACGTTTCATTATTCATAACCATCTGAACAACAATATAGCCCGGGAAAAACTTTTTTTCTGTCTTTACACGTTTACCAGCTTTGATTTCTGTAACTTCACGTGTTGGAACCAAAATTTCACCAAACAACGCATTCAAGCGACGTTTATCAATCTGTTCACGTAAACCACGTGCAACCTTGTCTTCACAACCCGTATGAACATTTACGACAAACCACTGCATTTTTTCTTCCATAATACACTTCCTTTGCCTGTTTTAGAAAATCCAACCAACAATTGCGTTCAGGATACTGTCAACAACAAAAAAGAACAGTGTCGCCAAACCAGAAAACACTAAAATCTTTATCGTCGCACTAATAACATCATCACGCGACGGCCATACAATCTTGAACCATTCACTGCGAACAGACTTAAAAAAATCAAGTATTTTCTTCATAAAAACTGCCTAAATTATTTTTTTACCCATAACTATTATTCTGGCAGGGGCAGAAGGAATGTTCGTATACACTCACCACTCGTACTGGTTTCGCTGCGTTTGCACTTACAAAACCAAACTCGTATGCGAACCCAACACCATTTATTTTGATTCGGGTTCAATTCCATCCGCCAGACACCACCGCATATTCCAGAATACAGACACACTGTATTCTGGAATATGGCAGGGGCAGAAGGAATCGAACCCTCATCCGCGGTTTTGGAGACCGATATTCTACCGTTGAACTATGCCCCTTTGAACATACTTATACCCGCCTGATGTACCGCATGCCAACACAATAGTCTGTGAAACAATAGCACACCAATACAAAAAATCAAGCGGAAATATTATAATATTTTTCCAAATTTGTGGCAAGGACTATTTTTAACAACACTTTTTTTATTTACACAACTGTTTTTGCAAATTTTTTCTTGCAAGACATGCGTGTTTTTGTCTACAATCATCATAATCAAGGGGGAGAAATTCGTGCAAAACCGCATAGAACCGCCAATTTTGTTATCTAGAATAATGACCTTTGTCCTGGCAACGGCCCTGGTTGTGCTGGGTGCGTTGGCAATTACTATTTATAATATGTTCCCTTTGAACCGACCACAAGTATTCTTTTTGATGTCTACCATTCGTGATAACCAAGATGTCAGACTGGTTGAAATGCAACCACAAAGTGAAAATACAGACAGATACAAACAAAACTTTGTTCGTGAATACATCAGATACAGAAATG
Organism: Candidatus Enterousia sp.; assembly: GCA_045592905.1. Classification (GTDB taxonomy): domain Bacteria; phylum Pseudomonadota; class Alphaproteobacteria; order Rs-D84; family Rs-D84; genus Enterousia. The sequence continues at coordinate 18,245 of JAZNVR010000024.1, forward strand.
AAATTTTCGCAAATGCAAACGAAATGAATAAAAAATGGAACAGCGAAGATGGCATTGTCAGAATTATGTCAACAGATGACACATATGCAAACTTTGCAAATTCAATCTTGTTTAACGAAGTAATGAGCAACAGTATTTCCAATATACCTGTACAATGTGCCGTATTTTTTGATGGGGCACCAATGCATATGCCATCAGATTCACAGAATTTAGATACATATCAGTCAAAAATTAGATATTTATGTGCAGATAATACTGGACGTGAACTAAAAAAAGATTATACAATAAGAATGAAAATACTAACACAGGACGGAACACAAATAAAATGGGCCGACCGAATTGAAAACCCACTTGGATTAAAAGTGGCAGAATATACGATAGTATCTGGGGATGGGGATCCATTAAACACTGGATTCTTGGCAACAGAATAAAAAAGACAGGGAAGGATTGGTATGACGTTTACAAAATCGTTCAAGTTTAATGTTTCTATTTTTTGTTTGGTCGGGCTGTTATGTCTGCCAACGTTTGGTGAAGAATATGGTATCCAAGAAGCGTGGGACAACCCAACCGCAAATATGGCCAGTGGCAGTATCAAGCCAGGGTATGCACAATTATCTTGGTCATCTGGTACAGTGTTACCAATCAAACTGCGTAACGGCATGGTTACGATGATAACGTTGCCAAACGGTGAACAAATTGCAGATGCGTTTGTTGGGAACCAAGGATTATTCTCTATTCAAGCAACCCAGGGTGACAGAACGATGTTCATATCGCCAGATGCGACAAACCAAGGTTCTGATACAAATTTGATTGTAACTGGAAAATCAGGAAACAAATACATATTTTATTTACGTAGCGAACCATCAAATTCCAGCGAAATAACATATTCACAGGTTGATGTATTACTGGATGGGAATGCAAATCTGCCAATGGCAGGAACTGCAACGGCCTCATCTGGGGGTGCAAAATCTATATTCAAAAAATCAGCCCCCACGACCAGTGTTGTTGGTGTTGATGGCGAAGATTACGGATGGATAAAATCAATGAAAATTGACCCATCTGAATTTAGATTTGATTTAGATATCTTTGTGCCAAATCCAGACGATTATGTAATTGCACCAGAACGTGTATGGCGTGATAGAATATTTACATATATTGACTTTGGCGACAAGGTTATATCAATGACACAACGCCCTGTTGTATCATTATTAGTAGAAGGTGGTGAATCACCTGTGGGATTCCGCACAGATGGTGAAGACGGCAGATTATTAATAGTAGAGGCTGTTGGCGACATGGTTCTGCGTAGTGGTCAACGCATTGTTTGTATAAAAAAGCGTGAAAAACCATTCTTGATTGCAGACACAGCATCAGTTATGGCATTAGCAGAAGCAAATGTTGCACAAAGCATGCTGTCTGGACAATCACTGAACAATATTGCGTATACAGACAGTATGGCCGCAATGAGTATGGGTACAAACTATACAGGAACACCAATGTATGTTGGTAATACAGGAACAGTAAACCCAGCCACTGGTGCAGGATATTATATGCCCGCAGGATTTACCGTACCCCAGGTAATGCCATCATCTGGCAGTGTTGTTAACATGTTACCACAGGAACGGAATACAGCCGGGGCATATTTACCACAAACAAATATTCCACTAATTGCCAGCAATCAAACAGGTGTTGCAATTGAATTGAAATCAGACACTTCTGTCAAGGCACTTGAAAATCACTGGACGACATTGTTGGCAAAATTTAGCGGTGAAGACGGCCAGGGATTATTAACACCATATAAAGACATGGTATTCTTTGCCGTTGACGAACAAGGCGTTGGTGATTTAGGGGCAGCATCTTCTGCAGCACGTCAATATCGTCTGCGTATTGGGCCATTTGCAAACATTGAAACAGCACAAAGCCTGTGTGATAAATTGCTGAAAGTCAGCGGAACCAGTTGCAGTGTTGTTCGTATGCAATAAATGATTGTACTTATAGTGTGGGTAATAAAATGAAAAATCTGAAACAGCAGTTCGCAGAGTTAAAAGAAAATACACCAAAACATATTCAATGGTTGTTGTTGGTGGCTGCGTTTATTGTGGTGGTAATTCTGCTGACGTTGCTGTTCGGTGAAAAGAAACAAACTGATTTATCAAACACAAATAAAACGGTACCTGTGCTAAATATAGAACCAGATATTGTAAATTGGTCTGATGTTACAGTAGGACAAAAGAAAACCCAACCAATTAAAATTACTGCGTCTGCACCGGTAAAAATAAAAGATGTAAGATTACATAAAGAAATTGCTGGTTTTCATATCACAGATACATGCAAGGCAATCCGACAGATTAACGACAAAGTTGCATGTGTAATAACTGCAATATACGAACCAACCAAGGCCGCAAATACGGAACAATTACCAATATTTATTGATTGGTATGACGCAGCGGAATCAGAAACAATGACACATTCTGACAAGATAGTTTTATCGTTGGGTGCTGTTGCACCGGTTGTTGAAAAACAATCAGAACCAATTGTTGAACAGAAATCTGAACCTGTGGTTGAAGATAAAAAAGAACCAGTTGTTGAACAGAAATCTGAACCTGTGGTTGAAATACCAGACACAACAGAAAACTTAAAAGAACCAGAAGAAACAAAAGAAAAAGATATTGAACAATCAGAACCAATACCTGTGAAGCAAGAAATTAAAAAGGATATAGAATCTATTGCACCAGCAATCAATTTTGACGAGGATTCTTATACCCCACCACCAGAAACATGTTCTGACTTTGCGTTTCCAGGATATGATAATTCTGGTCGTCAAATCGGCTGGATTAAACCCGAAGGCGGAACATATAAATTCCATCCATTTTCTGATACAGAATGCAATAATCCAACTGGTATATATAACCCAAACAATGGGATTATTACAGATATAAACAGCAAAGGAAAAAGAATCGGTACAGACGCAGAACATATTGGACGTGCAATAACAATTGACGGGAAATTACCAGAACTGTCAAATGCACCAGCAATAAAATCTGTTAATCGTGCAAGACAATTATCCAACGACGAACTGGATTTAGGTGCCGCCATTCAAATAGGCACAGGTGCAGGCCACTTGACCAGTGAAGGGATAAAACCATTCAGCAATACTATCAACCCTGCCCCAAAACAAGATGTTTCTTATGAATCTACGGGGCAAGATACCGTTGTGTCATCAGAAATACGTGACAGACAATTCTTGTTGCGTCAATATAAACCGATTCCTGCAACAATTGTGTCTGATGTTCGTGCAGACCCAGAAGCATTGGCAAACAGCCATCTGCCTGTACGTGCAACCGTAGACAGAAATGTGTATTCTGATAACGGTCGCAACGTTATAATTCCAACTGGTACATTAATGTTGGGATACGTTACTGGAAAATTACCTGGACCATATACATCTATTGGCAGAATGGATATAAAATGGTACCAATTTATATTGCCAAATGGTGTTGAATTTAATTTTGGTGAAAACGCACCGTTTTCTGGCGATGCCCAAGGACGCTCTGGCATCCCAGGATATGGAAGTACGGATTATTTGGAACAATTCTTTATGCCAATGTTGACTGCAATTGTCCCAGCAACTGTTAATTTGATTGCACCTATTAGTGATGCGTTCGTTAATCAAATTGATTTAGATAATAACACTGTTGTACAAAGTGGCACAATGCGTTCATCAGAAATGGCAAAAAATGAAATTATATCGGCATGGAACAGTGTTGCACAAAAATTATTGGTTGATATGATGGATAATACAGTTCCCCCATTTACCATTGCAGCTGGCACACGTATCACAGTATATTCACCTGTTGATTTAATGGTTACATGTGGTGCCCCAGCAGATCATCCTGGTAAAAAATGTGCAGTGCACGCATATGGTTCACAGACACGTAACACAAGGTATAGTGATGCCGAGCCAAACTATAATGACGGTTCATGGGTTGGACAATCAAGATCATTTAATATTGGTCAGTTTTGTGTTACAAAAGATGGGAAACAAACGGCAGATTCAAAATGTAAGAAGCCTTCTGAGTGTGATGGGTATGATTACAGAACTGTATTAATGTACTGTGAATCATTAAACTATAAAACAAAAACAGAAGTTCAAATGGATGCATATAAACAAAGTTCACAGGAAAAATACCAAGAAACATATGGTGGCGGGTACGACAGCAAAACAGGTAAATTCCAAGGTAATTCAACACAACAGGCGGCATATGATGAAATGGTTGGAATTACATATGACGAAGATGGGTTTGTTGAAAATCCATTTGGGTCCCCAGAACCTGCTGCACCAGAAGAACCAGTTATGACATGTCTTGATGGTTCTTTACCAGATGCAAACGGTTGCTGTGCTGGTGAAATTTATACAGATATGGGCGAAGCAGGATTTAACTGTTGTCCAGAAACAGGTGGCGACTGTTTCCCACCAATAAAATAATCAAATACACTTGATTAATAATTATCAGTACGCATTCATGCGTACTTTTTTTATTAAACAAATGTATATCCAAATGAATAGAAACGATTCGCACAACAAAATAAAAAAATTATGTCCGAATCTATTTTCCTGTCTGAACTTCAACCAATGGTTGTAACATTTTACAGGAATCTTTTCTTAGGTTATATATCATACTAAACAATTAAAAGTAAAAAGGAGAAAGAAAAAATGACATCAACATTCGCAATAAATGTATCGGTTGAAAAATTCCAATCTGCAGAACAACTGTGGTTTTGGTTTTTATATTCCAAATCTGTACGTAATGGTTTTTCAAGAATACATTCTAATCCAACAAAACGACCCTGCGAAATACTGGATGTTGAAACAATGATTACTAAATTATATTTATCAGGTAAATTAAATGACGAGCAATTACAAACAATGAAAAAATTTGGCGATAAACGTCGTGCACCACATCAGTATATATGGAATGAAAATCGTGCGGCTGCACAATGGAAATCTGCAATGGATGTTATAGAACATACTGCACAAAAATTAGGATGGATTGAATAATAAATATTCGGGGTGCAAATAAAATAAACACCCCGAAAAAATAAATAAACGAGACAACAAATGATTATTATTGCTTTTTCTTGTAAAACATCAAAAATAATGCCACGTATTTTTTGTCGTAAATATAAACACGTTGCACCAATCGCTGTATACAAAGACACAATGATATTATATCAATTCGTAAAACATAACACGATTGTACAAATCAATTTGCGTATGCAAGACATAACAAAATTGCAAATGTTTGGTTGGAGATTTATATATTTAACAGGTAATTTATCAAATAAATTCTATCCTGGAAATGCAAAAACATGTGTTCAAATGACAAAACAAGCCATAGGTATCAAAAATTGGAAAATCCAAACACCTGATGCGTTGTATAAATTTCTGCAACAAATAAAAAATCCCAATTAATGGGATTTTTTTATTGTATCGCATTATCAAAGTCATCTTCGCCCCATATCAAGACACCTAATTGTTGTGCCTTGGTTAATTTACTGCCCGCATCAGACCCTGCTATTACAATATCTGTCTTAGAAGAAACACTGCCTGATACAATTGCACCCATACGTTCTAAGATTTCCTTGGCAGAATCACGTGTGTACTTTAATAATGTTCCTGTTAAAACAACCTTTTTCCCCGCCAATGGTCCATCTGTATTCACAGGCGAAACAGGCAGGTCTTTGATATGTATTTGTTCTAATAATTTATCTAGGGCCTGTTTATTATGTTCATCTGCAAAAAATGATACAATCTGTTCTGCCATAATATCACCAATGCCATCAATATTCTTTAATTTCCACGTTGGGGCATTACGCACAGCGTCCAATGATCCAAATGCACGTGCAAGAATCTTGGCAGTAACCTGCCCTATATCAGGTATACCAATTGCAAATAAAAATCTGTGCAATTCAATATTTCTGGAATTTTCAATTGATTGATTCAAATTGTATACAGAACGTTCGCCAAACCCATCCATATTTTTAATTGCGTCTGCATGTTTTTCTATTAATGTGAAAATATCCGCTGGCGTTTCAATCCAACCACGTGCGATAAATTGTTCTAGTTGCTTCGTACCCAAACCATCAATATCAAACCCCTTGCGAGAAACAAAATGTTCCAGTTCGCCCAATCTTTGTGCAGGACACATCAGTGTATTAACACATCTGCGTGCAACCTGACCAGATTCTTGGACAACATGCCCACCACAAACAGGACAAACAGAAGGGAAAACATATTCCAATGCATTTGTATTATGTTCTGCAACGCCAATAATTTGGGGAATAACGTCACCAGCACGCTGTACGATAACTTTATCCCCGACACGAACACCAAGACGAGTAATTTCATCTGCATTATGTAATGTTGCACGTGAAACAACGACACCACCAATGTTTATTGGTTCTAATTCTGCCACAGGCGTTAAAACACCAGTACGTCCAACCTGAATTGTAATATCACGCAAATCTGTAATTGCACGTGCTGCTGGAAATTTATATGCAACTTCCCAACGTGGGCTGTTGGCACGACACCCCATGCGTTCTTGGGTTGCAATATCATTTACCTTTAATACCAAGCCATCAATATCAAATGGTATATTTGGACGCATCATCATTATATTGTTATATACATCATCTATTTGCGATAAGGTGTTTGCATGTCTGGCCCAATAACGAGTAGTTTTAAAACCCCACGATTCTAATTTATCAAAATATTCTGATTGTGTATTGAAATCACGATTAGATATTTCACCATATGTATATGCAAACGCACTAAGTTTTCTGGTGGCAGTTACCATCGGATTCAATTGGCGTAATGAACCAGCCGCAGCATTACGTGGATTTGCAAATTGTTTTTCTGATTCTGCATTCAATGCAATAAAATCATCACGCTTCATATATACTTCGCCACGAATTTCAATAACAGGTGGGAAGTCCCCAGATAAGCGTTGTGGAATATCTGGTATTGTCTTTAAATTTTCGGTTATATCTTCACCAACAACACCACTGCCACGTGTAAGTCCACGAACCAATATACCATTTTCATAACGTGCAGAATATGATACACCATCAACCTTTAGTTCAATAAAAATATCCTGGCTGGGTAACTTATTAAACCAATCCGCAACATCCCCAGAATTAAAAACATCGGAAATAGACAGCATTGGAACACTGTGCGAATATGATGTGAATTTTTCAGATACAGCAGCCCCAACATGAGTTGACGCACCATTCTTGGCCAATTCTGGGTACATTTCTTCCAGTTCTAAGGCACGTTTTTTTACAGCATCATACGTTGCATCATCAACCAATGGTGCATCGTTTTGATGGTATGCAATATCCCACGCATTCAGTTTTTTTAACAGTTCGCTATGTTCTGATAAAACAAATAAATCTGGTGTATTCTTCATGCATGAATTATAGAAAATAAGTTTTAATAACTCAATATGAAAAAAGAACAAAAAAAACGCCCATAAGGGCGTCTATTATTCCAATGTTCGTAGACTTATTTTATCTTCATCTACGATGACAAGTTTTCCAGAATTTATATTAAATCTGCGGGCAGCATTAAATCCATCACGCATACCAAACAACTGGTTATCATAAATTGGAAACACACCACGCAATAAACATAACTGGTTTGCAATCACAGATTCATTACATACCGCAATCACAGGAATATCAGGTTTGCGACAAGAAATTTCTGTTGCAGCAACAGTATCACGTGCAAAAACAATAATTGCAGATGCCTTGTTCAAATATGCCATTGATGCCACAGAACGAGACCAATCATTTTCTGGAATATTTTCAACACGTGACCAATCATATGGATTTGCAATCGCATCAGCATCAGCATGGATTAAAATATTTGCCATTGTTTCAATCGCATTTACTGGATTAATACCAATCGTTGTTTCTTCAGATGTCATTGTTGAATCAGCACGCAAGTATGCAGCGTTTGCAACGTCTGTAATTTCTGCACGTGTTGGAAATTCACTGCTTACCATAGAGCCCAACATCTGTGTTGCAACAATAACTGGTTTATTCATTTTTCTGCACTCACGAATTATATGACGTGATATTGCAGGCACTTCGGCATATGGGACTTCAACCGCTAAATCACCACGTGCAATCATTATTCCATCAGATGCAGATGCAATATCAGCAATACGTTCAACCGCATTTGGACGTTCTATTTTTGCAATAATCTTGATTGGATGCGATGAATGCTGGGAAATAAAATCACGTACTTCGGCAACATCTTCGGGGCGTTGGACAAATGATATCGCAACATAATCCGGTTTTTTTGTAACAGCATATGCCAAATCTGCCCTATCTTTTGCAGTTAATACAGATGTTGATATGTCTGTATCAGGCAAATTAAATCCACGTCTGGACCAAATTTCAGTACCACGCACAACAGTTGTTTCCACACGATTTTCCCCAACACTGTCAACAACCATTTCAATCTTGCCATCATTTAACAAAATTCTGTCACCAACATTTAATGATAGTAATACATCTGTATCAGGCAGTTGAACACGTGTTGAATCACCAGGTGTTTCATCTGAATCAAACACAAACTTTTGTCCAATAGTTAGTGGATATTTGTGTTCTGTCTTGAAATTACCAATACGATGTTTTGGCCCCTGCAGGTCAATCATTATCGCAACAGGGATATTTAATTCATTTGATATTTCACGAATCAAATCAATTTTATTACCCTGAACATCACCGGTATCATGGCTAAAATTCAATCTGCACATATTGACACCAGCACGAATCATTTGCGTAAGTGTTTCCCTGTCTTCGCAATTTGGACCGATTGATGCAGTAATTTTCGTATATTTATTCATATTTTCCATTCCTGTCTGTTTTTGTTTTTCTTGATTTTTGTCTTTTATGGTATATCATAAAGTCATCAAATAAACAAGGGGAAAACAGAAATGAAACAAGCAAATCATGGTGCAATTGACAATCAACAATTAATCAGCATTATTGAACGTATTGAAAAATTAAATGAAGACACTGCTGCAATTGCCGCAGATATCAAAGAAATTTATAGCGAAGCAAAATCAGCCGGGTTTGACCCAAAATATATTCGCCAAATGATCCGTTTGCGTAAACTGGACCCAGACGAACTGGACGAAGCAGATGAATTAACACAAATGTATCGTAATGCACTGGGGTTATAATGAAAGGTTTTACAAAAACCATTGAAGATTTTAACTGTGCCCATTGTGGCACAGTTGTTCATGGTAATGGATATACCAATCATTGTCCAAAATGCTTGTGGTCAAAACATGTTGATAATAATCCAGGCGATCGCAGTGCGACATGTGGTGGAATGATGGAACCTGTAACAGCAGAACCAAATGGTGAACGTTTTATCATCACGCACAAATGTCAAATATGTGGAAAAACAAAACGACAGAAAACCGCTGACAATGATGATATAGATAAAATTATTGAATTATCCAACAATAAATCTTTTATTTTTGGAAAATGAAAATACGCCCCATTTGGGGCGTTTTTATTTCCTGTCCTTGGCAGCACCAACAAACGCATTAAACATTGGGTGTCCATGATACGGACTGGATTGAAATTCTGGATGAAATTGCCCAGCAATAAAAAATGGATGATTTTTCAATTCTATCATTTCAGGCAAACGACCATCTGGACTGCGACCAGATATTATCATACCCGCATCTGCAAATTTCTGTTCTAATGATATATCCATTTCGTACCTATGACGATGACGTTCGCTGATTTGTGTCGTACCATAAATTTTATACGCCAACGTATCTGGCGTAATTTCACATGGATACGCCCCCAGACGCAATGTCCCACCATAATTTTCAGAATCGCAATCGGCAATTATACCAATAACAGGTGTACAATCTTTCTTGAATTCTGTTGAATTAGCATCTGTTATTCCCAAAACATTGCGTGCAAAATCAATTACAGCAACCTGCATTCCTAAACATATGCCCATATACGGAATCTTGTTTTCACGTGCATATGTTGCAGCAGCAATTTTTCCATCAACACCACGTTCACCAAAACCACCTGGGACCAAAATACCATCAACATCAACACATTTATCTGGGCTAAAATCTTCGGCATTTATCTTTTTAATTTTTACATGCACATTATTTTGAACGCCTGCATGGAACAATGCTTCGTTCAATGATTTATATGCATCTGGAACATCAAAATATTTACCAACAACACCAATATTTACAGTTGGAATATCTGCAGACAAATATTTTTCAATCCTTTCAAATCGTGTCATATCACCACGTGCATGTGGCAAACCAAAATGATCTGCGATGATATCAAAAACATGTTGTGCTTCATACGCCATTGGTATTTTATAGATATTATCAACATCAATACCACTAATTACGCTTTTAGCAGGTAAATTGCAGAACATTCCAATTTTATCACGTTCTGATGGTGTTAACATGCGTGGTGTACGAACAATTAACATATCTGCCTGGATTCCATTTTCCAATAAATTACGCACAGACATTTGTGTTGGTTTTGTTTTTAACTCGCCAGATTTTTCTAAATATGGTGCCAATGTTAAATGAACAAACATAACATTTCTGCGACCAACATCATTTGCAAATTGACGAATTGATTCCAAGAAAATTTTACCTTCTATATCACCAACTGTTCCGCCAATTTCACATACGACAAAATCTGTATCAACAGGGGCAGAAATATATTCTTTTATCTTGTTTGATACGTGTGGAATCATTTGCACAGTTCCACCCAAATATTCCCCACGTCGTTCTGCATTTAATACATCCCAATAAATACGACCACCAGAAACAGAATCGTTTCTTGATAATTTTGCACCCAAGAATCGTTCATAATATCCCAGGTCTAAATCCGTTTCATGACCATCATTTGTTACGTACACTTCGCCATGTTGAATAGGCGACATAGTACCAGGATCAATATTTAAGTACGGATCAAATTTACGTGCATGAACAGTGTACCCCCTGGATTGAAGAAGGGCGCCACACCCTGCCGCTGCGACGCCCTTACCTAAACTGGAAACTACACCACCTGTTATAAAAATATATTTTGCCATAAGAATACCCCCTTATGTGTATCTATCGTACGAAAAATTTTATTGCAGTGCAATTAAATAAATTTCTATACTAAAATTATGAAAGATTGGATAAAAAATCAATTACAAAATTCCTTTTTATATATACCATTTTTAATGGCATTTGGGGCGGGTATTTATTTCTGCAGTACAACAGAAATAAAAATACTGTACAGCATATGTTTATTTATTATTTCCTGTATTGGAATTGGCTATAATAAAACACCTGTATTATTGCGTGGTATTTGTTTTTTAGTTTTTGGTTTTTGCTATGCATCATTATTTACACATACCATAAATACGCCACGTATACCACACCACACAAACGCAAATGAACTGATTGGTATTGTTACAAATATTGATTTTTCAAATGACAAAAACAAGATTTTATTGACTGTTAATGGTCAAGACATAAATACAGTTGATAAGCCTGTTATAATTCGTCTGTCTGTAAATCCGGATATTTCATTACCAGACATTGGTGATACGATACAATTTAATGGTACTGTTTATAAACCATCCGTTGCCAATGCGCCTGGAACATTTGACTTTGCACGTTGGACATATTTCAACCATATTACTGCAACAGGATATGCAGACAAAATAACTGTAATTAACACTTCGGACACAAAAACCATTAACACGTTGCGTAATTTTTTACATAATAAATCTGAATCTTTTCTGACTGATACGTTGGTACTGGGGTATAAATCCGCAATACCAGAACAAGACCAGGAAATTTGGAAATCTACTGGGGTTGGACACATTTGGTCAATCAGCGGATTTCATATTACATTGGTTGGCGGTTGGATATTTGCGATTATATATTTAATATTCCGCAGTATTCCGTACATAACGAAACGTATACCCGCCAGGATTCCTGCAATAATAATTACTTGGTTTGGTTTACTGTTTTATTTATTTTTATCTGGTTCTGATGTTGCAACCATACGTGCATTTATCATGACCAGCTTGGCATTTATAGCGTTTATTTTCGGACGAAGTGTTATTTCTGTTCGTAATGTTGCATTGGCATTTTGTCTGATATTCTTAATAAACCCACACTATGTAATGCAGGCAGGGTTTCAACTATCATTTTCTGCTGTATTTGGACTGGTGTGGCTGTATACAGATGTTAAACCAAAGATGCCTAAAAATAAATTTATCAAGATAATCTATGCAATGCTTTTAACTACGTTTGTTGCGACAATATTCACAGCACCTTTTATTGCTGCACATTTTGGACAAATTCCAACGTACAGTTTATTAGGAAACATGATTTTCTTGCCGATATTCTCATTTGCAATTATGCCATTGATTATGATTGGTACAGTATGTGCCATCTTTAATATTATGTTTCCGATTCATTTTGCACACAGCATATATGATTTTGCGTATTCTATCGCAATATGGATTTCTGAATTACCAATGGCAAACATATATACGCCATATATATCAAATACCAACTTAACATTGTTTATCATCGGATTTATTTTTCTGATTCTTGTCAAGAACAACAAGATAAAGTTAAATTATATTTTATTTATAATGTTTATCTGTATGGGAATTATTGGAATATATATTGAACACAAGCCTGTATTTTATTCAACGTATGACACTGAATTAGTTGGATTTGTTAAACCAGATGGACATCTGGAATTTAATAAAGCACGTTCATCAAAACACTATTTTGCATTTAATACATGGAAACAAATTAATGGCGAACCAACCGACACAAAAAACATTCGTGCAAAACATACCCATGGCGTTTACAGATATAATACAGAAAAATTTAATTTGGTATATATACTAAAATTTACATCACTAATGAATAATATTTCGCAATTATGCAACGATGACAATGTTGATTTCATTGTTTCGTATCATGACATAAAATCAAAACACTGTGGACACAAGATTTTACAAGGTGGCTTTGTAATATATCCAAATGGGGATATTACATATATACCCCGCAAACGTAAATGGAATTAATAATCTGCACGAATAAAATATAACCCAGATGCCGGTGCTGTTGGGCCAGCCATACTGCGATTTTTTGCATTTAAAATTTCATCAATATCATATGGTTTCCCCAGTCCAATTTCAATCAATGTTCCAACAATATTACGCACCATGTGATGCAAGAATGAACGTGCAGAAAATTCAAAAATTATTTCATCACCGCTTTGCGTAATTTTAATTTTATCCAGTGTTTTTATTGGGGATTTTGCCTGACATTCCGACGCACGAAAACTGGTAAAATCATGATTGCCGATTAATTTCTGTGCTGCCACTTGCATTGCATCAATATTTAATTTTCGTGGCACCCAATAAACACGATTTTTGTTTAATACAGGTGATGCACTGCGATTCAATACAACATACATGTAATGACGTGCCACACAATCAAATCGTGCATTAAATGCATCCGATACAATTTCACAATCCAGAACAGATACAGGTTTATTATTTAGATAGAAATTCAATGCACGCATAACTGTATTTGCATCAAATTCACCATCAATATCAAAATGTGCAGTCATGGCAATAGCATGCACACCTGCATCTGTACGCCCTGCCCCAACGACATCGGGCCGCATACCACAAAAACCATAAATTGCGTCTTTCATAATTGATTGCACAGATGGCCCCTGGCGGTTTTCCTGCCAGCCAATTAAATCTGTACCATCATATTCCAAGATTACTTTATATCGTGTCATTATCTTGTTTTGTGCTTAAAGCGATTACACCAACCATTTGCAGGCACCAGCATTGGCCCAACAATTTTTACAATTACACGTGGCCCATAATAGCAACCACCATCATCATAACGTTTACAATCTTCACATTTTTCTGAAATACAGCACATAATTGTTTCCCTTATTTTAATCTTTGTGTCAAACCCTTAATTTTTTGGACCAGCAACTGCATACGTGTCATTTCTGGTTTTGTATTTTTTTGTTTGCTGAATGCATCAAAATGGTCGCACCAATCATCTGGTTTTACATGACGCTTACCCAAAATAACACGCAAAATCCAACATGGATATTCACATACCAAGCCATCTGAACTGTTTTTATCGCCAGAATGTTGACAGTTTATACAATTTTCACATTTTGATACCACATCAATTATAGACGACATATCTATACCCCTATTTTTACTGGTTCACCACGAAGGCCATTTACAAAACTTTTCCAATCCATCGGCTTTTTACCGGCCGGCTGTAATTGCAAAATTTCAAGTTTATCGCCATCTAAAACCGTAGATAAAATCTTGACATCAATGCCATTTATTTTTGTGCGACCCGCCCCCAACGCACGAACCTGATTATGAACTGCAACCGCACCGCGTGTCCAGTCAATTATTTCATCTGCACCTGTCCATTTTTTCGTGAATGTTGGCGTACCATTTTGCGGCACTGCACTGTATACATCAGGATTCATCAAGAAAGACAACAGCATATCAATCGCAATTTGTGATACACGTGTTTCAACACTGTCGTTTGTATCATTAATATCAATATCAAATTCACAACACTGATAAATATCACCGGCATCCATTTCTGATGTCATTTGCATCAAACATACGCCAGACTTTTTATCGCCATTGTAAATCGCACTGCGAATTGGAGATGGGCCACGATATTGCGGCAACAAACTGGGGTGAATATTTACGCATGGTGCAGAATTTAATACATTATCACGTAATATTACACCATACGAAATAACAACAACCATATCAGGTGAATAATTATATTCATTGATGTTCGTATGCAGCGTCAACCCATGTTCAACCGCCCAGTTATGCACAGGCGATGGCGTCAGTATCTGTTTACGGCCAACAGGTTTTGGTGCACGTGTAAACACCGCCATAATTTCATGACCAGACCGTCTGATTGCTTCAAAGATTGGCACAACAAATGCGTTTGTGCCCATTAAGACCAATTTCATGTTATTTACGTTTTTTTACTTTTCTCATAACCATTTCACGACGTACAGGCGACAAATAATCAACAAACAATTTGCCATCCAGGTGGTCTGTTTCATGTTGAACAATACGTGCAGGATTACCAGACATCTGGGCCGTTTTTTCATCGCCATTTTCGTCTGTCCATTGAACGACAACAGATTGCGGACGTGTAACATTTGCAAATACAGGCAAACCATTATTTCCCAACACAGACAAACACCCTTCTTCTAAGGTACAGGTATCATCGCTGTACGATAAAATCTGCGGATTAATCATACGATATACAATTTCTGTATCTGGGTCCATCATAACCAAAAATCTGGACAAAATACCAACCTGGGGTGCAGCCAAACCAACCCCATTTTGCTGACGCATCATTTCAACCATTTCATCCATATCCGCCAAAATTTTAGGCGTAATAGTGTTAACAGGTTCGCATTTTTGACGCAAAACCAAATCACCACAAAGTTTCATTTGCAACATTTATAAAACCTCTTATAATTAATCATAGCAAAGGATTATCAAATGACAACTTATATTTTTGTATTGCTGGGAATAATTATCGTTTTATTAGTTGTGCTGTTAATACGTAAACCAACTGTGGACATATCTGCACTGCGTGAAGACAACATAAGATTACGTGAAAAACTGGCAGAACGGCTGGGGGCATTATCACAAAACGCAATTGAATTGAAAAATATCAGTGGCGATATTGCAAACTTTAAGAATGTTTTAATGGGAAACAAACAGGCACGTGGCACATTTGGCGAACGCCAACTGGAAGATTTGGTTCGTGATATCATGCCACCAGAAACATATGCATTTCAGTCTGTGTTGGAAACAGGGGTCAGACCAGACTGCATTATTCGTCTGCCGTATCCGCCAGGCGACATGATTATTGACAGCAAGTTCCCACTGGAAAGTTATAACCGTATGTTGGCAGATGCAAATGATGGTTTTGCACGCAAACAATTTGAACTGGATGTACGCAAACATATTGATACCATTGGTGAAAAATATATAATTTCCGGAAAAACAGCAGAATCCGCAATGATGTTTATTGCGTCTGAATCAATATTTGAAACATTACATCGTGAATTTCCAAACACAATTGAATATGCGGCACGCAAGAAAGTATTTATCGTATCACCATCAACCTTGTGGGCAACACTGAATACAATTCGTGCAGTTTTATCAGACATAAAAATAAAACGTGTTGCAGCCAAAATAAAAAAGGAACTGGATTTACTGTTAACCGATTTGGGTCGCTTATCTGACAGGGCGGAAAATGTTTCCAAACACTTTGCCCAGGCACAAAACGATATTGAACAACTGCAAACATCTGTTTCTAAAATCGCACCACGTGCTGAAAAATTGCGTGACATGGATTTTGGCGAAAATTGACATTGATACAAAAAAACAATATAATTCCCCTTGTAAAATATTCGTGGAGGAAAATGAAAAAATTTTTATTTGTTTTTTCGTTTATTTTATTGCCAATGTGTGCAAATGCCGCATATTGTTTAGTTATGTGTGGCACAAACGACACAACACAAAGTTTTTGTAACACCAAATCAAACTGGTGCGGTTCTTCAAGCGATACAACAATAGAATCTGTCGGTGTTAATCCGAATAGTTTATCAACCCGTTATTGCACACCACTTTACGGTGCATTTGGTGGAACATTATCTGTAAACACATATATTGTATGCTATGCAACACCAGAAGAATGTATGTACACAAACTGGACTTCACAATCTGGTGGAAAGGAATTATTATCTGGTCACAGTTGTCGTGAAGACCATGTAAATACTGCTGCATCTGGTATGGCAAACAAATGGCGTTGTGCAAAGAATTATTATTGTGCAAATTGTACCGGTGGTATAGGATATAAAACAGGCAGTGTAGCAACAACTATCACATGTACCGCATGTCCAAACAGCGGTTTAACATCAGGACCGGAAATGGATTCAATTACCGATTGCTATTTACCAGCCGGAACATTCGCAGATACAACAGGTACATACACCAGGGATAACTGTCCATATCAAAATTGAAAAAATGCCCCAATGGGGCATTTTTATTTGCCTTGACGCTTTATTATCTGCATTTGAATAATTCCAAACACATTTGACACAGTCCAATACAAAACCAACCCTGCTGGCATCCATGCAAACATTATTGTAAATAATATCGGCATCCAGCGCATCATACGCTGGGTCTGGGCAGTAATATCATTTGGATTTGACGATTTACTTGGCGGGGTCTGTAAATATTGCTGTAACCACATTGTCGCACCCATTAATATTGGTAAAATGAAATATGGATCCATGGCCGCCAAATCAGATATCCATAAAAAGTGTGCGTTACGCATTTGAACAGATACTAACAACGCCTTGTACAATGCAAAGAATATCGGTATCTGAATCAACATCGGCAAACAGCCTGCCATTGGCGATGTCTTGTGTGTTTGATACAGTTTCATCATTTCCATCTGCAAACGCATTTTATCGTTTGCATACAACTTCTGTATACGTTGCATTTCAGGTTGCATTTTCTGCATTGCGACCATATTTACATAAGACTTTCTAGTTAATGGCCACATTAACAAACGCAACAGTATTGTCATTATGATAATCGCAACACCATAATTCATAACAACATGATTAATGCCATTTAACACCCATAACATTGGACGTGCCAAAAACCAAAACCAGCCATAATCAATCGTATCACCCAATCCAGCAATCCGCTGTTCTGCAATATTCAAAACATTTTGTTCACGTGGTCCCGTAAACACATTCGTTGTAACAATATTTGTTTCACCACTGGGGATATTTATTGTTGCAGTCGCAATATCAGAAATATATTTGTCCCCAGACTTCTTTACACGTATCGTCTGATCAGGACTGTTAACAGATACAATCGTTTCCCAATACTGGTCTGCAAACCCAGAAAATCCATTGGTCGTTGAATATGCATATGATTTTTTATCCAATTTATGCCATGGCATTTGTTCAATATCAGAATTAGCAAAAACAACCGCACCATTTGTTGTGCCAGATGCAGACTGCATATCATTTTCACGAACAATGCGTGCGTATGGCGATACAGAAATATTATGCCCAGATTTATTTTCAATTGTATCTGTAATTGTTATAACATATCCATCTGTCGCTATATCACGAGTAAAATTAACACCATCAGAATTACGCCATGTATATTTACCATTCTGTTCACGCCACACAGTATCCGCCACAGGCGATGTTGTACCAGTGGCCAATATTCCAACTTCTATAAAATTATCATCACCAGACAGCAATGTAACCTTGTCAGATGATTTTGGTGATGCAGCAAAATCATTCAAAACAACATTTGATAAACGTAATCCCTGAATATTTGCAGACATTTTATCAGATGTAATTGTATGTTGTGGCACACCAGACAAATCAACAGTACTAATATTTTCTGATACTGTTTGTATTGTATTCTTGGGCGACATAATACCGCCAATCAACCACCATACGGCCATAAACACAACCATCCACCATAAAAAGCCAGAAAATCCAGACTTTTTATTCGCTGCATTTTTATTTGCATTCCACTGATTAAAACCAGAATTTCTATCCATATACTGAACCATGATTTATTTACCACCCTTTATTGATTTAATACATTTACGACGTGCAATATACCAATTTAATAAATATAATCCAACGCCAACGACAATACATATATCTGCAACATTAAACGCAGGCCAATGTATTGCCCCAATATGAAAATCAAGAAAATCTATGACTGCACCAAAACGTACCCTGTCAATCAAATTACCAATTGCACCACCCGCAATTAAAGCCAACGGAATACGTTCATAACGTGCAGAACGTGCAAACAAATAATATAAAATACATCCAATAATAATTCCTGTGGCAATAATTATAATCAATGGTGCGGTTTCACCCATCGCACGAAATAACGAAAATGACGTGCCTGGATTCCACGTAAATACAATATTAAAGAAATCAAAAACATGTGCCATCAAATACGGCACAGGAACAACAGACCATGCAGGTCCAAACAAAACAACACCACCTGTAATCAGGTACAATAAAATACCCTTGGTCAACTGATCTAATATGACAGTCCCAAAAATAACAGATAAAATTAATGCAATTTTCTTCATGATAACCTTTCCCATATATATAGGTTGAAATATAACAATATACAACTGCAAAATCAAATAAAAAGTCCTAGATGTCTTAGGACTTTATTCTTGTCAATCTTGCTTGTCTGATATAACTGTTGACAGTGCACTGTAACCTTCTGCACGCATATCATTTAATAAATCTTCTATTTCTGAAACATGAATGCCAACATGCCCCAATACACTGGAACCCAACAAGAAAGATGATTCTATGGTTTCTGGCATTGCTATACTTACCCCTTCGGCAACCAACATCTTGGAATCTGCTAAATTTCTAGCCCTGGCGAAAATTTTCATACGTGGTGCAATAGATTTTATTGTTAAAATAGACTTTCTGGCGGTGGTCGCATTATCCAATGCAACAACAACACTTTTTATCTTGCGTGGGGACAATCCAAATTCTGTCAAAACATCTGCATGTGTTGCATCACCATAAACAACGTTAAAACCCTGTTCACGCCCCATCATGACAGATGACACATCTAAATCAATTGCAATATATGGGATATCCTTGGCATCCAGCATCTGACATACAATTTGACCAACACGACCAAATCCACAAACAATTACATCAGGATTTATAACAGAATCTGATTTTTCTAGGCCATTGGTATAACGATGCGGAAATAATTTGCCCTTGCGTTGTAAATAATCATGCAAACATAACAATATTGGCGTTGCCATAATAGACAAAACAATTATCGCAGTTAATATTTCTTTGTGTGATACAGGGATTATTTCTATACCACTGGATTTCATCGTTTGTAACATCAGCAATGCAAATTCACCGCCCTGTGCCAATATTAACGCAATCAACGTTGCGTTTGGAATGTCAACACCACGAACACGTGCCACCATAAATATTGCTAAAAACTTTATAACAATTAAACCAATCAAACCACCCAAGACAACATACCATTTTGACAATACTAAATCCAGGTTCAATCCCATGCCCAACGATATAAAAAACAATCCCAGGAATAATATTGCATATGGTGAAACCTCGGCCGTTATTTGATGACGATATATCGTTTCAGACATCAACATACCTGCCAAGAAAGCCCCCAATCCAACTGGCAATCCCATTAAATCCAAAACAACTGCCCATAATGCGATATTTAACATAACAGCCAATAAAAATGCTTCTTTGGATTTTAATTTTGCAACCCGACGCAATAATGGTGTCATAACAAAACGACCAATTAAAACAACGGCTATAATCAATGCGATTGATATTACAAATACATCAATTGCCGCAGCACCTAAATTAAACGTTTTACCAGAAAACACAGGCAACATTGCCAATAATGGAATAGATAATAAATCTTGAAACAATAAAATTGAAAACGTTTGACGCCCCATATCTGTATTTAACTGATTTCTGTCTGTTAACAATTGTAAATCAGCAGATGTACTGGACATCGCCAGCATCAACGCCACCATTATCGTACCCATCAATGTCCAGTGTGTAATTCCAGCCAATAACGGGAACAACATAACAGCAACCATCAAAACCTGGGCGGCACCAAACCCAAATATCGTACGACGCAAACGCCATAATCTGGTTATATTTATTTCCAACCCAATATTAAACCATAAAAATAATATACCTAGTTCCCCCAAGAATGACCATGTATCAGTTAATTCAAACAAATTAAATACATACGGTCCAGATAATATCCCTGCTAATAAAAATGCAACCAATACACCAACACGTGCGGTACGTAATAAATAAACCAACACAAATACAATCGCTGTAAACAGCAACACAGATATGGACATTATTCTCTCTCTTCTCTTGTGTTATATATTATAACAAATTTTTAGCCAATATCGCAAATGTTTCTGGTGATAAATTTTCTGCACGCTCTGTCCCTGTTAAACCAAATTCAGACCAATTAACATTTGGCAGTATTGAACGTATCATTTTACGACGCTGACCAAATAATTTTGCCGTTATTTTTTCAACTTTAGATAAATCTGAAATATGTGCGATTTTATTTTTATTCGGTATAATCTGAACAACTGCAGATTGCACTTTGGGACGTGGGACAAACGCTGTATTCGGAACATCAAATAATATTTTGCTGTCTGCAATCAATGATGTCAGAACAGCCAAACGACCATAATGTTCATCGCCAGGCTGTGATACAATACGCAATGCAACCTCTTTCTGGAACATCAATGTCAAAGATTTTATATGTTCACCGCCCGCTATTTTTTGCAACCAACCAATCAATAATTGAGTGCCAACGTTATATGGCAAATTTGCACATATTGCATACTCTGACAGCCCAAGTTCTGAAAAATTTACACGCAACGCATCATCATATACCACTTCTAGCCGACCATCAGATGCATTTACAATCTGTGTCAAAATAGGAGATGTGGTTTTGTCTTTTTCAATTGCGATAACACGTGGGGCACCAGCCAATAATATTGCACGTGTTAACCCCGCAGGCCCAGGTCCAACTTCTATTACAGGAACAGATTCAATATCAGGAACACTGCGTGCAATACGACCTGTTAAATTCAAATCAAACAAAAAATTTTGACCAAACTGCTTCTTGGGTTCTAAACCAGATTCACGCATCATGACAGATACAGGTGGCAAAGATGATATACCATTATTCATAACGATTTTCGTCCCCCAAATGCCAATGTCAATGTTCCATCATCAAGATAATCTAAATCACCACCCAATGGCACACCAGATGCCAATTCTGTAAATACAACATCTGTACCATCATCAATAACAGACATAATATAATTTTGTGTTGTCTTGCCTTCTATGGTATTTGGTAATGCAAATATGACTTCTGAAATATTTTCATCTTTGATACGTGATGAAAGATTAGAAATATTCAAGTCCTGGGGCAAAACACCGGAAACACCAGACAACAAACCACCGATTATATGATAACGCCCATGAAACACAGATGATTTTTCCAAGACCCAAACATCAGATAAATCACGAACAATACATAACTGACCATTTTGACGTGATGTGTCCTTGCAAAATTCACACACCCCCACACCACAATCAGTCAAAACACCACATATTGGACAAGGAACAATATTTTCTGTGGCATCAATTATCGCATCTGCCAACGTACGTGCACGCCCTGTTTTGTCCTGCAACAAAGCCAACACAATGCGTTGACCACCACGACCACCAACACGTGGCAGTTTTGCGAACAACTTTATTAACTTTTCTATTTTTGGATTCATTACATACCATACAATACTAATGAAATATATAACTGTCAATACCATGCGATATTGCATTTGATTTTATTTTTTGTGCATCTGTTTCAGATAAACCATATATACGAACACGATATAACCCTGTATCAGTCTGTTCAACAACAGTATTTACACCTAATTTAGTCTTAATACTTTGTACATGTTTCTGGGCCGTTGACTGCGATGAAAATGCACCAAACTGAACCCCTGCACCACCAGACTGGTTTACAACCGTCTTTACAGGTTTAACAGGCTGAGAATTACCAGTCGCATAATTATACATCTGCGACATTGTTACAGTATCAGATGATGTTTGCACAATCGGTTCAACACGACTGTTCACAACAACAGGCGCATCACCATTACCCAACATAGAAAAACCACGATTTAACATCTGGGCGGCAACATTTGCACGAACATCTTTGTTTTCCGCACCCAAAACAACAGACATTAAACGATTATTACCACGCTGTGCAGTTGCAACCAACGAATATTTAGACTTCTTGGTATATCCTGTTTTCATACCATCACAACCATTAAAAGATGTCAACAACCTGTTTCCATTTGTGTATGTCTTGCCATTATATGTCCATGTCTTGATACCAAAAAAATGCCAATATTGTGGAAAATGTTTATATACAGCCATTGACAGTAATGCAATATCACGTGCAGTTGATAAATGATCGTCATTTGGCAAACCGGATGAATTCTCAAAATTTGTGTTAGTTAATCCAATTTCACGTGCGACACGTGTCATCAAATCTGCGAACGATTGTTCTTGGCCGCCTTTTAAGTTTTCTGCCAACACACGTGCAACATCATTTGCACTGTATACAGCCACAGCCTTTATCGCATCTTCAACACGAATTTTAGACCCAGCCACCAATCCAAGTTTAACAGGTTCTGCATTTGCGGCCGATTGCGATACAATTAAATAATCATCCAACGCCAAACGATTATGTTCTAGTGCATCAAACGTTAAATATAATGTCATTATCTTTGTTAAACTGGCCGGATAATTTAATTGATTTGCATTTTCTTGATACAGCACACGACCCGAGTTCATATCTGCAACCAATGCCGCACGATATTGTGCACCATACACATCAAAAGATAAACATATCATACATAAAAATAAAATCATTCTTCTCATGCTGATATATGTTAGTAAAAAAAACCGAACCCGGTCAACAAATAAAAATCCCTGAACACAGGGATTTTATTAACGCATACGTGTTATTCGTGCAAGTTTTAATTGTGCATTTAATCGTTCATATTTTCTTTCTTGCAATGCTTTTTGTTTTGATTTATCCAAACTATTTTGAAATCCCTGTGTTCTGGCATGTTGTTTTGCCAATAAATCCATACGTTCTTGCTCATGCTGACGCAACATATTCTGAAAATCATCAAACACTGTTATATTCTTCAATTCTGCATCATGTCTTTGTGATAAACAATCAAGTTCTTTACTGTTCATATCGTGCAACATTTTACGCACTTTTTCTGCTTTTGATTTTCTGTCGTTTGTAATTTCCTGTCTGGCAGCAACAGCATTCGCAACAGTCCCAGATGCATACATATTGTATTCATTCAACATTTGAACAGAACCTGTACGCATAATATCACGTTTGCGTAAATTTTCTGGCGTCAAAGAAACCTTGGACATAGATACTAACTGTAACATTTCGTTATACACATCTGATACAATCTTAATTAAATGCGAACTGCCATGAACAGGTAACAAAGCCATTTTCTGAAAAGAGTTCAACAAACTTCCTATTTTCAAACATTGGTCTGCAAACTGTTTGGACTGACCACGTGCAGGTTTAATAATATATTGTTTATTGAATGGATGTCTGTAACCCCCTGTTGTTTTATTTATTACACCATGCAAATACCGTGGTAATTTTCTGTAATCCGAAGATAATGGTGAAATGTTATATAACGCATCACATGCACACATTTTACCATTATTCAACAACTGTGCCGGTAACGGTGAATAAATATGGAACACAGCATATAAAAAAGCAACAATACTCCATATCGTTTTACCCTTGGCAAATACAGTATCGTACATAAACTTCACATAGTCATACTTGACATTCGTGTCCATATTCGCAGTTAATTCGTTAAATATTTGTTCTGGTAATTTATCTAAAATTGTTTTTTCTGTATTCATATTTATATAATCCTTTACCCAATACTATAATAAAAGTCCCTGTATTACAAGGGACTTTTTACATCATTTTAGAAATTTTGGTCGCCAATGACGGGCCCGTTCAATCAACACAAATAACGCAGGTGTTAATGTAAATGTAAACAGCAAACTGGCCAACATACCACCAATCATAACTGCACCCATGGCAACCTTCATACCGTCTGCAGACCACAATTGCGGCACCATACCAGCCACAACAGCAATTGATGTCATTAAAACCATATTCTTTTTATCATTTAGTTCTGCCCACAATGCATCAAACGGCTTTTCACCACTGTTTACACGATTAATTGTTGGTTCCAGAACCAAGATATTATTATTAACAACCAATCCGACCAACATAACAAATGCCAACATCGCACCAACATTCATTGTCGCACCAGACAAGAACATCAAAATAAACACACCTGTAAAACTGGTCAAAATAGATGTTGCAATCGTAAACGGATGTGCCAAAGAATTCAGAATTGCGGCCAACAACATGTACGTCAAAATCGTTGCCAACAAGAATGCCTTGCCAATTTCACCAGTGGTTTCACCTTGAATTTCAGACATTCCACCAAATTCAAAATAATATCCTGGTTTCCAATCTATCTTTGCTAATTCTGATTCTATTTTACTTTGTACAGGCCCCATTGTTGATTTTCCGATATTTATATCAACTTCGGTTAATCTGTTTTTATCTTCACGACGAATATCCGGTGTTGCAGGCATATATTTTACATCGCCCAACGAAGATAACGGAACCATACCTTTGCTTGAATTTACATACACATTGTCAAACATCGTAGCGTTTTTAAATGGTTCTGCAAATTCTAAAATTATCGGATATTCTTCACCGTTTTCTTTATATTTGTATGTGTCATTACCAAATAACGCTGTACGCAAAGTCGTTGCAGCATATGCGTTTTGAACACCCCAGAAATTCATTTGTTCTTCGTCTGGAATAAATTGCATTTCCATCGCAGGCAATTGCTGTGCACGAACAGCAGATTGAACTTCTGGTATTTTATTTACAATATCAATAATTTGATTTGCGTATGCTTCACGAATATTATCATCTTCACCAAACACATTCAAAACCAAATCTGCTGAAACACCTGCTGAATGTGCTTCACCTGCACGCATTTGTATTTCAACATCTGCAATATCTGCTAAAACAGGTAACATACGTTGAACCAACATCTTATCTGATATTGAACGTTCTGATACATCAACCAATTCAACTGTTACAGAAATATTTTGTAATCCACGTTCTCCAATTTTTACAGTAGTCGCCTTGACTTCGGAAAACTGTTTCAGTTTTTCTTCAATCTGTATTGCAACAGATTCAGACTTTTCATACGTTGAACCCATCGGGGTACGTGCAGTAATTGTTATTTCATTTGCATCTGTTGATGGCGAAAATTCATTACCAACAAACTTCATAAACATTGTTGACGCAATAAATATTGCAACACCCATACCAACAACACGCCCAGGATGTGCAAATTGCACATTAAACCAACGATACAACCAACTGTGTTCTAATGTTGCACGTTCTGCTTTAACAACTTGCTTTTTTTCTTGTTTCTTTTTACCTGTTAAACGCAAGAATTTTGCAATCATCATTGGTGTTAATGTGAACGAAAACATCAACGACAACAATGTTAAATATACAACAGTCATACCAAACTGAACCATAAACTGGCCAACAATTCCGCCCATAAACGCCAATGGCAAGAACACAACAACGTTTGTTCCAACGCCCGCCAACACAGATACCGCAACTTTTTTAGTTCCATCAATTGCGGCATCTTCTGGATTCTTGCCGGCATGCATTTCTTGTAATGCCGCCTCAATCAAAATAATCGCATTTGACACCAATGTTCCCAATGCAGATGAATATGCCAATAATGTCAATGCGTTTACAGTAAAGTTACTTTTATCCATAAAGAAGAACCCAGCAATCAACGATGCAGGAATGACAACACCCGCAATAACTGTTGAACGCCAATTTCGTGTAAATGCCAACAAAACTAAAACAGTCAAAACAACCCCCAGGATAATACCATTGATTGTACTGTCTGTTTCATCTGATACGGCAATAGATGAATCCGATGCAATTAACATTGTCGCATCTGGAAATTTAGATTTCATATCTGATTCTAACTGTGGCATTTTTTCACGTAATGCACGAGAAATATTTATTGCATTTCCATCCGAAGATTTTACAACAGATGCAACAACAACAGATTCGCCATTATAACGTGCACCATTTTCAATATCACGTGCAGCATCTGAAATTGTTGCAATATCAGACAATCTAAACTTATTACCTTCTACGGTTGTTAAATGCAAATTTGCAATTTCATCAATTGAAGAAAACTCGCCAATAAAACGAACATTAGAAGAATCACGACTGGTTTCTATTTTTCCACCTGGAACATTCAAATTACGAGCCCCCAGTGCAGACACAACATCCATAACCGTTACACCATTCGCAGCCATCAAATCAGGATTCATCGCAATACGAATTGCACGTTGCAGACCACCAAACACAGAAACACTTGCAACACCTGGTATCGCAGTAATTTTATTAGATAAAATATTATCAACATATTCTTCCATTTCACGTGCATCTGCACCACGTAAAACAATATCAACAACAGATTCTTGTAATGGGTTTAATTTTTCAACCACAGGTCTGTCCATATCTTCTGGGAATTCAGACAATAATGCATCCAACTTTGTTTTTACTTCTGTTGATTTATCATTAGCATTTACACCCAAGTTAAATTCAGCAACAACAAAACCACTGTTTTCATAACCATACGAAATAACTCTCTTTAATTCTGAAACTTCTGAAATTGCATCTTCTGCACGTTTCAGAATTTGTGATTCTATTTCTTCGGGTGATGCACCAGGATAAATAAACGTTGCTGTAACCAATGGCAAATCCATTGGTGGTGTGCGTTCAATATTCATATTTGGAAACGATACTAACCCTAAAACGAACCACAATAAAACAAACATTAATGTTGTAATTGGTCTGCGTACAAAGAACTTTAACATAATACCACCCCTTGGAAATTATTTGCTTAATTTTACTTTATCGCCTGCGTTAACTTTGGATAAAATCACAATATCGCCTGATTTTAATCCAGAATCAATATATGCATTTTCAGAATCTTGACGAACGACATGAACATTGCGTTCAACTGCAATACCATCTTCTACAACCAAAACAGTATTGTTTGAAATTGCATACAACGGAATAAATATTCCATTGGTTGTAAATTCTGCAAACTGCAACCCATCTGACACACCAGATGTACGAACCAAATACATACCTGTATTCAGATCAATACCACTGGAAACATACGTTATTTTACCATTACCAATTTTTTGTCCGGCACGTAAATTTGCAGCACGTTCCCCAGACACATATGCACGATTATTTTTAATCGCCACTGGTTCATATATTGTTCCAGTTGCATTTATAACATCCATGGATTCTATTGGCAATCCAACATCTGCAGCGACACGTGATGCATTAAATACAAATCTTGCATTTTCAGACGCAACCGCTGCAAATCTAAATATTACCCACCCAACCATAATTGCAACCAGTGCAATAAAAAAAGCATGCTTGAATTTTTTTGAACGAATTGTTTTTTGTATTTTTTCCATTTTACTCACCTAATTTTTTTACCGATTCTGCAGACATTAAAATATTATACTTGGTACTTAACAGTGCGATATCCAACTGATACAGCCCCGCAGACACATCTGCTAATTCAACCGCAGACGTTTGACCAGAAGCGAAACGATTCTGCGATAATTTGTATGTCTGAGCAGCCAAATCACGTGCCTTTTCCAATGTTGTTAAGTTTCCACGTAATCTGTTATATTGTGTTATAGCGTTGTTATATTGTTCTGTTGTTATTTTTTTTGCTTTATCTAAATCTTGTTGTGCCGCAATTGCATTCATTGCTTCAACTGTTGCATTTGCACGATTTAATCCACCACTAAACAACGGCACCTGTAACGCCAATCCCCAATATGCAGACTGACTGCCTTTCTTATCAAACATATGCCCCATATCTTCTGATAATGTCATATAACTATAATTTGCAGTTGCAGCCAAGGTTGGGTATGCATTTGCACGTTTTGATTTTGCCAAACGTTCGTACATTTTAACTTGTTCACCCAATATTTCCCATTGTGGCGTTGTATTTAATTCAGCCGCATTTAATTCATCAAACTTTTTTGGGAAAGAATCTGTTAACACTAATTTTTCATCAATGTTGATACCAGCCATAATTTTCAACATTCTGTGTGCAGTATCACGATTGAATTCTGCATCAGAAACGTTTATTTCTTTGGATGCGATATCTGATTCTATTTTTAATAAATTACTGCGATTTGCACGACCTGCTGATGTCAAACTTTTTTTAGCAGCACGTGCATTTGCTAAATCTTGTTTTGCCAAAACCACAATTTCATCTGTCATTTTTGCAGTCCAATATAATTGTGCTGCAGCATACTTAACCTCACGCAGGGTCATTTCCTTAGACGCTTCGGACATTTTAATTGCAGACTTTACAGATTTAACTGCATTGCCAATCTTGCCAAATGTATAAATCGGTTGCGTCAATGACACGCCCGCCTGAAAAATATTATCAGGAACAGGAATTGACACTGCTGTATCCTTCAGAGATTCCGCAATAAACCCACCCATTGATGGCGGCAAATCAATTGTTTTAGATTTTGATGGATCTTCTACATTAACTAAATTCATATACGACACAGAACCATCCAGTTTAAACCAACGATTTGCATTAGCCGCATCCAATGACGCTTCGGCTTTTTTAAGATTTGCATCAGCTTTCTTCAAATCATGCGACTGATCTAATATCATATTGGTTGCACTTTCCAACGATAAATCCATTGCATATGACGGCAATATAAAAGCACCTGCAACAACAGATGCAAACACAAACACTGTTTTCAGTTTATTCATTATTCAACTCCACATTATTCAAAACATTTCTTAATGTACGCAATGCATCTGTCAGACGTTTTTCATCTTCTTTGGAAATTCCAGAAAACATCTGTTCAACGCCCTGACGAAACAAATCCATTGCACGCAAAGACAATTCTGCACCACGTGGTGACACACAATACCACGTGTTACGTCTGTCTTCATCATCAGTCGCACGCACAACCAACCCATCGTGTTCCAGTTTGCGAAACGCAGCACACAAATTAGGCGTAGAAATATGTTCACGTCGTGCAATATCTTTCAATTTTGCACGCCCACCATTATGCAAACGCACCAATATCGCCAACAACTGACGTGGATATCCAATATTTTCTGTACGTTTTAGTCCCAATCTGTCGGACATTTTTTCCATTGTCCACAAATTATCTTCTAATAATGCAACAAATTCCTTGCGCGACATTTTATTCTCCTATATAATAGGTTCGGTATATAAATTTATTACAAATTTTAATGATTATAAAATATAATGATTTTTATTTCAAGCACAAAATTGAAAAAAACAAAAAAAATTTGCACGCTATTGATTTGTAATAAAAAATATTATTGCAATTTATGAAAAGATAGTTATAATCATTGACGCAATTGGGGTGTCGTCTAATGGTAGGACAAGAGATTTTGGTTCTCTTTATCATGGTTCGAATCCGTGCGCCCCAACCAAGATACATGGTTGATAATATGCGAGAAAAGAAGTTTTATTTTAAAACCATAAATCAGATAAAACACCCATAGTTATGGGTGTTTTTTTTAACCTAAAAAAATAAAAAAGGAGGTAAAAAATGGCTAATATATTTAGATACTCAATAAAAGCAATTATTATCAAAGATGGTAAACTGCTGGTTGAAAGTTGTGATTATGGGCGGGGACGATTTTCCAAATTGCCGGGTGGCGGACATCAATGGGGCGAAACAATGGTTCAGGCAATTCAACGAGAATGTCGTGAAGAATTATGCTTGGATGTTGTGCCAAAACGATTGGTGATGGTTCGTGACTATATTGCCAAGAATCATAATACAACCATTGATAACGATGATTTTCACCAGGCCGAACTGATGTTTGAATGTGATGTTGCAGACTTTTCCACAATGGGTTGCGGCACAGAACCAGACAGCGAAGGTCAACAAATTTTGTGGGTAAATTTGGATGATTTAGAAAAAACAGATTTTATGCCCCAGGCTATTGTGCCATATCTGAAAAAACTGGGAGACATAACAGAAACAGTCGTGCTGGGGGATGTAAATTAAACAAAAGAAAGAAAAAACACTCTGCAGGCCAAGACAAACAAGAATTGACCGCACGATTAAATGCTGATTGTCCATTAGCGACCAACAAAGAGATAGAACGGTCTGATTTTAAATATCTAAAAAAACTTGCATGACACATATATACAAAACTGCCCAGTAATAACTGGGCAGTTTTTTAATCCAAAAATACAGTATCGCTAATTTTAATATTCTGGGTAAAAATTTCATCATGCGAAACCAACAATATCGCACCAGAATATTGATTTAATGCATCTTCTAGTACAGAAATACTTTTTATTTCCAAATTATTTGTTGGCTCATCCAAGATTAGTAAATCAGGCTGATTTTTTCCACCTAATATTGCTGCCAATGTCGCTTTTAATAATTCGCCCCCAGACAATGTTCCAACATTTCGCATTGATAAATCACCACGAAAACCAAAATTCGCAGCAATGACATGTGCATCATGTTTTAAACACCCAGAAATATCCATTATGTTTTCAATAATTGTTTTACTTTTATCCAGCACCGACATATCTTGATTTATATATGCGATTTTTCCACTTATTTTAACATTCCCAGATTGAGGTTTTAATACACCACAAATAATTTTTAGTAATGTTGTCTTTCCAGAACCATTCCTGCCAGATAAACGTACACGTGATTTTCCATACATAGAGAAATTAAATTTGTGAAATACGACTTTTTCATCATACGCAAAAGACACATCTGAAACACATACCAATTCCTTGGCATAAAAATCTTTATTAGAGATGGGGATTTTTATTATTTCATTTCGCATTTGTTCTGATAACGATTGCTGAATAAATATCTGTTCATTTAATTTCTTTTGAATAATCGCACGTTTTTTTGCTTCGGTTTCTTGACTCTTCCCTTTCAGGGCATTGGCTTCTAATCTGCTGCGACGTGCATTATTAATTTCTTTACGCTGCTTAGATTCATGATGTTGGCGCGTATTTTGTGCAACATTTATTGTATTATTTAACCGAGATATTATTCTTTGTGTATTCGCATATTTAGAATCAAGAATGTCTTGTTCATGCTGCTTTTGACATACATAAAAATCGTAATTACCGCCATATATATATAAATGACCATTACGCAATTCAATTATTTTATCCATTTGTCGCAGTAATTCCCTGTCATGCGAAACAATAACCACCCCAAACGGATACATATTCAAACGATTAAAAAATAATCGCTTTGCGTTAACATCAAGATTATTTGTTGGTTCGTCTAATAACAAAATATCCGCACCAGATTCCAATGCACGCATTAATGCAAACAACTGTTGTTCACCACCACTTTTATCATCAGATACATTAACTTGATTTAACATAAATGTATTTGCAGTCTTGTTAATATTACCAGAATCAGGCAATAAATCCCCAGCCAACATTTTCAACAATGTCGTCTTGCCACAACCATTATCGCCAATAATTGCAATTTTGTCATAGTCGTTAAAAACATACGACACGCCATCCAACAAATTATTGTCGCCATATCCAAAAAATATATTTGATAAAGAAATCAAAGCCATACTAAACCCCATTATATTGTAATTAAACAGATACACAGAAATGTGTGATATAGAAAAAAATTAAAATATTATATACGCATTGGGTTTTATCCTTTGAATAAATTATTATATACGTATTGTATTACAGATATTTGCAAAATCAATCTTTTTTTCGCAGCAATCGGTCATATTGCAAAACACATCAAAATACGGTATTATATGTATATAAAGGAAACAAAATGGCAAACTTGATTATATTTGGTGTACCAAATGGTGAACAAGCATCTAAATGTGATGAAAACACTAAAAAGTTTTTAGAATCTTTTTATATCACCAGAACCGGAACACATAAAAAAATGTATACCAGACGCGGGAATGAAACACATTATGTATTGTTAGTATATGCTGATTCTGGAACAAAGTTTCTTGATGCAGGTGGACGTGGCAATTCTTATTTTGGCATGGATTTTATTCTAAAAAATCAATATGCAACAAATCCAAACAAGATATTTGATTTATTACAAGCCACTTATAACCAATATGTCAAAAATAAAATTATCAAAGAATATCCTAATGGTAACAAACAGTGGTTGTATAATAACATTAATATAAACAATGATAAAATTACAAAAGATGTTATAGATGGCATAAATGAACTAATACGCACCAGACCAGAATTTAATTTGTCTGGTGAAATCAGATCAATGAATCCGATACAAAGTCAAAACGAACGCTATTAAAATTTATACAAGGAATTTTATTATGAATAAAAAAACAGCAATTATATTAAGCACCGCAATACTATTAAGTGCCGGCATACCAATCGGTATCAAAATAAAAAATAAAAAAGAAAAAGAAGAAATAGAAAATACATTAAACAACATTCTGATTCCAAATGCAGAAAAAGAACTAAACGAACTGATGAAACAAAACCGTCAATTACGGGACAGCATTTGTTATTTGGAAGAATTATTAGAAACATATGAAAAAAGCACAAATATAAATCAATTCTTTCCACAACTGCGGGAAATATTACAATTAACACAATCTGTATTGTCTGATTGGCATAAACAATATGATAGTGTACAATCTGAAATTGCAAAACACACAAATACAGACAGCATTCCAGATGCATTACAAAGCCAATTATATTTCTTGGAAGAAGAAATTATTCCAAACAATATAGCCAATTCTAAACGTTTAGATTTTTTACTAGAAACATCTGTTAATCAAATTGAAACAAGTATGAATTATTTTTTACAAGCACCAGAAAAATTAACCGCATTAAATACAGCCATACATGCAAAAAATATTCAGAACAATTTACATACAATTAAACAAACGATAAACACCCTTAATAATTCTGCAAACACAGTAAAATCTGTAACCTTGCAAAAATTAAAACATGAAATGGGATACATCACATTAAAAATAGATTCTATTAATGATAATTTATTTCCAGCAAGCAAAATTTCACAACAAGAAAAAAAGTTACAACAACTGAAACAAAGCAGACAAAACGTAAGCATAAAAACAAAAGAACAAATACATAAACTGGTAAAATTAAGACATTCCAGAACCGCAGACGAAATGTATCATGCAAAAAAACATCAAAAATAAAATCGCCATTTTGGCGATTTTATTTTACTTAGAACGCTGTTTATTAAATGTATATATGACATGACGTATATTTTGTGTCGTGTCATACAATTCTTGCAAATCTATATCTTCTTGGCGTTCTTCCTTTGATTTTTGTGCAAATGTTTTTTCACGTAGAAAACGTGCATCATTAACATTTTTTTGTCTTAAATTTTCTAAATACAAATCTGCCAACATCAAGTTATTACCATGTTCTTTTTGTTCTGCAAGACGCATTTGATCAAATTCGTGTTTTTTTAACGCACAAAGCCAAGATGCAATATCATGATGCGATAATGACACAGGTTTATTTAACATGTCTTCTATTTCTAAATCTGCAACCAAATCATCTAAATTTTGTTGTTTTTCAGAAACACTATTAACCTGTGATTGCAGTATTTGCTTTCTGTTACGTGAACGTTCACGTGCAGCCATACGCACCCATTTATTAAACGAAAATTTGATAACTTCTGTTTGTGAAAACGAAGGGTGCATTTTCTTTAATACGCTGTTTAGCATTAATATTGTACGATATAATGGTTTAATAATTTTTATATCAGACTTTGGTTGATTTGTGTTATTGCGTGCATTATATCGTATATTTACACCGCCACGAACTGTTGCGGACAATGATTTTGGTGCACGATGCTTGCGTTCTAAATCATCCTTATACAACGGACGTGATATTACTGGTAATAATTTCATTATATTTCCTTTACTATTAAAAAGAGAAACGTACAGTAACAAATAAAAAATATAATTACAACCTAAATATTTTATTGACATATTTACTTTTAGTATTAAACTTAATCAAGTTAATATGTTTGATAGATTTAATAAATTTTTTTCTAAGAATAATACGCATAACACCCAATTGTCATGCGATGACGTTATTTCATATAAGAACATTGAAATCCAAGCAGCCACAGAACAAATAGAATTATTACAAAAATACATAAAAACAACATCTGTAATACATAAATTCCTTATATCCCAAAAGTTTAATAATATCGTACAACATGTACTAAAAGAAAAATTAATAACACCAGACAAACTGATACAACAAATTAAAATAGCAATAACCAAGGATAAATTTCGTCCACGAAATATGTCCATATGTCTGCTGGCATTATGTATTCAAGATTTGGAAAATATAAATGGCGAATTTGATACTTTTGATTCTAGATTTGCTATTACAAAATTGATACAAGAACATAAAAGCGACAACCAAATCAGAAATAATTTTAACAACGCAATGTTAAATCGTGATATATTAGCCAAACAATTCGCACATGATTGGTTAAGATATCTAAACAAACACAAAGATTTGGCCAACAAAACATATAACGCAAATAACAGCGTTTCATTACTATTTTACAATAAATTGTTTCAACAACTTGCAATTGAATTTTGTTCTGAACACGATATTCCAATTGATAATATTAACGTAAAAATTTTACAAAATTGGTATGATTACGAAGTAAAAGAACGATCAAAAAAATTAAACAAAAATAAAACACTTGGATTTGTACTATTTAAAAACAAGTCTGATATAACAAATAAATTTACATCTATTGAACTTAGATTATCATTTGACGCAATAAAAAACGCATGCCGCACAGAAAAAGTTAACTTATTTAATTATATGCTGGCAGCGTTTGCCCATGAAATGAATCATATTTTAGACGAAGTACAACCACGTCATGGCAGCGTTGGACCACAAATAATGGAAATAGATAGCAAAATATATGTTAATGGCGATACAAATAAAAAAGAATATTCCAAATCTGCAACCGAAATCAGTTCATTCACAATCCAAGATGAAATTATAAGACAGTTAAAACAATACATCAGATAAAGTTTTTCTTTTTGTTGCAATAAAAACATTTTATATATAATATAGACAGGCATAAAAGGCTCCCATCGTCTAGCGGTTAGGACATCAGATTCTCATTCTGGTAACACGGGTTCGATTCCCGTTGGGAGTGCCAGTTCTGTGTCTGGTCGTGCTGGACAACGGTGAATCTCTTGACGCAAACCAGCCATTCGTTGCTAATAACGCAACTCATGGGGTTTTTATTCATTCGGTTTCCCGTTGGGAGTGCCAGTTCTGTGTCTGGTCATGCTGGACAACGGCGAATCTCTTGACACAAACCAACCATTCGTTGCTAATAACGTATTTATGCTTGACAATTTGTATTTTTGTACTATATTATAGATACAAAAACAATAAAAGGGGATTATTATATGACTACAAAAGAAGCTATTGCAAAAACTTCTATGATTCTTTTATTTGCCGCAGGCATTGGGGCAACAAGCATCTTGAATTATGACAAACCTGATTTTTATCAGGACGATTTGGATGTCGCACATAAAAAAGCATTTCGTGCCGAACAAAATATCAGTGCAGAATTTGATTTCATTGATCAAGTTGCTTTTAATGAAGTAAAAGAATATCCAGAATATAAAAAGATGGATTCTTTGATTCGTGTACACAAAACAAACCCAGAAGAATATTATTATCTGGAACCAACTATTGATTCGTTGTATTGCAAAGTAGATTCAATCCATAAAGATATCGCTTCAAAACATATTGATAACAGTACTGCTATCACAAATGCATATAAAAACTTAGATGAAGCATACAAAAATGTTGATAAATTAACACAAGACAGTATCAGAAATGATTCTATTGCAAATCAACCTGTTATTCAACGTTTCAAAAATAATTGGAACAGGCTTTTTGCACAAAAGCACAAATAAAAAATCCCCAAAATGGGGATTTCTTATTGCAACAAATTACGTGCCGATTCCAATAGTGTTATCGCCATATCTATATCAGAATTATTTATCGTTGGTGATACAGAATGCTCTGCCACTGGTTGGGCAGAGATATTTATATTATCAACAGAAATCTGTTCTGATACATCTGGTAAATTACCATCACGCAACATCTTTTTTACACCTGCGATTGTCATACCATGCACATATAACAAATCCTTGATAACAAACAACTTGTCAACAGTTTCACTGCGATAATATCTGCGACCGCCAGCACCGGTTGTCGGTTTAATTGCGGTCGGGAATTGTTTTTCCCAATACCGCAATGTATGGGCTGGCACCCCCAACCGCTTGGACACATCGTTTATTGATGAAAAATATTCTTTGGTTTCCATACCATATTCACTATTGTTCTTGAACATTATCTGTTAATTCAGAATTTTCTTCTTCTGATGCACCTTCTATTGCAATTGCAGATACAACCTTTTCTTTTTCTGCTGTTCGGAATAATGTAACGCCCGCCGTTGAACGACCTGCAATACGGACATCAGCAACAGGTGTGCGGATGATTTTACCACCATCTGTTACCATGATAATATCTTGATCATCTGTTACAGGGAAAGACCCTGCAACCGCTGTATTCTTGCCGCCCAGTTTAATATTCGTAAATCCACCACCACCACGATGGGTCAAACGATATTCATACGAACTGGTGCGTTTTCCAAATCCATTTTCAGATATTGTCAAAATAAATTCTTCGGATGCCGCCATTTGTGCCATCTTGGCATCGTCCAGAACAAGTGTTGTTTCTTCTTCGTCAGCAGATGCTTCTTCTTCTATTCCTGTTTCTGCACGACGGGCAGCACGTGATTGCTTGATATACGCTGCACGAACAGACGAATCCGATTCACCATGGTTCAACATCGCCATACCAATAATTCTGTCATCACGTCCCAATGTTATACCACGAACACCTGTTGAATTACGGCCTGCAAAGACACGAATTTCTGGCACCGCAAAACGAATTGCACGACCACGATATGTTGTCAGTAATACATCTTGGTCTTCGTTGCATGGCAGAACAGAAATCAAACTGTCGCCTTCATCCAATTTCATTGCAATCTTACCGTTGGCACGAATAGAATCAAAATCACTCATACGGTTACGACGGACTGTTCCAGATGCCGTTGCAAACATCAAGAAATGTTCTTTGCCTGATTCTTTGACACGTTCCACATCTTCTTCTGGCACTGGTAAAATCGCAGTGATTGTTTCACCCTGTTCCAATGGTAACAGATTAATCAGTGGACGCCCCTTGGCTGCGGCTGCAGCCTCTGGTAATTTATATGTCTTTAATTTATAACACAGCCCCTTGGAACTAAAGAACAATAATGGCGTATGTGTATTTGCCACAAATACTTGAACAACATAATCGTCTTCTTTTGTTGCCATCGCATTACGTCCCTTGCCACCACGTTTCTGGGCACGATATGTATCCAATGCAACACGTTTGATATAACCTGTATTAGATACAGTTACAACCATATCTTCACGTGCAATTAAATCTTCAATATCAATATCAATTTCTGCATCAGAAATTTCTGTACGACGTGGCGATGCCCAATTATCACGAACAGAAATTGTTTCATCACGAATAATCTGAACAATTCTTTCATAACTGCCCAATATTTCCAACAGTTCACGAATTGTCGCACCCAAATTCGTTAAATCATCATGAATTTTATCACGTTCAAGACCAGTCAAACGATGTAATTGCAATTCCAAAATTGCACGTGCCTGATCTTCGGACATATAAAACATTCCATCCTTGTATTCTGTATTTGGATCATCAATTAATTGAATGTACGATTCAATATCAGACGCACGCCAACCACGTGATATCAATGCTTCACGGGCCGCTTCTGGGTTTGGACTAGATTTAATTAATTCAATAACTTCATCCAAATTTCCAACTGCAACAGACAATCCCAACAATGTATGTGCACGATTACGTGCCTTGTTCAAATCAAAGATTGTACGACGGCGTATAACCTCTGCCCTAAATTCAATAAACGCATCCAAAACAGAGCGTACATTAAACAACATCGGACGGCCACGATTTAATGCCATCATGTTTACAGGGAAATTTGTTTGCATTTCTGTATACTGAAACAAATGATTTAACACAACATCTGCAATCGCATCACGTTTCAGTTCAATTACAATACGTAACCCCTCTTTGGAAGATTCGTCACGAATTTCAGAAATTCCTTCTATTCTTTTGTCTTTTATCAGTTCGGCAATTTTTATAATCATCTGTGCCTTGTTAACCTGATATGGTATTTCATCAACAATAATCGCTGTATGATCACGAAAATCTTCGGTATGTGTTTTTGCACGAACAATTATAGAACCACGACCGGTTGTGTGTGCCTTGTACGCACCAGCATGCCCCATAATCATTGCACCAGTAGGAAAATCTGGTCCTGGGATAATCGTAAACAATTCATCATCTGTGATATCTTTGTTATCCAACACCGCCAAAATACCATTACATACTTCGCCCAAGTTATATGTTGGAACATTTGTCGCCATACCAACAGCAATACCAGACCCACCATTTACCAAGAAGTTTGGAAACTTGGTCGGCAATACAACCGGTTCCTGCAACGAACCATCAAAGTTCGGTTGCCAATCAACCGTATCCTTGTCCATATCGTCCATCAATGAAGCACCCAGTTTTGATAATCTGGCCTCTGTATAACGCATGGCCGCAGCCTTGTCCCCGTCACGTGAACCAAAGTTACCCTGACCCTGGACCAGCATTTCGCCCATGGAAAAATCCTGACCCATACGAACCATAGCCTCATAAATAGAACTGTCACCATGTGGGTGATATTTACCCATAACATCACCGACAATACGTGCAGATTTTACCGTTGGTTTTGTTGCAGGTGCAACATCATTCATAACATATAAAATTCTGCGATGTACAGGCTTACAACCATCACGAACATCCGGCAACGCACGATCAACTATAACCGACATTGCATAGTCCAAGAAACTGGTACGCATTTCGTGTTCCAACGAAGACTGCGGAACGCGAATTTCATTTACTTCATTAATATTTTCAGACATACTACCTTTCCCTAAGTTTTTTTACATATCAAACATAGCAGATTTTTGCACTTTTCGTCAAGAAATAAAGCCAAAAAAATGCATTGACAAAATAAAACTTTGTGATTAAATAAAATTATAAAAAAACAAGGACTATAAATTATGTTTTTACCATTTTGGAAACTTTTTGTATACATGTTCACATACTTTATGATTTTAGAAGGCTTGAAACA
This sequence comes from Candidatus Enterousia sp., assembly GCA_045592905.1. Lineage (GTDB taxonomy): Bacteria > Pseudomonadota > Alphaproteobacteria > Rs-D84 > Rs-D84 > Enterousia. The sequence continues at coordinate 58,661 of JAZNVR010000024.1, forward strand.
AGTCGGTTTAATAAAATCTAAATAAAAAGGTTGCGTTTTTATAAAACCTGTGATTAAATAGGTGCACAAACGGATTTTTTCCATGGTGTTTATGATGCTGCTCGGACACAATGGAAGCAAGAAAAAACAATAGAAAACAATAGGACATAAGTCATGGCAACAAAACGTACATATCAACCATCAAAAACACGTCGTGTTCGCACACATGGTTTTCGTGCAAGAATGGCTACCGCAGGTGGACGTGATGTATTAAATCGTCGTCGTGCATGTGGTCGTAAAAGATTGGCCACAACAGCCGCAAATTAATAATACCGCCAAGTGGCGGTTTTATTTTTTTATACTTTCGTGTTGACAAACATTTATATTGTGCAACAATAACATCATGGAATCAGATATACAGGATTTATTAGAATATCTTTTGTATTCAATAAAACATTCTTTTGTGCATTCAACTGTGTCACAAGGGTATTCTTTGTATGCAATCGGTGACAGTATTGAAGAATGTGATTTTTTATTATCAACAAAATATTCACACACAGATAATTTTGATATATGGATTGAATACGAGATATACTTTAGCAAAATCCCAACTGTAAAAATCACATTACCACTAAACGCACCTATAAAAGACGATTTAGCGGTTGCTGTCTTGGATATTTTCAAAATGTGTTCTAACAAAGTTATTGCCCAAGAAAAATTGGCCCAAAAAAATATGTTCTTGCGTACATTCAAGGCACAAAATACTGAATTAGAATACTAGACTGTACGTGCCACACGACAAAACGTTACCCCGTATACCGCAGATGCACCTGCACGCATTAATACACGACGCAATTCCGAAAAAGTCGCACCCGTCGTCATAACATCATCAACCAACAATATCCTTTTGCCACGAATCGCTTCTGGATTTTTAACCGCAAAAACACCATGTATATTTTCTGCACGTTCACGTGCATTTTTATGCCCCATATCAGGACGATGAATACGACTAACAGAATCTAAATCCAACGGTATATTCAACACCTGGGCAATCGGTCGTGCCAGTAATGTTGCCTGATTATAGCCACGCTTAAACAAACGCTTATTCGCCAATGGCACCGGCATAACAATATCTGCATCAACATCAATATCACGCAACGCCCACATCATCGCACGTGACATAAAATTTGCATAATGTACACATCCTGCATGTTTGAACGGCAACATCGCAGAACGTGAAACATCATCATATACACACGCAGACCGTATCCAATCCAGTTCACAATTTCCAGACGCACATGTTGGACATAATGCAGTTGTACCAAAATCAAAATCTGAACTGAATGGATAGCCGCATTTAACACATTTTGGATTTGTAATCCAATTCATATTCGCCCAACAATCAGCACACAATTCACCATGTATAGATACCGGTGTGTTACATAATGGACACACCGGCGGAAATAAACAATCAATCAAACGTGTAAAAATATTTACCACGACATACTTTTATATACTTTTTTACCAGTATTTTCACCAAATATATTCTTATGCTGCTGTGTCAGCGTATCATACTGATCACCAGAAATTATACGCAGCACAAAACCAGATTCTTCACGATTTGACAAAACAGGAACAATTCGCTGTTTAGAAACACCATTATCCGTCAAAACCTGTTCAACAATCGCCAAGCGACGTGCAGCCAACTTTCTTTCATCATTATCCACCGTCATATACTGTGGAATTGCAATTTGAATTGCACGTGTCGGCTTGTTAACAACAATACCAGCATATTCTGTTAACAATTGATAATTTGCACGTGACAATGCAGAATCATCATTGCGAAATTTAATTTTGATTTCCAACGGTCTGATACCACCCGCTTCTGACAAATCACGTTTTGCTGTAAACCCTTCTACTGCAGAAGACATATCACTGGCAACATCAAAACTGTCATCCATAGAGAATGTTGAAAGATGCTTGTTTTCTGACAAGAATGTTTTTCTGAACGCCTGACGCAATTCAGATGGCGTCATTTTTGACATATCGTCACGAACAGATGCGATTCGTGGCGAAAGATTCTTTTCAACTTTGCGAACAACAACATCATCACTGTCATCCATTTCAACAACCATACGACGCAAAGAAACAGAATCTGTTGGGTCAGAATTAAACGCAACACGTTCTGAATCAGCATTATTTGATTGTACATGTGCAATTGGTGCACTAATTACACGTGGCGAAACAGTACGAACACTGTCTTCGGCACGCTTTTGTAAATCAACCAAACGTGCAATCTGGTCATCAATATTTGATACAGATGTATCAATTAGTTCTGGACGTTCTTGAACAGTGCCAGTACGACTAACCGATGCATAGGTTTGGTCAATTCTCTCCTCTGGTAACTGGGAATCTGTACGATATACAGAAAATTCATCAAGTTTCGGCATGCGTAATGCAGTATCATTTTTCGCCCATAAATCAGCACTTGGCCGTTGTGGTACCAACACGTCATTCACAGCAGCCACATTCGCAACACGTGCGTTTTCAGATGATGAAACCGGTTTTGCCGCACTGCGTGCAACAACCCTTTTTGTACGTGTTTGTGCAACCGGCTTAACAGGTTGTGCCACAACAACTTTTTCCCCCACTTCACCAAACGCATCACGTGCAGACACACCGCCAGACGCAATATTTACAACCGGCAAACGTGCACTGCCCAATGCAGGCAATATAAAAAACATAGACAATACAGAGACTGTAATACGATGCATTTTCCTTTCCTTCCGATTTCATCATAGAACAAATGACGAATCGCACGCAAGCAGAAAATACATCAACCAATAAAAAAACAAGTATTATTTTGTAATTTCATCCACTATTAAATTAACCGCATTATTTGGAACCAATGCCTTTTGTGCCATTTTATTTAATCTGGATGGATTATCAAATAAATCATTTAACATCGCAGATAACCAGCGCACTGTAAATTTAGACTGTTCAATTGCAAAACCACCACCGGTTTTTGCAAAACTGGCCGCATTTGCAGCCTGATCCGGGTTTATTCCCAATGGGACCAATATCGCAGGACGACCAATTGTTTGCAGTTCAACAACTGTGCTGGCACCACTGCGACCAATTATTAAATCAGCACTGGTAATTGCATCTGACATATCATGAATAAAAGACAACACATTTGCACGAACTTTATTTTCTGCATAAAAACGTTGTAATTTTTCAACATTTTCTGGTCGTGTTTGATGTGTAACAAAAATCTTTTTATTTTTCATCGCTACAACAGATTGAGGAACAATTTCATCCAGAATTTGGGCCCCCAAAGAACCGCCTGTTACCAATAATTTCATATCCCCAGATAACGGTGTACCAGAACGTATCATAAAATCAGAACGTACAGGCAACCCAGTGTATACAACCTTGGTTGCAGAATTAGTTACACCAGAAACATTTGGAAAACTGGTCATTAATGTTTGCACCCAGCGCATTGTAAATTTATTTGCACGACCAATCGCAGCATTTTGTTCATGCAAAAAGGTCGGTATACGCCAAACATGTGCAGCAAATACCGCAGGGACAGATGCATATCCACCGAACGCAACAACTTTATCTGGACGTGACACTAAAAAACGCAACGTTAATGCAATTGCAGACAAACCGATTTTGAATAACGCATAAAATTGCTTAATACGACTTTTTGCACCAACACCAGATGCCCATATATGAACGACACGTGCCTTTTTTGGTTTATCACGCAAAACCATCTGACGCACACGTCCATCACACGAAATAATTACAGAATGAGAACGTGCGACTAATTCTGTTGCGACACTAAGTGCCGGAAAAACATGTCCACCTGTACCGCCTGTTGCAATCCATATTTTCATCTTAAACCCTTTGTTATTTTCCCCATTTATCTTCACGAACCAACGCCATGACCATACCAAACAATAAACAATATCCGATAAACGAACTGCCACCATATGAAACGAATGGCAACGTCATACCTTTTGGTGGAATCATACCCAACGTTGTTGCAAGATTTATACACGTTTGCATAATGAACAATAACCCTGCCCCAAAGACAGAATAAAATACAAATTTATCACGCACAGACACTGCTGTTTGTATCATATGCCGCCATATTAATACAAAAAACAATAATATTATACACGCACCAACAGCACCCCAATCTTCTACCAGTGTTGCAAAAATAAAATCGGTATGTGCATCACCCAATGATTCTTTGGCAAAGGCTTCATCACCCATACCAAAAAAACCACCTTGACGTATTGTACGAACAGACAATCCAACCTGGCTGGTTGGGTCAAGTGGGGCAAAAAAATCTGAAAAACGACTAATAAAATGACTAAAATTCTGGGGGACCAATATAAAAAACAACCCGGCAGCACCAAAACAAGCACCCAATACAGGCAGTAAAATTTTATACGGTAATCCTGCAACAAAAAACATTCCACCAATTACCACCAGGAACAATATCGTTGTACCAATATCTGGGTGCGATAACATAATCAGTAACATTATCGCAAATGGAATCAAAAATGTCCACCAACTGAAACGACGCAATTGCCACGATTCACGATTAAGAAACATATTCGCACCATATAATTGCTTCATCTTAGATAAAAACCATGCAGTTAAAATTATCAATCCTGGTTTTATCAAATCAGATGGCATTAAACGTAAACCACCAAACACAGCCCATCTGTCAGAACCATGTATTGTATGTGGCATTACAAGTGTCCATAACAATAATATTGCACAAACAAAAACATTTGCAGACGAAGTAATCAAAACCCATTTCTTGTTAAACATACTGGATGCAAACAACGCAGTAATACCCAAGAAATAAAAAGGTAACATTTTCTGTAAAAAATAATACCATTCCCAATCTTTACGATATGCCTGAATAGACCCAGCAGATATAACAGACAGAGCACCAATAAATATCAGCACAAATAAAAACGCCAACAACTTGCGATCAATGCCGTAATACCAACTGGCTAAAAAACTTTCTTCGCTACGTTTAACCCAAACCATATCCGCCTGTCTTTATTTATGCAAATTTCAAGAACACTAATGCCAAACCAGAAAACAATATTGACATCACAAAGAAACGTTCCACTATTTTTGTTTCTGGCCATTTTAATTCTTCAAAATGATGATGTAATGGTGCACGCAAGAATACACGACGACCTGTACCTGTAATTTTTCTTGTTATTTTGAAATACATCGTCTGAACAAAAGAAGACAACAAAATCAAAACCATCATACCAGCAGCCAACCCCATTACCAGTTCTGCTTTTAACAGCATCGCAACAGTCCCCATAAATCCACCCAATGCCAACGACCCAACATCACCCATAAATATTGAAGCAGGCTTTGCATTATACCATAAAAAACCAAGAACCGCACCAAACGCAGATCCCAACACAGCATAAAGACCGCTGGCCATCGGCAAGAACATTACTGTATCCATAAATCCAATACGTGTCGCACCATACAACGCAACAACCAATACAATCAACACAGGCATAAATAATTTTGACAACATACCATCTAAACCATCTGTAATATTTGTTGCATTTGCACTGCCACAAATTACAAAGTACGCAAAAACATAATACAACAGTCCAAGTGGCAAAATAATACCAGCACCAATTGACAATGAATATTCTGGAATATATGGTGGCATTGTTTTGTTAATTAAATATGCCAAGATAACAACAAAAACACCTTCTGCGACCAACCTTGTCATTGGCGACAGACCGTTTGATGCTTTTTTTGACTGTGATGATACTTTTTTATAATCATCAATAAAACCTAAAACACCAAACATAACCAGTGCAGCCAGTGCAATCCAACCCGTTGGGTTATATAGTGGCATAAACAATAAACTGCCACACAAGATTGATAAGACAATTAATATACCACCCATTGTTGGTGTACCTGCTTTCTTGCGATGAGCATCCGGAACATTTTCACTGATTGGCTGCCCTTTTTTCTGGACATTTCGCATAAATGCAATAAACGGACGACCAAACAACAACATCATCATAAATGCTATAAAAAAGCCACCCGCAAATTGTGTCCAACCACTGGCGAAAAACGAGAAATTTTGATTAAAGAAATATTCCGTCAACATATAAAATCCTTTCCTTGATACCGATATTTTATCACAAAAGACGAAATAAATAAACGTTAATAATTAAAATATTCCACCAACAACCGCACTTCCTTCTGCCACTGATTTTTTTGGTGCAGGATTTGGTTTTTGACCAGGCTTGAAAACTTCTTGGATGATTGTGCCATTGGGATCAACAGATGCAGATGCACCACTGCGACGATTGACACGCATGAATGTCATTCCATCTGGCACTGCAAACGGTTGATTTTTTTCGTTCTGTAATGCAACACGCATAAAGTCAGCGAAAACACGTGCCGCCATATGCGAACCCGCCCCACGACCCAATGGTTTTGGGGTATCGTATCCTAAATAAACACCTGCAATTAAATTCTTGGAAAAGCCAACAAACCACACATCTTTGACTTCATTGGTTGTACCTGTTTTCCCGGCAATTGTATGTCCATATACACGTGCCTGTTTGCCTGTACCACGTTCAACAGCCCCTTGTAAAATAGACACCATCTGATACAAACTATGTTCATCTGATAATGTCTGAGATGACACAGTTGTTTCTGGTGGCAATAAATCATCAGACCATTCCACCATTTCCACAGTTTCACCATCAATAACACGCCCGTATCTGTCCTCTATATAATCAACCAGTTTTGGTTGTATTGCACGTCCACCATTAACAAATGCAGAATAACCCAACACTAATTTTTCCAATGTTGTTTCACCAGACCCCAATGCCATTGATAAATTCATATTTTTCATATCCGATGGATATACACCAAAACGTTGTGCTACCTCTATTGCATTTTCTGTTCCAATTTGTTCAACTAAACGAACAGTTGTAACATTTCGTGATGTTTCCAAAGACAGACGCAATGGAACATCCCCTAAAAATTTTTTATCGTAATTTTCAGGTTTCCATAATGTATCATCTTCACGCCAACCAACAATTGGTGCATCCAACAACATTGTCTGTGGTGAAAAACCACGTTCCAGCGCAGCCAAATACACAAACGGCTTTATCGTAGATCCAATTTGACGATATGCCTGTGTTGCACGATTAAAAGAACTGTCCCTAAACGAGCGTCCGCCAGCCATCGCAACAATACGACCAGTATGCGGATTCATTGCGATAATTGCACCTTGTAATTTTTCGGTACGACCATTATTGAAATTATCTAATTCTTTATTCAATGCCGCAGATGCAGCATATTGCAATTCTGGAACGATTGTTGTTTTTATATACAAACCATCATTATACAACTTTTCACGACCCAATTTATTTAATAATTGACGACGAACATCTTCGGCAAAATATTGTAATTCTTCGGACATTTGTTCTGTAAAGCCACTGTTAATATTTAAATCTTCAGATGCAGCGACTTCGGCATCAGATTGCGAAATAAAACCTTCTTCAACCATACGACGTAATACATAATTTCTGCGTTCAATGGCACGATCACGATTATTGGGTGCTTTGGGCAAAGATGCCAAAAACGCACATTCTGCCAATGACAATTCTGAAACAGGCTTGTTAAAATACATTAATGCAGCAGAACCAACACCATACGCACGTGCCCCCAAGAATATTTGATTCAAATACAATGTTAAAATATGCTCTTTGGAAAAACTGCGTTCTAAACGTAATGCTAAAATAGCTTCTTTGATTTTTCTTGCGATTGTACGTTCAGATGTCAGGAAAAAATTCTTGGCAACCTGTTGTGTTATTGTTGACGCCCCAGACAACGTCGTGTTTGCACCAAATAAACGCAATGTGTTATTCGCAACAGCACGTATTATTCCCTGAACATCAATTCCAGGATGCGTCCAAAAATTTTGATCTTCTGCAGCAATAAACGCATTAATCAATTGCGGTGGAATATCAGCATAATCAATAAAGACACGTCGTTCTTCGGCATACTCAATTAACAAAGATCCATCCGATGCATATAAACGTGTTGCAACTGGCGGTGCATATGTTGCCAACTTTTTATAATCAGGCAAATCATTTCCATAAACAAATATCAAAATCGCCAATGTCGCAATACCTGCAACAAATGCCCAAAAGAAAAAGTTTATAAAAATACGCAGAAACTTTTTGATTTTCATAACAATTTAAGTTTACGATAAAAAAATCTATTGTGCAAGTGTAACATTACTAATACACAAACTATGATTCAACACGAATAAATTTACGGGCAACTTTTTTAATTCCACGCAATTTGAATGCAACAGTCAGAATATCACCATCGTCTTCAATTACCACACCACCACCCATTTCATCGTGCATAACCAACTTGCCAACCAGTGATATATTTTGACGTTTTACCGGTTTTATTGTTTCTTGATAGTGTGCAGATAAATTTGGCCGACAATGATAAATTCCACCTTGAAAATCCAGAAAACGATTATCCATTTCTGTAATAAAACGACTGGCACAATTAGATTGTCGTGACCCAAATATAACACGCGACATTGTATTAGATATCACACAACGTCTGCATGCACGTGTTATTGCAACATATGCAAGACGCCTTTCTTCTTCTATGCCCCCTTCGCTAATAGACTTTTCATTTGGGAAAATTCCTTCTTCCCATGCGGGCAAAAAGACAGTATCAAACTCTAACCCCTTGGCGGCATGTATTGTCATAATACGTACGCAATTATTTTGTTCCGTATCATCAGAATCATTATCGTCCGTCATCATTAATGCAGCCTGTTCCAAAAATTCTGGCAACGTATCGTATTTAGATATCACAGATGTCAACAATTCACGAATATTTAATAATCTGTCTGGTGCATCTGTATCTTTGGATTGATGCCACATATTAATATACCCAGAATCTGTTAGTAATTTTTTTGCGGCATCCCCAGGCGACATTGATGCCCAATCAAAATCAAATGCAGATAAAAATTCATCTGCTGCCAAACGCTGTTTGGCCGATAAATTAGCAGACCGTAACCCAGACATTAAATTTTCACCACTTGCACGCAAGTTTTGTATTGCTTTATCCCCAAAACCACGTCGTGGTTTTCCGATTATACGTAAAAAAGATATATCGTCAAATGGGTATACTAACAAACGCAAATATGCAATCGCATCACGAATTTCCATACGGTCATAGAACTTCGTTGCACCAATTAATTTATATGGCAACCCACGTGACGCAAATTCTTCTTCAAAAACCCGCGATAAACTGCCTGCACGAATTAAAACAGCAAATTTATTATAATCAGATGTACCATCACGTAATATAGAATCGGTAACAATGCGTGCTTCATCCCTGTCAGTAGGCAACGTTAAAATATATACAGGTTCTGACATACATTCAGAATCTGCAACACGTAAATCCTTGCCCAAACGCCCTTGGTTATGGCGTATCAATGAATTTGCAGCCCCTAAAATATTTGCGGTACTGCGATAATTCGTTTCTAGTCTTATTATCTGGGCTGTTGGAAAAGTTTTATCAAAATTTAATATATGTTTTATTTCAGCACCACGCCATGAATATATAGATTGATCATCATCACCAACACAACAAATATTTGGGTTTTCAATGTCACGTGTTAACGTGGTTAACAGTTCCATTTGTGCATTATTTGTATCTTGGAATTCATCAACTAAAATATATCTAAATTGGTTTTGATAACGTTGTAAAACATCTGGATTTTTATCAAACAATTCTAAAACTTTTAGAATAATATCACCGAAATCAACCGCATTTAATCGTGCCAATTCAGCGTTATACGCATTATACAATTTATCCTTGTGTTGCAGTGCAATTAATCCCTTGTCCTTGACAGCAGAAAATTCTTCGGCATATTCAGATGGCGTCTTTGTGCCAGATGCAATTAATGATTTTATGACAGATTTTTGATCGTCTTCGCCATAAATTATAAAGTCGGAACGCATACCACAACGCATCGCATTTGCACGCAGAATACGCAAACAAATAGAATGGAATGTACCGCACCAAACATCCCCAGGATACCACGAACCGTCTGACAAATTCGCCAAACGATTTTTCATTTCATTTGCAGCCTTGTTTGTAAATGTTAATGATAAAATTTGCCATGGCTTTGCAAAACCCTGATTTAATATATATGCAATTCGTGTCGTCAACACACGTGTTTTGCCAGTTCCAGCCCCAGACAGCACCAACAGTGGCCCGTCGGTTGTTTTAACGGCATTTAATTGTTCTGTGTTAAGATTTTCTAGCATTAAATTCACGCATACATTATAATACGATAAACAATTATTATCAAGAAATGGAATTTATTATGAAACGTATTATTTGTTTTGACATTGAAACAACTGGTTTTGATTATCTGCGTGGCGACAGATGTATTGAAATTGGTGCTGTGGAAATAATAGACGGCAAAATCACAGATAATTCATTTCACGAATATATTAATCCCGAAGGAAAAATAATACCACCAGATACATATATGGTTCATAAAATATCTAATGCATTTTTGGAAGACAAACCAAAAATGTCTGATATTGCACCACGATTTCTGGAATTTGTTGGCGACAGTCCGATTGTTGCACATAACGGCATTGATTTTGACTTTCCGTTTATTAATCACGAATTATCAAAATTAAACCTTAGACAGATTTCACGTGAACAGCAACTAGATTCCATTGTAATTGCCAGAAATCGTGTTTTTGGCCCAAAAAGTTATTCATTAGACGCATTGGCAAAATGGTACGGAATATCACTGACTGCACGTGCAGATGCCCATGGTGCATTAATTGACGCAGAAATTTTGGCCAAGGTGTTTATTGAACTGGAAAATACAGCCCCCGCACCAGATGTTAGTGAAATTATCGCCCAACAACATGAAGCAATGCTAAAACACCCAAAGATTGGCGATAACTTTCCATACAGAACGTACGAAATTGATAAATCAGATTTGGAAAATCACAATAAATTTATGGAACAAATAAACAAATAAAATCCCCCATTTTGGGGGATTTATTAATCCATACTGGTTGATATTACATCGCCATATTCACCGGCCTCTTCTGCACCGATATAACAATGAATCTTGGAACCAACATTTTCCATAAACTCTGTAATGGCTTCTTGTTCGGCTTTGTCCAGTGCAGCGTTTTGGATGCTGTCTGTTATATAGTAACCCAACAATCCACCACCAACACCACCTAATGCAGTACCCAATATGGTACCACCATGTTTTTGCCATGTGTTTTTGTCTTCATCGCTTACCATATCAACCGCACATTCTGCAATCATATTATCTATTTTTGATTTTGCTTCACTTGCCTTTTCTTCAAAAGCTATTTTGTTGTTGTTTTTATAAGCAGTACGTGCATTATCCCAATCGCTTAAATCTAGCGAGAATGTTTTATACACATCTGCAGATTCCAATTTTACTTCTGCACTGCGTAACAGTTTGCGAATGTCATCTGGTGTTGATGTTGCATACTGTAATTTATCCTGTGCACTGCGTAACTGTGATTTGCATGATTTTACCGCACTCTGTTTTTTATTCAGATTAACAGTTTTTGTTTTATCCATCAATCCACTAAACGCTGTACCATCCTGAATGCTATCACCCAAGAATGCACCACCTGTACCCATTCCCAGCACACCCAACGCTGTCATCCAACCCTTGATTTTTGGTTGTGTTGCGGCCTTTTGTTCACGTGCATCTTCACCTGCGGCCTTGGCCAGATCTTCCAATTTATCGCTTGGAATCCATGAACCACATGTAAATGCGTCACCAGCAGCAAAGTATGCCGTTGCCCAATCAGCACCCTTGGTTAATGCGTCTTGGATATATTTATCTTCGGATTGTAATGTTACACGTATACGGCAGAATGAACCATACAATTCGTTACTTGCCATAAACTGATTTGGTTTTAATCCAGAACTTGCGTAAGACTTTGGAACCTTGTTGTTTTTCAATTTTGCCCACATATATGTTGATGCAATATCCCTGTTACCCATAACGCCACCGCTGTTTGCAGCAATACAATCGTTTTGCTGTTTTGTCAGTTTTGCGTTATATTTCGCCTGGGCTTCTTTTTCCAAATCGTAAATCAGGTCTTTGAACAACGATTGTGCAGCCTGTGATTGTACATATGTTGTATATGATATCATCACAGGTTCTGTATATAATGTGCCATCTGCATCAACAGTATTGCAAATACCAACATTACCATTTGCAGCACTGCACAATTTATTACCATTTTCGTCTGTATCTTGGATTTCTTCTGTTTCTGATTTGACAACGGTTGCAGAACCCGCATCATACCATCCAGAACGAACGTTATCTGCACTGCCCCAACCGGCGGTTGTATTATCAGTTTTCTTGTATTTAGCACGTTCAATTGCCAAATGTTCTTCACATACAGGTGCATTTTTAACTGTATCAATACACAATCCCAATACAATTGTATAATCCAGAACACCACCAACCTTGTTCATTGATTTATCAAATGCAGTGTCACCAGTGTTTGTCAATGTAGAATAGATATCTGTACGGTTACGATAGCAATTTACATAATCTGTGCCACAGAATGTTTTAACACAACTGTTTGCAACAGATTGACACTGTTTTTTCATATTGGCAATCGCAGCATCATTATAATTTAATGACAATGAAGAATTCAGTGCTGCAACAACACCAATTGGGTCTGCGGTTGAACTATCAGAATACTGTGGGAACAATGTTGAAAATGCATCTTCATTAACATATGCATAACTGTATTGTTCATTTTTAATAGATTCAAACGCATACAAGCAATTAGGATCTGTATTTGCAATCGCACTGCATCCTGTTTTTATTTCTTCGTATGTCGCTTCACCGTTAATAGTATTCTGACCATTTGATCCAAATACCAACGAATAGCATGCCGCACCAGAACCACTGCCACATGTACGCATTGCACACTGCATAATAGCATCTGTACATTTGGATTTAGAAGTCTTATCAAAATCCTGCATCAAGCCTTGAATCTTTGATGTCAAAATTGTTTTACGGTCATTGTGTGCAGACGAGAATATTTCATCAATATAGTCTGGGTCTGCCAAATCTTTTTTAGATGGTGTCCTGCCCATAAATGTCATATGGCAATATTTATTTGAACCAATTGTATCTGCACAAGAAGAACGCAAATAACGATTGATTTCACTGTTTGACAACACGCCTGAATCACCAACAGAATCCATTTTCAAGCCCGCTTCGCCAACAACACCTTGGGCCGCCTGTAATGCAGCAACCGAAGATCCTTCTATGCAACGTAATGGATTTGATTTACATGCACCAACAAAGCAATTATCAACAACCTTGTAACATGTTGACACAGCATTTAATGCCGCCAAATCTGCACCATTGTCAATTTCTGTTGCAACACGTCCCCCGACTGTATCGCCAGCCTTGGATGGGGACCATGGATATTTACCCAACAATTCTGTAACACCAGCCGCCTGACAACGTGCCAATGTTGAATCACAGAACAACGCCTGTTTTTTGAATTCTTTGGTTGATGTACACAATTCAAAATCTTCGCCACAAACATCATCTTTGTGCAAGCAGTTCATATAACGCTTTACACAGGTTTGTGTATCATATTTATTTTCAATTTCAGCAGCAGTAATCATCTGACCCAAAACACTGCCATCTGTTGGATATGTATAACGTGTAACTTCGTCATCACTGTTCTTTGATGCGACGTTTGACAATGCTGTTACATCGGTTGTACCAAACAGATTTCTGATACCGTCTGATGAACACTGTGCCAATGTACTGATACAATCTGGCATCTGGGCATGGAACAACACATTTGTTGTACATTCAGAAAAATCAGAACCGCATACACCATCAGATTTCAGACATTCTGTATACGCATCAATACATTCAACATTCCCCAATAACGAAGCAGAAGATGTCCCAGTTGACGCAGCCGCAACAGTTGTTGGATTAACCTTGGCACTGACTGTTGGCATACGACGTGCGGCACCTGTTGCAGAAACAGCCGTAACAGCATTAATTATACTGGGGCGTGCTGTAACAGCAAACGCAGTTGGAATCACGCAGAAAACCGACAATAAACTAATTGTATTTTTGAGAAATGTCATCCCCTTACTCCATTTTTATTATTTTATTTTAACATAAAACACAATACTTGCAAAGGGAAATTTTTATTAAACACGAACAATTTATTATTGTGATGATGACGCTACACAATTGCCACTGTCATCTTCTTCATAATTATTGTCACAAGTACAAACGTTATTTGTGTTGTCAAATGTTTTATTCTCTACACCACTGCAATCACAGGTACAAACTACATTCTTTCTCAGACCCGTTTGGTCATTTTCTACTGGTGTAGCAGTACAAATATAATTACCACCAGATTCTTTACATTTTAATTCAGCGGTCGGAACACAAGACCCCCTGCTACTGTTGTTATCAATTATATATTCATACCCATCATCGCATAACAAACTGTTATGGAACATTTCAGATACAGATTGTATACATGTGTTTTCGTTGTTACCTGGGCATGCAGCCGTATTATTAGAGAACACCGCATACGCACATGTTAAGGCAACATTACGGCATGCACCACTCATTACATTATATATGCTGTTTACACTGGCAGATGACGACCATGAATTAACCTGGGTTACCTGCTGATTATAACAATTTGCAACATCAACCATACAACTGGATGCATAATCAGATATAATATTATATTGTGCAGCACGTATATTTACCATTGCACGTTGAATATAATTAACAACAACATCATTATATGGTATATACTTTTCATCAGATGTATATGTATAATTCTGACATTTATCCAAAACAGCACGACATAAACCTTCGTCTGTAACCTTTTGTCCAGTGCCAATCTTGGTTAACAAATATTTTACAACACAACGACCGTCGTTGGCACCGTTACTTTGCACTTCTGTTGAACAATTAGGTTCTGTAATTGATGTCTTATACGCTTCTGCCAACGTTTCTTTGTTTATTGTTGCGTTATTATATTGTTTCATAAATTTTGTTATATCAGATATATTTTGTCCCAATACAACATTACCATTTTCATCAATATAACGTTTGGTTGGGTCAACACATTTGAAATAGTCATCACCACAGACCATATCGTCTGTCATACACGCTTCTAATGCACCGATACAACCCTTGGCATCATATTGATTCTTGTTTTGTAACACTGCCAATCGTGCCTTTTGTAACATACGGTTTGCACTGCGAACATTTGATACCAGACTTTCGTTCATTTTTGATAAACCCTGTTCATATGCAATACAATCCTTGTCAATTGCCAAATCATAGTTACCAGTAATTTGATTTATTGTTGCACCCGCCTGTTTACATTGATTCAATACCGTATTGCAACGCTTTTTAGCAGCGTTATACAGTTCAATTCCACGCATATTTGATAAATTACTGCTGTTGTCTGTATTCAAGAAATCCAGGCTAAACATATCTGCGGCATCTGCTGAAAAATCAAGATCCATATCCAGATTAAAATCACTGCCAGACGAAGAATATGTTGTCGTTGTTTTCGGATCACGTATCAATTTTTCAATTTCTTCCAACATATCACGTGTTTCTGATGTATCTTTGGCACCTGATAATACTTCTTCTGCTTCTGTTTCGGTCATGATGGCACGAATTTCATCCGCAGATAAGCCAACATATCTGATACGTTGTGCAACCTCGTTCAACTGGGTATTTGCATCTTTAACCGCAGATTCAACCTTGGCATACTTGGTTATATTTGCAGAACAAGAACAACGCTTTTGATTTGCATCAACCACTGCACAAAATTGATCCATGCATTCGTTATATTGTTCCTGACAAGATTTGTTCAATTCTGATGTTTTTTCCAAGCGTTCTTTTGCCTCTGCAATACTTTCGGCAGTGGCAACCGCAGCACGTGTTTTTACACCACGTAATGATTCATCAATATTTGAACCGGTCTGAACGCCCGTATCACCGATGGTGGCACGACCACCAACCTCTGCCGTACTGGGACGCAGAACAAGACCTGCACGACGAACCGTTGGATTGCTGTTTATACTGGCCGATGAAACACGTTCGTTACGACCAACCGTATTTACCGCAGCATCCAATCCACCACGTTCAGATGTATTTCCAGACGCAACAGACGCACGTGATACAACCCCAGCACGTGATATCGTCTTCCCCATCTGTTTACCGGTATCAACAGACGTTCCAGCCCCCCCAGAAAATACACGTGAAACAGCATTACGTGTACTGTTTTGGATACTTTTACCTTCTGTAACGACATTTGAATCCACAATGGCATCACGTGTTGCAACACGTGAAACAGTCGCAGTTGTCCGGGAAGAAGATGTACCCACAGCATCAGAAGAACCCGTTGGTATTACACGTGAAACAGCACCGTCAACCGCATTCGCAGCCGGTGCAAACATTGCAATCACGAAAAAACAAGTCAGCAGTTTTTTCATTTCCTTTCAAGTAATTATATCATAAACCAAATTATGATAAAAGGGATTTTTCTTA
The DNA here is from genome assembly GCA_045592905.1 of Candidatus Enterousia sp. Classification (GTDB taxonomy): domain Bacteria; phylum Pseudomonadota; class Alphaproteobacteria; order Rs-D84; family Rs-D84; genus Enterousia. The sequence goes on from JAZNVR010000024.1 coordinate 75,369, forward strand.
CCTTGTAAAACATAACGCCCACAGATTTGGTTCCTGTTGTGCAAACAAAACATATAAATATAATTTTATAAGTGGCACATGAATATAAATCTTCGGCAATTGTACTGGGAATGCACGATGCATTAGTATCGCAAACAGGCATTATTACAGGTCTTGCGTTTTCATTGGCAGATACACGATTAATTATTATGACAGGCATAATTTCTGCAGTATCAGATGGCTTATCAATGCTGGCATCAAATTACCTGGCAGAACGTGAACGAACACAACTAAAAAATGCCATTGTTGCCGGATTTTATACAGGTATCGCATATCTGGGAACCAGTGGATTATTAATCATTCCTTTCTTTATCACAAATAATGCAACACATGCATTGATTGCATCATTCATAATCGCAATCATAATTATATTCTTGTTTAACCTGTGCATGGCACGTGGCAACAAGCGAAAAACATGGCTCAGATTCTTGGAAATGCTGTGCATATGTATAAGTGTTTCAATTATCGCATTTATCATCGGCAATATTACAAAAATATTTCTTGGTATAAAAACCTAAATATTGTCTTTGCTGTATGCAAAGAAACCGTCCCCAGAATTTGGATAAAATGTACGATTTACAATATCCCACATACCATTTTCTGGTACAACAAAATCACCATATTTTATTGATGATTTTGGGGCCCAATATCCAGGTCCAACAATACTGCACTTGTTATCATATGTGTTTGCAAGATATGTACCTGCATTGCAATAAATTCTGCAATCGTATTTATCCCAATCTATGTAATATATAAAATACCCATCTGGACACACATCGGCCATTGCAAAACATGGCAATAAACACAAGAAAGCCAATATGATAATAAGCATAAAAAAATCCCACCTTGTGCTGGAATTATATCATAACATTGCATGATACGCTATATAATATTCATCCGACACGTTGGCAATCTGATTTATAAATTAATTGAATGACATGATTGCAGACTTAATATCTGCCATATCAATATACTTAAATAATTGTGTATGATTGTTGGAGCAAATACCCATTGTCTTGTTAATTTTACGATTAATTTTTTCATACACTGATTATAGCATAATACAGCGATTAACTATCTGGTATGCGATTTACGAAAATTGCATGATTTGGAAAAGATTTCATGATATGACGCACCACCCAACACTTTTGGGCAATTTTCTGGGGTGCAAATCTTGGAACAAGACTTGTTATATCCACACGCAAAGTTATAGATTGCAGGCTCGCACCATTTTATTTCTTCACGAATATAACGACATGCAATATTGAAAAATTCTTCGGCAGCATTTATATCCATACCAAAACGATGACGAACAACTTCATTATAGCAATCAAAATTATCAATAACGGTTACACCGTAACCTTTGCTGCGATGCGTTAAATAAACACAACCAGAATATTCTTTTTTATATTTTTTTATGACGCTTGGGTCACGTTCCATAACAAATTCATAAGGTTCATACGTATCATATAAATCCGGCTTATACATAACTTATCCTTTTGGGCGATAATAATATACTTATATATGCTGTGCAAGAAAAACCCGCCATTTGGCGGGGGCTATCTGGAACGTCCTTGACAAAATGGACACGAAGCACCAAATATTTTGCGATATTCACGCCCCCCTAAAGCACTTGGGCAATTTTCTGAACTACAGATTTTTGCATGCTTGTTATTATATGTGCATTTAAATTCACGTACAGGTTCACGCCATTCAATTTTACCGTCTATGTACTGCTTTGCGACATTATAAAAGTCTTCGGCAGCAATAGAATCCATACGACTACGTGTACGAACCATTTCATTATTATAATCGTCATATTCAATCGTCGTCACACCACAAAATTCACAATTTCTTGTCAAATACACACAACCTTTTTCAGGATTTTTATATGTTCTGATAACGTGCGGCTTACGATCCATAAATTCTTCATATGAACAAAACGCATTGTAAAGCATACCTTATCCTTTTATTTCAATAATAACACTAGCACGCAAATCCCCAATAGGCAAGAAAAACCCGCCATTTGGTGGGGATTGTTATTTTATTTTTTGGAATAATCTATTCTTTATCCTTTCAAGAATATTTGGCACAGGACTTTTTACAGACTGTTCAGGTCGTACAGCAACCTCTTCTTCTTGAAAATCAAAGTCATAATAATCACCATGAACATCGCCATAGTCGCCATGACACTCCCCTTCTGACAAGTCCATATGATAGTAACCACTATGAATATCACTGTAATCACCATAATCGTCATAATCATTATGTTTAGATTTTTGCACAGAATTGCAATTTAACTTTCTTTGAATATCTTGTTTAATTGCTTGCATAGCGTGTGTTATAGACATAATAAAACCTTTGATATATTTTACACAAAAAGTATATACTACGTTTAGTATTTGTCAAATATTATTTTTGTCTTTGATTCAGGAATTCTATGAATTTCACGGTGTTTGTAGTGCGTTCTGCTGTTGCTTTTGGTGTCATGGCATCTGATGATGGTTTCGCTTTTTCTAACTGTTGATATTTTACATATCCAACCGCAACCGCAGATGCCAATGCCGCCGATATAATTGCCAACAATGTCTTTTCACCATATTTATTCCAGTTCTGTCTACAACGGTAATGGCGAACGCAATCTTGTTTTAACTGTTGCAAGTCTTGAAAAACGGCACCATTGCCTGCAACAAATGAACGATTATTTATTTCTATGCAGACTTCTATATCCGTCGCAGAATAAACAACCTTGAATGGTGCATCAATTTTTGGTCTGATGCATGGTTGAATTTTTACATTATCTATTTGGACATAATTATTATGCACCTTTATATCGTGTTTTTTATAATTACATCTAAGATATTTAATATTTTCCATAACCTGCTTGTCTGATAATCTTGACCAATTGTCCGGAAATGTACGTTTTTTACTCATTATGATCCCTTTGTATCTATCGTGAATTTTGACGAAATGTGTCTATAAAATTAACTGTATTTGCATTTTGACTTTTTTGTCTGGCAGCTTTTATTTCAGATACGGTTATTACTTTCTGACTTTTTTTATCCTGGATAAAAAAATATCCCACCATGCCAGTCATTCCTAACATAGACATAATACACAAAGTTGTTATTACACGTTCTTTGACCGTTAATTTATTTATATCCACTTCTAAATTCAATTTTTTTGGATAATATTTTACTTTATTATTTTTCTTAATTTTTCTGTTTCTTGATTTTGGCATTTTTATACGCTTTGTTTTATCGTGTTTTATTTTTAATACTGTCTGTAAAATTTATTACATTTTGTTGATTTTGGATTATATCTGACTGTAATTGTTGCTTTACCTGAATGTGTTCTGCAGATTGTTCTGTATGTTTATATTTTGCCATTAAAAACACAAATGGCAAACATACAGATATAACCATTATATCCGTGGCATGCTGTCTTAATTTTTCAGAAAAAGGTTCTTTTCTATAACCTGACTCAGATTGCTTCATAATACATCCCTTTGCAATAAAAAAACCGCCGGGGGTCGGCGGTCTAAAACTGGTTTTTATATCACAACTGGATTTATTCTGGCGACGACCTACTCTTCCGTGGCTTAAGCCAAAGTACCATCGGCGATACGGGGTTTCCCTGTCTGGTTCGGGATGGAACAGAGGGTGGCTCCCGCTCAATAATCACCAGAATAAATCCAGCGAACA
>JAZNVR010000025.1:0-3450 GCA_045592905.1 Candidatus Enterousia sp.
ACTGGCGTAGAAATGTTCCGCAAATTGTTGGATCAAGGTGAAGCCGGTGATAACGTTGGTTTGTTGTTGCGTGGAACAAAGAAAGAAGATGTAGAACGTGGTCAGATTATCTGCAAACCAGGTTCTATTACACCACACACAGAATTTGAAGCTGAAGTTTATATCTTGACTAAAGAAGAAGGTGGCCGTCATACAGCATTCTTCTCTAACTATCGTCCACAGTTCTTCTTCAGCACAACAGACGTAACAGGTACAATTACATTACCAGCAGACAAAGAAATGGTTCTGCCAGGTGACAACGTTCGTATCACAGTGCAATTGATTGCACCTATTGCTATGGACGAAGGTCGTCGCTTTGCTATCCGTGAAGGCGGACGCACAGTTGGTGCAGGTGTTGTATCAAAAATTATTAAATAATTAAACAATCTTGGGCGGTGTAACTGAATTAAAAGCGTCAGTGATTACCGCCCAGATAAATATAAGGAAAACGAATAATGGTACCAGCATCTAAAATTCGCATCAAGTTAACAGCGTTTGATCATCGTATCTTGATGGAATCGGTCGAAGAAATCGTTAAAACAGCAAAACGTACAGGCGCAGACGTTGTCGGTCCTGTTCGCTTGCCAACATTGATTCAAAAATTTACAGTCAACCGTTCACCACACGTTGATAAAAAATCACGTGAACAATTTGAAATCCGCAATCATAAAGCGGTCGTAGATATTGTTAATCCAACCCCTCAGACAGTAGATGCCTTGATGAAGTTGGACTTGGCATCAGGTGTTGATGTAAAAATTAAATTGTAAAATAAAAAATAACTGCTAGTGTTGGTATAGATAAAAGTAAATACGCCAACCAACTGGCATAAATAAAGGCAAAAAAAATGAAACGTAGCGGATTAATTACAACAAAAATAGGAATGACGCGTCTGTATGATGATGGCGGTGTTGCACACCCAGTGACAGTATTGTCTGTTGGTGACTGCACAGTCATTGGAAATCGCACGCAAGAAAAGAACGGTTATATCGCAAATATTTTGGGTTTGCGTGAAGCCAAGGCAAAACATGTTGCAAAGCCACAGGCTGTTGCGGCGGAAAAGGCGGGTTTAAAACCATATCGTAAGGTTGTAGAATTCCGTGTGTCAGACGACTGTGTTATCCCAGCGGGGACACAATTGTTGGCATCTCATTTTGTTGCCGGTCAATTCGTTGATGTTCAAGCAACAAGCAAAGGTAAAGGATTCCAGGGTGCAATGAAACGTCATAACTTTGGCGGTAAAGAAGCAACCCACGGTGTTCTGAAAGCACATCGTTCTATCGGTGGTACTGGTATGCGTGAATGGCCAGGTCGTGTTTTGAAAGGTAAAAAAATGGCTGGACAGATGGGTAATGAAACTGTCACAGTTCAAAATCTGAAAGTGTTCGGTACAGACGAAGCAGAAAATCTGATTTTCGTTGAAGGTGCAGTTCCAGGTGCAAATGGCACATTTGTTCTGGTTACAGATGCAATTAAAAAAGAACATAAAGATTTGCCAGTTCCAACAAAAACAGTTGTTACAGAAACAACAGGAACTGAAGAAACAGCAACCGAAACAGAAGCTGTTGTAGAATAAATAAATTAACGACAGCAAGAGCGAGGTAAATAAAATGCAATTAGATATTATTAATTTTGATGGCAAAAAAGTCGGTTCTGTTGAATTGACTGACAGCATCTTTGGATTAGAACCACGTGCAGACATTTTGCATCGTGTTGTTACATGGCAACGTGCAAAACAACGTGCAGGTACACATGCAGTTAAATCTGTATCTGATGTTGCAGGCAGTGGTAAGAAAGCTTTCAAGCAAAAAAAGACAGGTAATGCACGTCAAGGTGAAAGATATAATGTTCACATGCGTGGCGGTGGTGTTGTTCATGGACCAGTTGTTCGTGATCACAGCATTGATTTGCCAAAGAAAATCCGTTCTTTGGGTTTGAAAATGGCATTGTCTTCTAAAGCACAAGATGGCAGCTTGGTTGTCATTGATTCTGAAAAATTAGCAACTGTAAAAACAAATGCGTTTGCAAAACAATTGAAAAAATTGGATATTGCGTCTGCTTTGTTTGTAGGGGCCGCAGAATTAGATGAAAACTTTAAGAAATCAGCAGCAAATATCGCAAACATTGATGTTTTGCCAACTATGGGCTTGAACGTTTTAGATATTCTGAAACATGAAAAGTTGGTCTTGACGGCTGATGCAGTAAAAGCAGTTGAAGCAAGATTGGCATAATAGATAAGAATTGAAGGTAAGCAAAATGGCAGAAAAAAAAGTTAGTTCAGATAAAAAAGTAGTGGCAACTGCTGGTACTTATGATATACTGCGTCGTCCGATTATTTCGGAAAAGGCAGCAAAAATGTCTGAAAGCAACAGCGTTGCGTTTGAAGTTGCAGTTGAAGCAACCAAAGAAGATGTAGCACGTGCCGTAGAAGCAATTTTCAATGTTAAGCCAACCAAGGTAAACATTGTTGTTGTAAAAGGTAAGGTTAAAACTTTCCGTGGTCGTGGTACAGGTACACAACGCACTGTTAAAAAAGCATATGTATCTTTGCCGGCAGATGCAAAATTGGATTTGTCCGCAAATATATAGTATAATAAACTGCCTTGGCAGAGAACCCAGAATAAATGGATGCTAGTGCCAAGGTATAAACAAAGGTAAGAAAAAAATGGCATTGAAACATTATAAGCCAACAACACCGGGCACACGCGGCTTGACACAGGTTGATCGCAGTGATTTGCATCGTGGTGCACCAGAAAAAGCATTGACAGTTGGCTTAAAGTCCAAGGGTGGACGTAATAATTTTGGTCATGTAACTGTCCCACATCAGGGTGGCGGTCACAAACGTAAATATCGTTTAATTGATTTTAAACGTAAAAAGTTGGATGTTCCTGCAACAGTTGTTCGCTTGGAATATGATCCAAACCGTACTGCATTTATTGCATTGATTGAATATACAGACGGTGAACGTGCTTATATTTTGGCACCTCGTGATTTAAAAGCAGGTGATGTTGTTATCTCGGCTGCACATGCAGACATAAAACCGGGTAACACAATGCCATTGAAAAATATGCCAATCGGTACAATCGTACATAACGTTGAATTGAAACCAGGTGCTGGCGGTCAGTTGGCACGTAGTGCTGGTTGTTATGCTCAGTTAATGGGTAAAGACGGTGTTTATGCACAGATTAAAATGAACAGTGGTGAGTTGCGTAAAGTTCATTCCGAATGTTTGGCAACAGTTGGCAGTGTATCTAATCCAGATCAACGCAATGTCAACTTGGGTAAAGCTGGTCGTGCACGTTGGTTGGGTATCCGTCCATCTGTTCGCGGTATGGCAATGAACCCAGTAGATCACCCAATGGGTGGTGGTAATGGTCATTCTAAGGGCCACGAACCGGTATCACGTACAGGTAT
>JAZNVR010000026.1:0-1935 GCA_045592905.1 Candidatus Enterousia sp.
TATCAAGAAAGGTGCTGTTGTATGCGGTACAGTTTCCGAAATCACACCTGATGAATTGATTTTGGCATTGCCAGGTGATGCACGTGGTGTAATCCGTCGTACAGACCTGTCACGCGAAAAATCAGAACAGGATACAGGCAAATTTAACATTGGTGATTCTGTTGAAGCATCTGTTGTATCTGTTGAAGATAACACAGTTAAATTGTCTATTCGTGCATTACAGGTTACATTGGAAAAGCAAGCAGTCAAAGAATTCTCAAACGAAGCAGACAGTGGTTCTGTTTTGGGCGACATCTTGGGTGCTGCAATTGAAAACAGCAAAAAATAATTTGTATGTTTTCTGTGAAATAAAAAACGTCCGCCATTTGGCGGGCGTTTTTTCAAGATTATATATTTATCTTGTCTTGGATTTTATTTGTAAATCTGTAATGTCAGATAATACTTTACCACCAATAAATGATGCGATTTTTTCAATTTCTTTTATATTATTATTACGACAGTCATACATCATACCAACATAATCTGGACCGTATTTTAGTGATCTAAGTTTATTGTTATTGCATTGAAATTTTCTGCCGACAAATTTAGGACAGCCACGTAACGTTTTCAGTTTATTATCAGAACAGTCAAATGTTCCACCAACAGATAACGGTGCCCCTTCTAGTGATGTCAGGTTATTTTTACTGCAATCAAAGTTGCCTAAGATAATAATATTTGACATATTGGGCAGTTTATAAAGATGGCGGTATGAAAAAGATATGTTACCTTTGACGATAAAACCCTGTGGTAAATCATAAATATTGTATTTATGACCATCTTGATAAAATGTACCATCTAAATAGAAATCTTCGTCTAAATAAAATTCATGTGACATAATTTGAATCCTTTTTGTATGGCTCAATCAAAGTCTAGCATATAAAAGCAAATCGTCAAGCATGTTAGGTATCATTACACTTTCTTGTTAGGTTTGTTTATGTTATAATTGCCAACATGACAGATAAAAAACATATGATTTTAATGATGGGGGGCCAAGGCGTTGGCAAGGGGACTTTTTCCCGTATGCTGATGGACAATGGCATATATAGTTATATTGAAACAGGTGCGATTTTACGTTCAATGCCACCTGATTCAGATGTGGCAAAAACAATTTCTGCGGGTAATTTAGTGCCTGATGAAATGTTATTTGATTTGTTGGCGAAACGCATCCCAGATGACACAAATGTTATCTTGGACGGATTTCCACGCAAAATATCCCAGGCCAAATGGCTGGTTGATAATTATGCAGATAAATTTAATATATATGCATTATATTTATCTGTTCCAACCGATGTTTTAATTCAGCGTATAAATAAACGTATTCGTGAAGGCAGTAATCGCACAGATGATGCATCACCTGATATAATTCGCAGACGTTTGGATAATTTTTTCCAGATTACAATGCCTGCGATTGAATGGTTACGTGAATGTCCACGTGTACATTTTTCAGAAATAGATGCACGTGGTGATATAAACGATAATTTTTCTGATATTATGATGGCACTGGAAAAATAAAACCGATGCCACCAATGGTTGTGATTTTATTATTGAAAAAAATAACTTTTTTTAATAGAATAAAAATTGAACTGACAGGGATGTTGGTTCGGGCCTTCACAAGCCAAACTGTTTCGGTGCGAACGCATCGTAATCCGATGTAATTCGGTGCCAACGCACCGTTATTTTTACCCCCGATAATGGTCGGGGTGCTGTTGTAATATATTGAACGCAACAGGATCACTAAACAGTTGATTGTGAACACCCCGACCGTCATTTCTGTGACGGTTTTTTTGTTTGGGGTAATATTTGTTTTCAACCACCACCTTAAAGTATGAAAATGTGTTACCCCACCAATTTGTGGGGGATTTATATGAGAAAGATAATTTGTCTGTGTCTGATGAT
>JAZNVR010000027.1:0-5218 GCA_045592905.1 Candidatus Enterousia sp.
TGCTTTAATGCTGTTTCTGTCTTTTCATAATTCTTGATATTCTTGGAACATGAACAACGACCCTGATTATCATCCAATACATTACAGAAATTATCCATACATGATGTGTATTGGGCCTTGCAATAATCGGACAATTGTGCCAAATCATCCATCTGTGAAACCGCTTCTTGTTTTTCTTCGGTTGTGGTTTCTGTTACACCAGAATTTGTCAACGAAATCGTAGACGGCATACGTGCACGAATCCCAGATGACGCACGTGTTGTAACACGACCTGTATATAATGGTGCCGCAGTTGTCTGTGCAACAACACCAACACGTGCCGCAGATGTATCGTTTTCAACAGATGACGCACGACGTGTTGTAACACCAACATTTCTTGCCGCAGAAGCAGAACGTGATGGACGTGCCGCCACACGTGATGACGCACCTTGGGCATTACGTGACACAACCCCAGAACGAACCGGTACCGCACCAGTACGTGCCGTCGTTACATTACGTGCCGTTGCCGCAGAACGAGAATTTACAGCACGTGAATTAACCGCACCACCCGACGCAGGAACAGCACGTGACGAAACACGACCTGTTGCAACTGTGCCACGTGGATTAATACGTGACGGTTGCGAAACAGGCACAACAACATTCTGTTCCGATTCGATATTTTCTACAACATCACCATCAACAACAACGTCATCTGTATATTCAATAACATCATCATAATATGTTGGTGCAACCTCTGCAAAAGCAGGCAATGCCAGCAGTCCAGCAAATATAAATAGTATTCTTTTCATGGTATCTCTTTCCTTATATATGGCTTATTTTATCATATAAGCAAAATTCATACAATAAAAAAATCCCCAAATGGGGATTTTTTTACTTTATACCGTACGATTTTATCAGTATTTGATTTGGATTACATGATGACGTGGCTTCATCAAATACACATCCTGAATAAATCCATTCTAACATACCTGATTCATTTTTATAATAGAACTGTGCACCATTACATGCTGTATCCGAAGAATACTGTGCACATGCATCTGTCCATGTAGCTAGGTCATGAACAGTTGTACCACCACTGGCAACCGTTGCATCTGGCAAGTTCAGATTCCATTTTACATAAAAATCTTTCAGACTATCAATTGAATAAGACTTATTCAATCCAACTTGTGCCAGATTATCACCAACACGACAACTGATATTACCTTGTTCAACGAATGCAGTTATCGCTGTTGCAACACCACCCGCACCAATACCAACCGCTGTACCGATTGCAGTACCTTTGGCAATTGTTGCACCACGTTTTTCTGCCTGTTTAATATCAATTGCACGCAATACATCACGCAACATATCTAATTCTTCTCTGATTTCTCTGTAATCACGACATGTGTTATTTGGTGCACTACATACAATACCCCTATCAAAACTTAAACCAATTTTATCTAATGTTTTGAACAAGCACTTACCCAACTTTAATGTATCATATCCAGCAGCAAGCAAAACTTCATTTGCAACCTCACATTTTGGACCACTTCTGGCAATTAAATAAGATCCATTTTGATCAGGTTGTTGTGATACCAAACACTGTACCAAGATTTCTGCTGCAGCAATTTCTGGCTGATCATAATTTTGGAAATTTGCAATTTGCTTTAACGTAGAATCTGGTAACTTTTGTTTTATCATATCAATAAAACATTCCCCAGGCGTATTATAATTATAGCAAGAAACCTGAAAAACTTCCGCCTGTGCAACACCACCGTTCATTTCTGCATCTTCACACGCAGAAACCATCATATCATATTCTGCATAAATATCTGGGAATGAAATAATTGTTCTGCAAACATCATCGGACAAATCCGTAGAAGACGTTTCCAAATCTTCATCCAAGAAATGATTCAATTTACGCATTTCACCAGATTGCTTGATTTCAGACAACAACTGTTCACGATATTGTTTACGCGAACAAATATCTTCATTTTTATTGGCAACACCTGCACCTGCTGCGGCACCAATTCCTGCACCCAACAATGCACCACCACCGACACCGACAGTTGCAACAGTCGCTGTATCTTTCAGCAATGAGAACCCAAACAAATCCTTATTGCAGGTAAATGTATCGCCTGCAGATTTCCAAACTTCGGCTGGCTGATCATCACCAACAGCACCAAACAACCAACTGTTTGAAATCTGTTTATCTTTGTTATAGGCAGCAACACGTATCAAACAATCCCCTTCGGTTGCATCCCAACGTGCATAATAACCACGCTGTGCATCAACCGCACCTTCTGTATTTACAGCAACACCCATTGGATTTGCCTTGGACAAAGAATTTCCATTCTGATTGTTATACGCACCAATTACATCGTTATATTCACCAGTTACAACATCATTCGCATTGACAGCAGCAAATGATTTTCCATATGCATTTCTATCTAATAACAAACATGTGTTTTCTGCCTGGCTTGGTGTCAAACCGGTTTTACGCAAAACAAAGTTGTAATATTCTGGTTGAACCTTGCGAGAGTTAAAATCAATCCAAACGTCTGCACGTGAACCATATACACGATTGCAATTGCGTCTGACATCACTGACACACTTTTCAACCTGAATAGAACATAATCCCATACCATTTATAATAGACGCACGCAAGTCAGCATTAAACATGTCATTCAGGCCATTTGGCAACGCACCGTTATTAATACATGCCAACACATCATTCATACAATTTTCAACAGTATACGTTGAATTTGCAACACCCCCATCAGGACATTCATCAAACGATGTTCCAGGTGGTAAATCTGGACCAGGAACATTTGGTTCTTCAGGGATATCTGGATTATTATTTGTTGAACCACCGCTTGTATTTCCACCAGCCACATTCGTATCAACAGCAATATTTCCAACCGAAATCAACGGCAACGTTGGCATACTTGGCATACGTGCAGCCACCGTTGCACCAACATTTGTCGCACGAACATTATCGTACGCATTACGCCCAGTTGCCTGTGCAGCATCTGCAACACCAGTTAACAAACCAAAAGACGCAACAGATACACTAAAAACCTTTAATAAATTAAACATGAAATAATCCTCCCTGTTATCCCTACTATTATGACATAAAAAAAGACATAAAAAAAGCAAAATTTAACAGATTCATTAAACTTATTTTCTGTTGACAAAACAAGCATACTGTCTATAATGCTATTATGAAAAAAACATTAGATTTTTTTAAGAACAATAAACATTTAATTACATGGACTATTTTCTATACACTTGCTGTATGGTTTATACTGTATTTTATGTTTGGTTTTAACATATTTAACCCAACACATTGGACATATATATCACACGCACGCATGTTTGGTTTTGTTGGTTTTGTGTTTGGTGCACTTATACTTTCAATTTTACCGGTATATATCGCCACCAGTATAATTATATTTCGCAAGAAGAAACCATTATTTACAATACCGCTACCAAAAATATTCAATCAAAAGAAACAAGATACTGCACCTGTTGTTTCAGAAAAACCAGAACCAAAACCGGAACCCACAGAAGACCTGTCACCAGACATACCATTAGAAATGCATCCTGCATTTATACACGCAAAAACACACCCATTATCAATTACAATTGAAACGCCACAAACATCATCACAATCAGATGATATAAATGATTCGGCACTGCCATTGCCAACAGACTTTGATATATCTATTGATACAAACGATAACACATCAGACACGACAGATGATGCCCCTGTATTTCAAGATTTATATTTCAATACAGACGACACAGACAGCACAGACAATAATTCATATATAATTAACTATTTAAATGAAAAAAATATAAAATTTGAAATCAAAGACAACATCATTATCACAGATACAATCGCAATTATAAGCCATAATGATTCTGATTTTTGGGTAACAGATAACGACAATTGGTTTGCCACAGGAAAAACAAAAGCATCACCTGCAATAGCAGTTAAATCTGTTGCAGAAAAACATAATGTAAAACCTGTATTATATCTGGCCGAAACAAATATTATGGACATTGAAACATTGATACCACAGTGGGAATCCGACGGAATTACAGTTATAACAAGTTTGACTGAATTATAATTTTTTCATAATCACATATTGCTGATTATGTGTTTTTTCTATACGTATTTGAACAAATTTTTCCAAAGACTTTGCTATATCACGCAAAGCATCCTTTTCATGCGGTCTTATAAATGGGGTTAAAAAAAACATTATTTCACCACCATCATTTAATGACATTAATAAATCTTGTATCAACTTTACATTTTCGTCTTTCTTGTGATAATTATATTGAAAGATATTAGACAAATACACCTGATCATATTTCCGGGTCAAACGCCCAGACAATTCCATAATATCAGACCATATAAAATTAAACGGTGCCTTGATACTGTTGCGTAATTTTCTGTACTGCCTGGCAGTCATAACATTAAAGTTATACGAACTATTCAAGCGATATGCAACACCACGCATATCATTCATAAAATCTTTCACATCACCCGACAGGTCTGATGATATTTTTTTATATTCTGGCACATCTGGAATATTCACAGCTGCAGATTCTATTGAATCTAAGAATTTTTTATATTCCCCACATCTTAAATTTTGCACTGCAGCTGTTTTTACATCCATCATAACCTTGGCACAATATGATATATCAAACGTATCAACATGCAAAGCACCATATATCTTATAAAAAAACGCCTGATCACCACTGCCCGCAACAGTTAACACAGATTTACCCTGGGGCTTTAATATTTCCATCGCTTCGCTTAAACACTCATTAGATATAGTATAGGCTGGCGAAAATTTGCAAAACCCATCCATGATAAGTTTATACATACCATCAGCCGATTTATAACGCAACATTAAATCTTTATATGCTTTATATTCCATACAGCAAACAATATACTAATATTTAATTTTGTCAAACAAAAAGATATAAAAAAGACCGTCTTATTGACGGTCCTTTTTTAATACAATGTTTACTAACCCAACATTTTTGCAACTTCGTCTGCCAAGTTATCTTCACGTTTTTGGATACCTTCGCCCAAGACAAAGAATGCAAACCCAGCCAATTTACCGCCTGCTTCTGCGACGATTTCTTTAACTGTTTTTGATGGATCCATAACGAAAGGTTGTTCTTCCAGAACACTTTCGCCATAGTATTTTTTAATACGGCC
>JAZNVR010000028.1:0-25662 GCA_045592905.1 Candidatus Enterousia sp.
TCCGACCCATCTTTCTAATTCATCGACACTGATTATTCCTTGCAGCATCAACGAAGCAGCAGATTCTTTCAGTGTTCGTCCGTTCATATTTTCCAGCCAATAGCGAATTGCGCCATCTGTGTTACCTGACAAAGCGAGTCTTAAAAATTCACTGTTTGTAATAATGATTTCACCGGCTTTTATGCGTCCAAGTGTTCCGCTTCCATTACAGTGTGGGCAGCCTGCACCGCGCAGATAGGCCTGACGCACCCCCAGTTCGCCATACATTTCCATTGTTCGTTTATATGCGCCGCGTTCGGGGTGTTTTTCCAGTGGTTCGCGACAATGTGGACAAACCTTTTTAAATAATCTCATAGAAACCAAGCCACGCATCAGTGTTTCTTCTTTTAGTTTAAAAGGCTCAATTCCCAAATCCAACAGGCGCGTCAGCGCCGCCATTGCAGAGTTTGCGTGCAGTGTTGTCCAGACATTATGCCCAGACAATGCACCACGCACAGTCAACTGTGCAGCTGCCAACGTACGAATTTCACCAACCATTAATGTATCAGGGTCGCTTCGCAATGCTGCCGCCAACGCTTCTACGTATTTTTCTTCACGCTGTTCTTCGTTTGTTGTATTAACAACAGGCATCTGATGTGCCCCAAATATTTTTTGTTCAACAGGATTTTCCACTGTAATCATGTTGATTTCATAATTTCTTTCACGCAACATCATTGACATATTACGCACCAACGTTGTTGACTTACCAGAACTAGTTGGACCTGCAACAATAACCAAACCCGTTGGGAAAGAACGCATACGTGCCAACAATTTTTGTTCATATGGTCCAAATTCTTGTTCTGTTTTTATTCCTTCTGATGGGTTATCATACAGCAAACGCATCACAACATAACGAGAACCAAATGCAATCGGGTTAAACTGCATACGAACACCCAGAATACCCGATGGTAAATATAAATCCTTTGTTCCACGCAGTGGTGTACGTCCATCTTTCTGTGCAGATTGATATTCATTTTGTGCATAGTTTGCATTTGACATATCGGACGATGCAAATGCTGCACGAACAAAAGACTCACCCCATTGTGAATTATATTCCAACACAGGCTGCATACTGCCATCAATACGGAAATAAATTGTTGTTTGGTCTGCGACTTCTATATGAATATCAGAAACCTTTTGTGATGCGGCCTTGGCCACAATATCAACAAAATCTTTCTGCATTTGATTATCAAAATCTTGTTTAGAACGTAACGATGTCCCCAAACGATTTTCAAAAGATTTATAAATATTTGATATTAATCCTAAATCAGAATAAAAAGGCTGATTAGTCTTTTTTCCACGTGCCTTTAACAAATCCAAAAACGCCAGAACACGTCCATCATAACGATGCGTACGAGATATAATAACTTCACCGCCAGAAAAATACGCTATTAAATTTTGTGTATCATGTGGCAATTCCAACGACGCACCAGTTGCAGTCAACAAACGATTATTATTTGAAAACAAATAATCAATAATATCTTTTGATTCTGCATTTTCCAAACCCATCGGCACAGATGGTTTTTCAACAAAATCTAAAACATCTTTTGGTTCTGTCATTTTTTATTTTCCATTACTGACATTCAAATTCTGTGTTTTACCATCAGAATCAACAAACACGACACCATCATCCAACGATATAGATTTCACAGTCCAATTATCCAACTTTTTGCCAACGCTTATACGTTTTGTTTGACCAGAAGTCAAATCTTCAATTGTTGCCTACAATTAAAATCCAACACCAATAACATTAACCAAACGATATGATTTAGAAATATCTGATGCAGGCACATCATCAGATGATGTCAAAAAAGACTTTGTGTTTGTTTGTGGATTCTTTTTTTCTGCCAACAACGCTTCTTTTTCACGTTCAATACGAACTGCTTCTGCTTCTAATTTTGCTTTTTGTGTTTCAATTTCTTGTTGTTGTTGTTCTGCACGTCCAGACAATGTATCTATCTCCATATGCAGTTTTATTTTTTCTGCTGCCAATCTATCCAATTCTAGATCCAACTGTGCACGTTCTTTTTCTAATTGCATTAAAACTTTTTCTTGTTCTAAATCAGTAATTTGTTGAAACAAAGAACCTTCCACGTCATAATCTGCAATTGCATTTGCAGATTCTTGTCCCGCCTGTTCAACAACGTCTACTTCTATAAAAGCAGATTCAACCTGTGCATTTGCCGCACCAGAAAATAACACAGCACAACAAACCAAACCAAACAAATACATTTTTTTACTTTGCATAGATTATCACCTCATAGTTCCATAAACGTGTCGCAGCATCCCACGCACAGTTAATTAAATAAACCCCACCAAAATCATCAAACACACGCATAAATTGTTGCGGAATCAATTTTGATTCTGCCATAACTTCAACCACAACAACTGTTGCAACATCAACACCATTTGTTAATGTATCAACAACAATATCCGTATCCACATCTGTATCAATAGATTGAAACGCAGATGTTACATCACGAACAATTGTTTCCGCATCACGTTCATCCTGTGAAGAAACAGTTGTTAATTCCGGCAACAATGCTTGAACACGTATTGTATTTTCATTAACCTCTTCAACCAATACGCCTGGCATCAGTTCTGTTACAACAGCATAAAAATCATCCAACGTTCCAAACGAACGCCTGAATTCAACAATCGCATTTGTTTCATTACATTCAACAAAAACCTGATTCCAACCCACTACCGGCTGCATCAAGAAGCCAATCGCCCGATAACATAAATCTGCACGATCTGCGACACTGGGTAAAAATTCATATGGCATAACTATCGGTTCTGGAGGCAATTGTTTTTCAATTTCAAACTGCTGGTCCAGTTCCTTGTTTTTTTCTTCTATTTGTCGTTTATATTCAGCCACCAATTCTGGATTTAATTCTGCGACCTGTGGTCTGGGTGCAAATGCAGATTTGATTGAATCAGAAAATATCAAACCGATACACAACACAAATACAGCAACCAAAAACAACGAAAAGGCACCTGAACGCAAATGACTTATTGGATGTAATCGTACACCATTGTATCCACCCAAAACATCATGCAAATCACGTTCTACTGCACGTGGCATTCCCCATTCCCCAGGTGCAAAAAACGCCCCCCAATCAGGTATTTCAGACAACTTTACATATTCTGCACGTGCATCATCTGCATTATCAAAAATTTTGTCTTCTAAAATAATTCCATTACGTGCTGCAACCAAATAAAACTGTTTTCCTATCTCAAACACAGCCAGAAAAGACGTATATTCGGAAAAACTTTCCATGACACCAGCGGCCGCAACACGCATACCAACACTGTGGCCCCGTCGTGATGCACCCAACCCAATCATCATCTTGTATTCTGTATACAGATTTAATTTTTTATCAATACCATGTGCCAAACTGTGACCATAAACACGTGCTGACACCCCTGATTTTGCAGGTTGCCAAAACAGTCCAACAGCGTATTTTTTACGATTAATATTTAATGTCTGACCAGCCAAATAATTCTCTCTCTTGATATTCATCACGAATTATAACATAAAATCTAAAATCAAGGCAAGACATTAAAAAATACAGAACAACATAAATTTATATAATTATAAAAAAAGGCTGGCAATGGCATATGCACACACAGTCGCAACAACCATTACCAACCTTATTTAATTATTTATAAATATTTTTAATTTTTTTGATTCTTTTGTGCATACAGCTGTGCAAAATCCACAGGTTGCATTGCAAACGTTGGGAAACCTGATTCAGATGTCAAACGTGTAATTAACGCACGAACAGATGGGAACAACAATGTTGGAACATCAATTAGCAATGTACGTTTTTTTACTTCTTCATCTTTTTCTTCTTCCATCTGAACCAAACCAGAATAAGTAGATTCAATCAAGAAAATAGATTTATCACCATTTTCCAATTTTGAATGAACTTTTGTAATCAAATCAACCATAAACAAATTATTTTCTGCACCCTTGATTTGAATATCAATATTAATTTCTAATTTTGCCTGACCGTTATCACTTTTGAAAAATAATTCTGGAACATTTGGGCTTTCAAAAGAAATATCTTTCAAGAACTGGGATATAATATTAAATTTTGCCATTATGATTTCTCCTTGCTTGTATTCGTGGCGACCTTAATGTCTGGACTTGTGTCCTTGTTTTATGATAATATAGCATTATTAAAATATTTTACAAGTGGGGGGATTATAAAAATGTCTTTTTTTAACATATCTATTATAAAAAGCGGAATTATAGCGTTTTTTTGCGGTTTTATATTATCAGGATGCGATTTATCCACCCCGACTATATCTGGCGACAATTCTATAATCCCATCAAATCTAAAGGCAGTTTCATACAGTCAGTTACCAGGTTGGCGTGATGACGATGTGCGATATGCCCTGCAAGCATTTCGCAATTCTTGCAAAGCAAAAATTCAATACGTTGGGCGTGTAATTCCAGACCGTGAACTGTTCGCAGAAAAATGTCGCATGTTACCAAGTGCATCTGCAGATACTGCAACTGTTCGTGCATGGTTTGAATCTCATTTCCAGCCATATCAAATATTTAATGAAAACGGTACAGATACTGGCACATACACCGGATACTATTCCCCAATAATTCCAGCATGTCGCACACAGACCGCACAATGTAACGAACCATTAATGGCAGTACCATCAGATGGCAGAAACTACAAAGGCGTCTCTAAAAAAGACATCGTAGAACAAAAAATTGGACGTGTTTTATACTGGGCAAATATTGTTGATGTACAAAACCTGCAAATCCAAGGCAGTGGCAACTTAAGACTAGAAGATGGCACAGACGTAAAATTAAACTTTGGTGCAGTAAATGATATGCCATTCAAATCAATTGGCGAAGAATTACGCAGTCGTGGAATACGCCCATCCGGCGGTTATTCATCCGAAGCCGTATGGCAACACCTGAAAGCCAACCCGACACTCGCCAAAGATGTTATTTATAAAAATCCACGATACGTGTATTTTTATGAATCAACGCCACCTGACGTAATTGGAAAACTGGGTACACCACTGTCAAAGATACGCAGTGTCGCCATGGATGATAGTTTGTACACATTGGGATTACCTGTATACATCAGCACAAATCTATCTGATGGACGTGCATTCCGCAGATTGATGATTGCCCAAGATACAGGCAGTGCAATTCGTGGATTTATACGTGCCGACATTTTCTTTGGCAAGGGGGATGAAGCATATAAATTCGCCCAAGGCCAACACGCCCAAGGAAAAATGTTTATCTTGATGCCAAAAGAATATACATATGTCAAACCACGATAAAAAATTAAACGAACGTCTGGCCCGTCCGCAAACAATTGCGGGGGCACTTGGTGGACTTATAAAAATTTTTAACAACCATGTATCTGACTCTGACCTGATGAATCGTTGGAATGAAATAATGGGCGATGATATCGCAAATATTGCAAAACTAGCAGCAATCAAAAAAAATCGGGATAAAACATTTAATGTTATAATTCGTCCAACCAATCCTGCATATACATTACAACTGTCATATCAATCAGACGAGATAATAAAACGCATAAACAAATATTTTGGATACGACGCAGTTGGAAAAATAAGTTTCAGAAAATAAAAAGGAACAACGTATGGATTTTGCACTTGTATTTTTGTTCGTTATATTTTTTATTATGATTGTTTTATTATTACAAAGCAGTCGCCAAAAATTTACAGACTTTATATTATTTTGTTTGGTTGGAATTGCCATAGATACTTTCTGTAAAGATTTTTTCAACATATCTGGATTTTGGTATTACATATGTGATTTGGCTGGACTGCTTTTACTTGAACTGGCGTACATTTTTTTCACCATGCATACAGAAACAGTAACCATTTCTGCCAAGGCAAAACAAATAAAACTATTTGGAACAAATAATGTTATTAAAACAAAGAATAATAAAACATTTACAATCAACAATGATATTTTTATCCAGTGGCACGCAAAAGAATTAAACAAAAAAATTCATACTGGCAATAAATACAAAATCACAACATATCGTTTGTTATTTATGAATCGTAACATATTATCTGCCACCGAAATAAAAACAACTAAACGAAAAACAACCAAGAAATGACAAAACGCATATTGGGCATTGACCCTGGATTATTACATACTGGCTGGGCGGTTATTGACACCGCAGGGTCCAGTCGCAGGTATATTGCCAGCGGTGTAATCTTACCAAACCCAAAAATAGAAATGGCACAACGCCTGACTACAATCTTTCGTGAAGTTACAAAGTTATGTGAAACATTTAAACCAGATGAATGCAGTATTGAAATAACATTTGTAAATAAAAATCCAAAAACAACATTAATACTGGGGCATGCACGATCTGCTGCAATTGTTGCAATTGCAAATCAAGAAATTCCGATTTTTGAATACGAACCTAACAAAATAAAAAAAGCCTTAACCGGTGCCGGTCATGCAGATAAAAGTTCTGTTGATAAAATGGTAAAAATACTGTTACCTGTCGCCAACCCAAAAACCGCAGACGAAGCAGACGCAATTGCAATCGCCCTGGCCCACACAAACACAATGCGAATACTTTGATTATATTACCGACGCTTTATGTTATGATATTGTTCTATTACCTGTTTTCTTAAATTATCATCTTTTATTTTTTGCTGTGTATATTTAAGCATTTTTTGTTCTGTCTGTTTATCCATATTTTGCAACAAATATAAAATTGTCCAAGACAATCTGGCATCTATGCCGTATTTTTCACGAAACAAAACTTGAAATTTTAACGCACGTGAAACAAGTGACGGATCTTGATACAATGTTTTAAGTTTATCACCTGATATCAGATAACTTTCCAATTCTATTGTTTTATTTGATGTAAACGCATAAAACGGCGCTGCGGCCAAAATTTGCTGTGTCTTATTATTGTAAAAAATAGAATTACAATTAAAATCAAAATATTGACTGACTATTGTTTCAGGACAATCAAAATATTTATCAAAAATATCAACTTCTGGGAAATTTTTTAATCCTAATTTTATCCCACCAAAAGAATTTTCTTGTTTCCATAAAACATTTTGATTTTCTGATAAATCTAGTTTTTGTGATAATATTAAATCAATATCTTTTGATTCAACCTTTGTATTGGTCAGTTCCCCCAAGACCGCATCACGAACAAAACCACCCACTGCAAAAACATCTGTATTTTTTGGTAATTTTAAATCATTGACCACATCATCAACCACAGGGGCAATTTTCTTTTTTGCCCGAACAATTGCATTTTCAACATCTGCCAAGTACCATCTCATCACAATTCCCACGATTAGTGAAAAAATAAATTAGAATAATTTATATAAAAGTAATGCCAGCGCATTTCAGTATTAGCAAG
The DNA here is from genome assembly GCA_045592905.1 of Candidatus Enterousia sp. Lineage (GTDB taxonomy): Bacteria > Pseudomonadota > Alphaproteobacteria > Rs-D84 > Rs-D84 > Enterousia. The sequence goes on from JAZNVR010000028.1 coordinate 7,446, forward strand.
AAAATTAAAGATAATGGTATAGATAAACGGGTTGGTAATGGTGTAGTGTACAGAAGTTACATGAACCATTACCAACCCACTTTAGATATGCCATTAGATTTAATTTTTACTAGGCAGCGGCTGTGAACACCTTCTGCACATCATCATTTGCATCCAACGCATCAACTAGTTTTTCTAACTTTGCATACGTTTCATCATCCAAGTCCATTGGCATATTTGGCAACCATGTCAATTCTGCCTGTTCTGGTTCGCCCAAAATATCAGCCAGATATTTTTGTGCGTTTACAAAATCTTCTGGTTTTGTTGTGATAATAAAGCCCTCTTCGGATGTTTCCAGATTATCTGCGTTTGCTTCCATAATGATTTCCATCATTTCATCTTCGGTTTTGCCGATTGATGCAGGATACATAATCTGACCTGCACGTGTAAACATAAACACAACAGATCCTTCTTCGCCCATATTACCACCATTTTTACCAAAAATATTGCGAATTTCTGGTACGGTACGACGTGGATTATCAGTTAACGCTTCTACAATAACAGGAACAGCACCTGGGCCATAACCTTCGTAACGTACAGATTCATAACTTTCAGTATTTGCCCCAGACGCCTTGTCAATTGCACGTTTAATATTATCATTTGGCATTGAGTTTTTACGTGCTGTCAATATTGCCAAACGAAGTCTTGGGTTATTATCTGGATTTTTATCGCCCAACTTTGCCGCCATTGTAATTTCACGAGCCAGTTTTGTAAACAAACCACTGCGTGCTGCGTCTGCGGCACCTTTTTTATGTTGAATATTATGCCATTTACTGTGTCCACTCATATTTGACCTTTTTATTTATTTAGATTAAAATTACACCAAAAGGATAACAAATGATTGGAAAATTGCAAGGCATTGTTGACTATATCGGTGATGGATTTATTATTTTATTGACAGGTGGCGTTGGATACAAGGTTTTTACCCCAGAATATCTGACACATAAATCAACCGTTGAACTGTGGATTGAAACAGTTGTACGTGAAGATTCAATTCGCCTGTTTGGTTTTTCCAGTATTCAATCCCAAGATTTATTTAATATGTTAACAGGTGTATCCGGTGTTGGCCCCAAGGTTGCATTGGCAATAATGGGCACAATAAAATCAGACACATTATTATCTGCAATTGCGACTGGGGACGCAAAAACAATTGCAACCGCCCCTGGTGTTGGGAAAAAAATGGCAGAAAAAATCATTGTTGAACTAAAAAGCAAGGTTGGTGGTGTATCTGCGACACTGTTTACAAACGACACACAAAACAATACATCGTCTGCACTGCCAGATTTATTGATGGCATTGGAAACATTGGGGTATAAACGTCTTGATATAATTGAAATGGCACAAAAATTGGTAAATGAAAATCCAGATGCAGATGTATCAAAACTGGTCCCAATGGCATTAAAAGAAATAAGTCATGGAAAATAAGATATGAAAAAAATCACACAACAAGAATTTGATACTAAACGTTCCAGTTTCAGAAAAATACACGACTGTGATTTATCTGATATTACTATTTCATCAGAAATTATGACAGGTCAAACATCTTTTGAAGATACAGGTATTATTGTCAGTTGGACCGACAATGTAATTTGGCCAACAGATATCACAGACAAAATAAATCCACAACAATTACTGGAAGATTCAAAACAACCATCAGAAATGACGGATGTACACAGCATTGGAAAAACAGGTAAAAATATTGGTATCGCAATTATTGATCAACGACTAAATCGTGAACACCCAGAATATGCAGACAGAATAAAACACTATGAAGCGGTTGGTACATGGCCACAAAACGATACAACAACCCCAGATTATCATGGCAGTTTGGTTGTCGGTTGTGCAGCTGGAAAAACAACAGGTACTGCACCTGATGCTGATATATATTATTTTGCTGCAAACAATTGGATAATAAAAAATCCTTTTTTAAAAGCGATTGAAATATTAAAAAGAAAAGAAATATATCACAGAAAAAATTTCAACATGGCAATTCGTCGTGTTTTGGAAATAAATAAAACATTACCAGAAAATAAAAAAATCAGATTTTTATCTTGCAGTTGGGGTAGGTCTGACGACCTATTTGCAAAAGAATCAAATGAATTATTCGCAGAATGTGAAAAAAATGGCATTATGGTTATAGGTGGTTACTACAAACACAGACCTTTTATTTATTACGATAAACGCTTTGGTATTGACGAAACCAAACCATGGTTAAAAAATAAAATCGGCATTCCAACAGACGGTAAAACAACCCCATATTTCAAGGGCGGATACTATTACACCAGACTTGGCGGTGCCAGTTCTACATATCCATATCTAGCGGGCATATTTGCATGTGCGTTACAGGACAACACGATATTCTTTACACGTCCAAACTGGCAAGATGAATTAATTGAAATAATGAAGCAAACTGCAACAAAACACCCATTGGGCGGAAAAATAATTAATCCATCAGGCATTGAAAGTCGCGTATCACAAATCGCCCGTATAATGGAACAAAATTTATTAAAACAACAGGCATCACAACATGAATAATAACGATACAATCTTTGCATTATCAAGTGGGCATGGTAAATCTGGCGTGGCCGTCATTCGTATATCTGGCGAAAATTTATCAGATACATTTTCAACTTTTGTATCCCCTAACATTGGGGGAACAAAACCACGTCATGCATACTTTACAAATCTGCATGATGAAAATGGCGAACTGATTGACCAGTGTTTGGCAATATACTTCCCTGCCCCACACAGTTTTACAGGCGAAGATGTTATTGAATTACACACACATGGGGCACCTGCGATTATAAACAAGGTTTTTGACTACCTGTCTGTGCTTGGTATGCGTATGGCAACACCCGGGGAATTTTCCAGACGTGCATTTTATAATAACAAAATGGACTTGTCCGATATTGATGGATTGGCAGCATTACTGGATGCACAAACAGATATGCAACGCAAACACGCCTTGCGTTCTATGATGGGGTTTGACAGTCAAATATACAACACATGGCGTAATAAAATGATTGAAATTTCTGCATACGCTGCGGCCATATTAGATTACAGTCCAGATGATTTACCCCAAAATATTGGCAATACCATCCGTAAAAAAGCAGAACAATTATGCAACGAAATTGGCACATCGTTGGCACAATATAAAACTGCACGCAGCATTCGTGGTGGAATAAACGTCGTTTTAGCTGGCGAAACAAACGTTGGCAAATCTTCAATATTTAATTACATGGTTGGCACAAATCGTGCAATCGTGTCTGATATTGCAGGAACAACACGTGATGTTGTGTCAAGCACACTTGACATTGATGGGTTTATGATAAACCTGTCTGACACAGCTGGTATTCGTGAAACAGATGATACGATTGAAAATATTGGTATTGAACGCACATTGTCTGAAATTGAAAATGCAGACATTATTATTCATGTCTATACGCCAGAATCTGTGGAACACAACGAAATTTCCGACAACAGGATTGTTGTCATAAATAAATCCGATACAACAAAATGCCATGATATAAAAAACGCAATTTATACATCTGTAAAAACTGGCAAGGGGATGAATGAATTAATGCAAACATTACGTCAAAAAATTCATAATATGTTTGACGGAACAGAATCAACAGTTTCCGTAAATGCACGCACAAAATCATTACTGGAATCTGCACACAATGAATTGCAACACGCAATTGATGCTGGCGACAATTATGATATATTTGCGGAACACACACGACGTGCCGCAGATGCAATTGGAAAAATACTTGGCACCATCACCGCAGCCGAAGTTATGGACATGACATTTGGTCAACTGTGTTTAGGTAAATAAAAACCGCCCAATCGGGCGGCACGACTTTATTTTTATCTGATTGGCGGAAAACAATCACCACCTGTTTGTGGACAACAATTAAACCCAAGGTCACCCATATCAGTATAAATTTCACCTGCACAGCACCCATTTGAATCTGGTGTTGTTCCATCAAGACACTTCAAATCTGTTCCAAACGACAAAGAATCAATATTAGCATACACAATTATTCCCAACAATGCCCCCAAAACAAAAGCAATAAAGCATTGCAACCATGAAATTTTTCTTGTTGTTTTAGTTGTTTTTTTCTTTACATTTTTTTTCATTTTTTATTCCTTTTTTTCTATTGGTGGAAAACAATCCCCACCTGTTTTTGGACAACATGCAAAAACAGTATTCCCCAGATCTTTGAATATTTCATCGCCACAGCAACCAAACTTATTTGGCTTTGTTCCATCTGCACATAATCCTGCATCCAGATACGCCAATTCTTGTTCTAATAACGCTTCTTCATCTATTTCTTCTGCGACAGTTGTTTCTGTTGATTTTTCTTCTATTTTTATTTCTGACTCTGTTGTATCTGCCACAGATTGATTATCTGTTACTTCTGTTTTTTCATCTGTATCTTCTATCAAAGTTTTATCTTCTTCTGGAATATCTTTATCTTTTGACACTTGAATAACTACACGACCAGATGCAGATGATCTGCGTTTCCCAGCACTGCGAGAACATTTTAATCTAAAATCGTTTTTCAATCTGTATATTTGTTCCGTTGTTTCTTGATCAGGGTTTTCAACTTCAGACAATTCTGTAATCTGTTCTTGAATATCAGAACACGTTATACGTTCTACAACAGCGGGTGTTGTTTCTGTATCTTGTGCAAAAGAACCTGTTGCAACAACAATTCCAAACAATGCAATTAGCAATTTCATTATATTACCTTTTATTGTTCATTTATTATTTGTTCAACTTGCAATATAAAATCAATTGCAGGATTTGTTAATTTTTTTACAGCATCAAAAATTTCTTCTGCTGCTGCCTGCATATTCAGACGTTTATATGTTTCAACAACATCTATTGTTTCATGTCGTTGAAATGCGTCATCTACCAACGCACGTGAAATTTCCAATTCTTGTTTTGCCATTTCAACATACTTTGCTGTATTTTCTGGACAACCACGTTCTGACAGATTTGCATAAATTTTTGCACGCATAATTCTTTCACCTGGTCTTGTATTAACAGCATCAGGCGGCAACGTATCCAGCAAAGAAGCCTCTATCTTTTCACATGTTGACAAGTTTTTTTGTTCGCCACCTAATGCATCAACGATTTCCATTTCACGTGCAATTGCCGCACGATATTTATCTTTGTTTTCAGAACATCCATGCTGGAACAACGTTTCATAAACACGAATATTGCTTTCATGGTCTTCTATATTTGCAGAACTTTCATCAAACAACCAACGTAATTGAATTTCTTCAACAACACTGCATGCTTCTTTTTGTTCTGATTGAATTTCACTTATTGTCTGACCCAAAGATTGTTTTGGATTAGTATTATTTTGTCCAAGTCCCAATCCGACCATAACGCCACAAACAAACAACATAATAAAAGCCAACCAGCCCTTAATTTTCTGGCTGCGACTATAAACACAATTTTTTATTTTTTTGGTGTTTTTCAACTGTTTCTTTTTCATATTCCCTCTCCTGTTTTATCAGATTATACTATTGAACAACCCCGTTGTGAATTGTTATTTTTCTATCTGCCCTATTTGCCAAATTCATATCGTGCGTAACAAACAGCATTGCCATTTTATTTTTTCTTACAATATCCAACAACAAATCAAATACAGTACTTGCATGTTGCGGGTCTAAATTCCCAGTTGGTTCATCTGCCAATAAAATATCAGGCTTATTTGCCAATGCACGTGCCAATGCGGTACGTTGTTGTTCACCACCGCTCATTTCACCTGGCAAATGTGATGCACGATGTGCGACATTTGTTGCACGCAATAATTTCATTGCATATGCGTTTGCTACATATTCTTCAACGCCATTTGCCAACATTGGCAACACAACATTTTCCAATGCAGTAAAATCTGTTAACAAGTTATGCTTTTGATAAACGAAACCAATTTTATTTCTGCGAATTTGTGTACGCATATCTTCGTCCATTTTCTGGACAGGAGCCCCACCAATAACGATACTGCCACCACTTGGTTTATCTAACAACCCCACACACTGCAACAATGTTGATTTTCCACAACCAGACTGTCCAACCAATGCGATAATTTCGCCACGATGCAAATCAAAGCCACCACCACGCAAAATATGTAACGGCTGACCACCTTCTATAAAAGTCTTTTTTATATCACGAACAGACAATACAACATCGCCTTGTTTTACCCTTGATAAAGAATTCAAAATATTCGCCATTAAAAACTTTCCTTTTATATATTATTCATTTCGCAGCACTTCCACAGGGTCTGTATTTGCGGCCTTCCATGCAGGATATAATGTTGCCAAAAAAGCCAACACAACCGCAATAAACGCAATACCAATTACATCTGTCCAAACCAACTTAGATGGTAATTCTGATAAATAATACAGTTCTGCAGGGAATAAATCACGTCCTGTCAACCATTGAAAGAACTGTCTGATTGGTTCAATATAAATCGCAATAACAACACCCAATATCGTACCAAAGAACGCACCAATAATACCAATTGAAGTACCGGATAACACAAAAATTTTCATCATTGATTTTCGTGAAACACCAAATGTACGCAATACAGCAATATCTTTATTTTTATCTTTGACCAACATAACCAAAGACGAAACGATATTAAACGCTGCTACAATTACAATCAGCAACAAAATCAAGAACATAACATTTGATTCAACCTGTAACGCACCAACAAAACCACGATTCAAATCACGCCAATCACGAACAACAAAACCATCTGGTAACAAGCGTGCCAATGCCGATGCAACATCTGTTGTTTCTTCTGGATTTTTCAGAAACAAATCAATATGCGTAACTGAATTTGGAATATTCAAATACTTTTGTGCTGTTTCCAATGGCATAAAAATATATCCTGAATCATATTCGTACATCCCCATAAAGAAAGAACTTAATACCGGATAAGACATAATTCGTGGCATAGAACCAAACGGTGTTGGTGTTGCACCATTTGCAGAAACCAATGAAATTTTATCACCCATTCCAACACGCAACGCACGTGTCAAAGATGCACCAGCAACCAATTCGCCATCTGTAATTGCAGATAAATCTTTACCATATATACGTGTACCTGTTTTTGTTTTTTCTGCCAAATCAGACATACGAATACCACGTATCATTGCACCTGTATTATTACCATTCGCAGTTGCCATAACTTGACCTTCTGCGATTGGAACAATACCAGTTATATTTTCTGCAACAACTTTGTTTTGTTTCATTTTATCAATCAAGAAATCAAAATCTGCAATTGCACCATCTTGATGATAAACAACAACATGTCCATTCATACCAACAATACGTCCTAATAACGTATCATGAAAACCGCCCATAACAGACATTACAACAATTAACGTTGCAACACCCAACATAATACCAATCAATGATACCCACGATATAACAGAACCAAAACCACGTTTTTTGGCACCTAAATATCTAAAAGCAATTTTTCTTTCCAGTTTTGAAAACATATCATATCCTATTCATTCAAGAAATCACGCAATGCATCACCAATTAAATCGTCGGTATTATCATCGTGCCCAGTTACACCATCAACCACAGATATTACACGTGGGGACATAAATACCACTAATTCTGCAAATGGCGATATCAATGTTTCAGGTGTTGTAACAAAAGAATGTGTTGGGATACCAACAATAACATAATTATCACCAACTGTTGAAGGAATATTAAACGAAGACAATTCGCCATTTGATGTACGCAAAACAATTTTAGCATCTATCTTTTTGCGACCACCAAAATCACCATACGTTCCAGTCGCACCAACAATCAAATCCGTTTCCAATCTTTCTTCTTTACCACATTGACCAATATCAAATCTGGACTGCCAACCATTTGGTATTGCAAATGTTCCCTGTGAAATCAACACGACATTTGCCTGTTGTGCCAAGAATTCTTGTAATGTTTTAGTATTAATTTCAGGTCCTACAACCAACGCACGCCCAACAACCCCAGGTATTGACATTTTTATATTTTTATCACCAAATGCAGGCAACAAATTCATCCAAACAATTGGATTGTCTGTACGTGGATAAACACGATAAACATCAATATCCCATGCAATCATGTATTTCTTGCTGGCAATATCCGCAATTATCTTTGCAACTTCACGTTCTGTTTGATAATTTCCTTCAAATACAACTGTCTTGTCTTGCCAATCAACCAACAAATTACGCATATCCGCACCATGCATTGCATCCAACAACGCCATAATAATCGTTTCGTTTTGCGGCATTTTTATCAACCACTTACCACGATGCGACAAGTGCAATTCACCATTATGTGCATCATACGAATAATAAACACGTCCCATCTTGGTCATTAATTCTATGGCGTCTGCCAATGTTCCAGATGAAATAGTACCTGTTATTTTTTCATACAAACTTTCATCTTCTACAACCGACACATCTGTCCCTATCAACAGTTTATCCAACGCCTGTTTAACTGTCAGATCCTTGAATTCATAATCATCCACTTTCAATTCAGGCAACGCATCCCCTGTTCCCAAACGAACTATTTCCACCCTTTCTTCTGGAACAACAGACACAACCTTTTGATTATTCCAATCAACCTCACACCGTTTTGGCAATTCAATAGAAAAACGTCGTGCTGTATCCGTTGTTAATGCAGCCTTTTTAGGGAAAATCGGTACAGAATTTTCATTAATAACCAAATTATCAACAACATTAACTGTATCATATAACGGCATCATTTCTTGTGGTTGTTGTTGTGCACACCCCAGCAACATAACCCCAATCAAAACCGCCCTTATATATTTTTTCAAGCAAAACATTTTATATTCCCCTTTGTTATCAAAGTACTTTATATCAAATATTCATAACCTTTTCAAATTCTTCCAACGTCATTTCATGTATTGGCTTTTGTGTTGGTGTTGTTAAATTTTTGACACGTTCAAACGATGCAGCAAACCGTCCGATTAGATTTTTTATATCAGGCGACAAGTTTTTATCCTGGGCGATTAAACGTCTTCCGTATTCTACAATATATTCTAATAAATCTGCAGCATAAAAACGCCCAACATAATTTTCTATTGCAATTCCGCCCTTTTGCACACAAACGGCAGACATAACCATTGTGGTCTGATTATACAAATTAGCCAACTTTATAAACTGTTGAACATTTATTGCCATTGATAAAATCCTTTCTCTCTTTTTTACATTATAAAAACTATTGCCCTAAAAAGGCAATTAAATTATAATATAAAATATGAGAATAAAAATTTTACCACTTTTACTGATATTAACTGCTTGTGCATCTGCCAATCGTGGCAGCATTGATGATGCGACCATACTTAATTGGGAAAACGAAGCTGTTACCACAGAACAATTTGTTCGTGACCATAAATCGTGTCTGGGAATAAACAAGCCGTCATATCAGCCTCGTTCCAGGATTGCAAAACTGATTGCACCGAATCAAAGTGGAATTATGCCAGATTGGGACGGTTTATGGGTAACGTTTCAATCAAACGAATATCGTGATGTTGGCCAACGCAGTTTAATGTCTGTTCCACGTAACACGACATCAAAATCTGTTGGTGCATATCGCAAATGTATGTTCAGGCGTGGTTATCTGTTACGTGCAATGTAACTATTTCACAACAATCTTGCGACCATTATTAAATTCCGAGATATAAATATGAATTGTGTCCTGTGGCAACGCATTATTGGCAATTTCTGGCCATTCTATTAACGTGATATCATTTTCAATTGCATTTAACAGTCCTATTTCTGTTAATTCTGACACATCTGTTAATCTATACAAATCAAAATGAGATATTCCATCATAATTTTGTACAATTGTAAATGTTGGACTGGGCACCACAGTATCTGCCCCACGCAACGTTTGAATTATTGTACGTGCAATTTCAGACTTTCCCATTCCTAAATCGCCATGCAATGCCACAACCACAGGTGCAGACAACGTTTTTGCAAACTCTGTCGCCCATTTACGCATTTGATGAATATCAGACAATATAAATTCTTTCATTTTTCACTCCACCAACAACAAGTTATCTTCAAGATAATGTATTTTATCACGAATTTGTGCTGCTAATTCAAACTCTAAATCTTCGGCCGCCTTGTGCATATTTTGCGTTAACTTTTTTATTTCCTTGCGTATAGAATCAGCATCCATAACCCCACCAGATTTATCATAAACAAATCTGCGATTTTTATCTGTTTTTTCTTGAACATCACCAACTTCTGCAAAGACAGCCTTGGTAACAGTTGTTGGAACAATACCATTTTTCTCATTATATTCCATTTGAATTTTACGTCTGCGTTCTGTTTCGTCCAGCGCACTTTGCATTGAATCTGTAATTTTATCTGCATACAAAATAACACGACCATTTGCGTTTCGTGCGGCACGTCCGATTGTCTGAATCAACGAACGTGTTGAACGTAAAAAACCTTCTTTGTCCGCATCCATAATAGCAACCAATTCACATTCTGGAACATCCAAACCTTCACGCAACAGATTAATTCCAACCAAAACATCAAATTTTCCCAAACGTAAATCACGCAATAAATCTATTCTTTCCAGTGTTTCAATATCGCTGTGCAAATACTTTGCACGAACACCGTTTTCATTCAGATAATCCGTTAATTGTTCCGCCATTTTTTTTGTTAAAGTAGTAACCAAAACACGACCTGTTGTTTTTTTTACCTCGTGTAATAAATCATCAACCTGATACATTGTTGGACGTACATCACACACAGGGTCCAGCAACCCAGTTGGACGAATGACCTGTTGTGCAACAATACCACCAGATTGATTTAGTTCCCAATCTGCTGGTGTTGCAGACACAAATATCGTTTGTGGACGCAAATTATCCCATTCATCAAACGTCAAAGGTCTGTTATCAATACAGGCCGGTAATCTGAATCCATATTGCGACAATGTTTCTTTTCTGGCCCTGTCACCACGACTCATCGCACCAATTTGTGGTACAGTTACATGACTTTCATCTATGAACAAAACAGCATCTTGTGGTAAATATTCAAACAATGTTGGCGGTGGTTGTCCCGGCAATCTGCCAGATAAATATCTAGAATAATTTTCAACCCCACGACACGTACCTGTACTTTCCATCATTTCAATATCAAAATTCACACGTTCACGCAAACGCTGCTCTTCAATATATTTCATATTTTGATGAAAGTATTCTAATCTTTCGCTTAAATCTGCCCTAATTTTAGATATCGCTTGTAAAACGCTGGGCATTGGTGTTGCGTAATGTGTATTTGGATAAACAGCAACCCGATTTAGTTTTTGTAATTTTGCCCCTGTTAACGTATCAAATTCCCATATTTCTTCAATTTCATCACCCCAAAAACAGATTTTCCATCCCCTGTCCACAGCATGCGACGGAAAAACATCCAAAACATCACCACGCACACGAAATTCACCACGTGATGGTGCCACATCATTTCTTTTGTATTGAATATCCACCAACGAACGCAAGACATCTTGAATTGCAACACAATCACCAACATTTAACACCAAACGCATACCAGCATATTGTTCTGGTGATCCCATACCATAAATTGCAGACACGCTTGAAACAACAACAACATCTCTTTCTTCCAGCATGGCACGTGTTGCACTGTGTCGCATACGGTCTAACTGCTCATTAATAGAAGCATCTTTATCAATATAAGTATCTGTTGTTGGCATATATGCTTCTGGTTGATAGTAGTCATAATAAGAAACAAAATATTCAACATGATTTCGTGGAAAAAAGGATTTCATTTCTGTATATAATTGTGCTGCTAAAATTTTATTTGGTGCCATAACTAATGCAGGTCGCCCAAGTTCTGCAATAACATTTGCCATTGTAAATGTTTTTCCAGACCCTGTTACCCCAAGCAACACCTGTGATTGCCGTCCTTCACTAACACCAGCCACCAATTCTGCAATTGCATTTGGCTGATCACCCATAGGCTGATAATCACATTCAAGATAAAAATCTGCTTTCTTCATTTTTTTATTAACAATCTTAAATATAATCCATTATAATAAAAATACAAGGAAAGAGAGAATGGCATTAAAACCCAGATATAAACGCAGAATTTTTTGGTCTGTCATATGTACAATTGCTACAATTTTGTTGGCTGGCATTATATTGCCATCAATGATTACATTAAACAGTTTCAAAAACATTATTGAAAAATCTGTATATGAACAAACAAATGTTCCATTACAATTACATGGCGATATACATTTCAGTTTGGCAGGCGGTGCAACAATTGTCGCACACGATGTTATAATTCCAGACGCAAAAATCGGTTCTGTTTTGTTTTCAATACCATTTCACAGTCTGTTTAATATAAAAAATGCAAAATTAAATGATGCTGTTGTCATATACGACGCAGATATAAATGTTAAAAATTTAAGTCCTGCGATGTTTAATCATAACATAAAAATATACAACAGTAACATTGATTTTATGGGCAATAAATTTCATATTATTCGTGCTGATTTTACAGACGGTCAATTTCATGGTACAATACGTTCTGCAAAACATAAATACGACGTTGAATTTATTGGCAACACATTTAATATAAAAAACAAAACCAACAAACTTGATGTAACAGGTCAATTTTATTCAGATGGCAGCATACGTGGACATCTAGAAGTAGAAACAAAAGACATTGGAAAATGGATTGGTTTTGATAATATAAGAAACAAACAACCAATAAAGATTTCAACAAATTTTGAATGGGATGGCGGCACAGGTTATAAGTTCACAAACATAGATGCAGACAATATTGCAGGCAGTATTACAATATATCCTGATGGAAAAAAAGAAATTAACCTTGTGTCCACCGACACTGCATTTGACTTTTCATTTTTAACACAACCAAACAAGATAACAAGTGAAACAAAATTAAATCTGGATTTTTATGGCGATTTAACATTTGGAAATCGTACATTTAATCATATAAAAATCAACGTTATTGCGACACCAGACAAACTACAAATTGAAAACGTTATTGCAGATGATATTTATATAACAGGTGGCGAAATCACAAATAACGGTGCACAAAACATAATGATAACAATGCCAATAAATAACACCAGTACAATGTGTATATTTTCTGGCACACCTGAAAAATGGAATTGTTCTGAATTCACATATGGAAATTTATATGGTTCATTATATATTAACAATGATGCGTTTGAAATAAATATAAAATCAAACCAACCAATGCCAGACAATCAAGAACTATTAAATATGGCATATAAATTTGGAACACATGGAACAATTAAATTTACATTTACTAATATTGGTGGCACGTATCATGTAACCAAACAAGGAATAACGCCACAATATGATTTTGCAAAAAACAAAAACCTAAATTGGCTAAAAATAAACATACCGTTTATACCAGATTTTATAAAAAACACACCTGGTGATTTTATCTGGCAAAAGAATACGCTGGTTTTTACCCCACATAATAAAACATGGGAATTATCTGTATACGATAATTATTTTTACATCACAGGGAACAGTTTCAAAGCATGGTTACCAAACCTTGATTTACGTTTTATAAACGATGATAAATATATTATTTCTGGATATTATAACGCAGATAAAATATCAAACCTGAAAATAAGTGTATCTGGTCATGAATTTACAGGTTCTGTATCTGGCAAAAATGTAACATTACATACGAACCTGTTAAATCTTGATACGATTCTAAACAAATCATATTTAAATAATTTTAGCGAACTAGAATTTTTAACAAATGACCCTATATTAACTTTGTTTGATATTCCATTAAATATATCTTTATCCGCAGGTGGTTTATCATACAACAACAATACATATAAAAATTTTACATATTCACTAAAACAAAATTCGCAAACATTTTCTATCACAGATGCATCACGTGGAAATATTCTTGCAACCATAGATAAAGACAAAACAAACTATGAAATTTTTGCACAATTGAACCAATTTTTAATAAACGGTTATTTATTGTCTAAAAAATTACCATTAAACATTCGTGACACGATGATAACAGGTGAATTAAATTTTACAACAAACGGAAAAATCGCACACGACATATATTATAACATGTCTGGAACTGTTGATTTAACCTTTAACAATGGCTATTTAATCGGTATGTCATTTGATGATTTTTACGCATCTGCGGAAAATATAACCAGTTTAAATGCAGAATACGCATTATCTAATGCATTGGGTGGTGGCGAAACAAAACTAAAACAATTACAATTAATTGGCAAATATGATAATGGTAATTTTATAACAACCAAACCATTAACATTGTCCATGCGACACACAAATTGTATTGGCGGACTAGCAATAACAGATGGTCAAATGACAGCAGAACTTGATTTAACACTGCGTGGAACAGCACCAACACCTGTAACAATTGAATTAAGTATTATGCCAGACAACGAACGTAAATATTCACTTTCAGAGATTATGCAAAATCTAGATACAGGATTTATGCGTGCGTTTGTAAAAACACATAATAAATTTTAATTACCTATACCACGAACATAATCATCATAAGATACGGTTTTTCCTGTTGAATCTGCATAATATGTATATCTGCCGATTTTGACACAATGATAACCATTTGCACCAAATTTTATATTACGATGTGCAGATAATATTGTTTCATTTTGTCCAATTAAATCAGCCCTTACACCAAACAACGCACGTGAAATTCGTCCCCAAAAACCATGCACGATATATGGTGCATATAATAAACCGCCACGCTTTTCTAGTCTTGAAACATTATACTTATCATAATTAGATTTTACTTTACTTGCTTGATATGACGACAAGTTCAAATTTTGTGTAACATTATCAATAAAATCATGCATTATAAAAACCTTTGTTATCGGCATGAATTATATTTATAAAACCACAAAATCCAACAGGTATGATTTCTTAAAAAAATCCCCCCAAACGGGGGGTGTTTTAATTTTTCTTTCTTACCTGAATATGAACATCACGTAATTGTTGTTCTGTAACCTCGTTCGGACTTCCTAATAATAAATCTTGTCCACGTTGGTTTGCAGGGAATGCAACAACCTCACGAACGCTATCTCCAAATCCAGTAATTTCTGATACCAATCTATCAATACCAAATGCACAACCACCATGCGGCGGTGCACCATATTGGAACGCAGTATATAAACCGCAAAAGTTCTTTTCAACTGCTTCTATTGGATAACCTGCGATATTAAAACATTTTTTCATAATATCTGGATTATAGTTACGTAATCCACCGCTACAAATTTCCAAACCATTTAACACCATATCAAACTGTGCAGCCTTGATATCAAATGGATTTTTTGTATCCAGTTCTTCCAATGTTGCCATTGGGAACGAGAATGGATTATGTGTAAACTTTGGTTCACCACCACGTTCTTCATCTGGTTCAAAAAATGGGAAAGATTCAACCCAACAGAATGCAAAATCACGTTTATTTATCAACCCTAAATCATCGCCCAATTTATTACGCAATTTACCTGCGGCCTTGGATGCAGGTTCCACAGCATCACAAACAAAGAACAATGATGCATTATCACCTGCAATTTGATGTAATTTTTCAATTCTGTCTGCGTCTAATTTTTTCGCAACAGGCCCCTTTGCTTCATCTGCGAATACGATATACGCCAATCCGCCCAGCCCCAGTTCTTTAACTGCATAATCACCCAATTTATCAAACCAAGATCGTGGTTTATCTGCTGAATTTGGTGCTGGTATTGCACGAACAACAGCCCCATTTTCAATTGCATTTGCAAAGATTCCGAAATCAGAACCACGAAAAACATCTGTTACATCATGAATAATAATAGGGTTACGCAAATCTGGTTTATCTGATCCATACTTTAACATCGCATCATCAAATGTGATATGTGGTATTTCCGGATAGATATTAGCATCTGGTGCAAACGCACGCACTAAATCTGGCATAACAGCATCACCAACCGCCTGAATATCAGCCAAATCAACAAAAGACATTTCAATATCTAACTGATAGAATTCCAGCAATCTGTCTGCACGCAAATCTTCGTCACGAAAACAAGGTGCAATTTGGAAATATCTATCAAAACCCGACACCTGCAACAATTGCTTAAACATCTGTGGTGCCTGTGGCAACGCATAAAATTTACCATGATGCAAACGACTTGGTACGATAAAATCACGTGCACCTTCTGGACTGGATGCAGTTAAAATTGGTGTTTGGAATTCTGAAAAACCCAAATCCCACATTCTATCACGCAACCATTTCATCATTTTATTACGTATTAAAATTGTATTATGTAATTTTTCACGACGTAAATCCAAAAAACGATATTTATAACGTAATTCTTCACCAACTTCATCTTCGCCAAAAACCTGGAAAGGCAAGACATCGGCATTTGTTAAAACCTCAAAAGATTGTGCCTGAATTTCAATACTACCTGTTGGGATTTTATCATTTACAGCAGCAGCATCACGTGCAACAACAGTACCTGTAATTTTAATAACAGATTCTGGATGTACACGTTCTAATTGTTCATCACCACCATCAAAAACAACTTGTGTAATTCCATAATTATCACGCAGGTCAACAAATAACAAAGCCCCATGATTACGTTTACGATGAACCCAGCCAGACAAAACAACTGTTTCACCAACATTTGCGGTGTTTAATTCACCACAAGTATGTGTTCTATACTTTGATTTTAACGATAACATTTTGGTCCCTTTTTTATTTTAGGCACAGAAAAAAATCGGATTTTCGGCACCCATATTGTTATTAAATTTCAGGGGCGCAAGTCTTACTCAAACGGCTGCGCGGTGCCACCCTGATTTATAACTTTTATACAATTTTGCCACTCGGTGGTTGTCAGTCACGTCATCGCAGCCAAACATTGCAACACCTCTATACTAAACCAGAAAAAACACATTTGCAATAACAAAGATACCCAACATATTGAAAAAACACCAAGATTCAGATATAATACGCCCCAAGGAAGGTAACAAAAATGATAAACATACTTTTAGATTTTGTAAAAAACGCTGGCGATTATTTAATTCAACAACAAAAAACAATAAAACCATTATTAAACAAAGATTCTTCTGTTTGTTCGGTTGTGACACAGGCAGATTTACATGTATCTGACTTATTTGAAAAAACATTACAAGAAAACTTTTCTGATTTGAACTATATGATTATTGACGAAGAAAAAATAACAAAATATGGCGATAACATATTTGATGAAATCAACAAATCAGAATATCAGTTCGTCATTGACCCAATTGACGGCACGATTCAATACGCAAACGGACATCATTTGTTTGGGATTACGGTGGGCATTTATAAGAACACAAAACCATTGATGGGAATTATATATATGCCTAAATTAAATGAACTGTTGTACTTTGACGGCCATAAAGCATATCGTGTTGAAAATCCATTTACAAAATCTGAAATAAAAACAGAATTATTACCACAAACACAATCATATTCCCCAATTGCATTTGCTCATTCTTGGGAATATAATATAGACAATAATATTTCTAATAATATATTTTTTGATTACTTTTCAACCGTTTCACAATGCTTTTATGTTCTTACTAACCAAGCAAAGGCTATTTGTACAAAATCATATTTATGGGATGTATCCGGCACAATTCCAATCGCAAATTATCTAGGATTAAAGATTTTTGAATACGGCAGCAAAAAAATATGCGACAGCATTTCACCAGAATACTTTAATACGAACATGAGTATAAAAAACCCCTGTATAATGTGTTACCCAAACAACTATGATGAAATAGCAAAATTAGTTACACCAAAACAAACAAACGCAAATTAGATGGGAGATTTCTGGTGCCCCAGATCCAAAACTCAACGGACTCCGAAACAACTGTTGAAGTTTATATAGCCTTTTTATCCGAATGGCAAAAATTTTGTGAAGAAATTATCAGAACAGGAACAATCATCAAAAATATTTTTTCTGAAAAATTCTGCCATTACCAGTCTTAAGAAACTTTTCAAAAATTTGTGCTTTTTCCTCACTGTCAAAAGCAATATATCCACGCAAATC
>JAZNVR010000029.1:0-15815 GCA_045592905.1 Candidatus Enterousia sp.
ATCAACACGTGTTGCAACCGCCCCATTTACATAATTAGTCGTCGGTATCTCCGCCAAGGTGGTTGTCGGAAATAGTAAGCATAAAAGTAATACCGTCTTGTGCATATGTATAACCCCATAGTTACAAAAAAACCGCATTGATATTCAAAAGCGGTCAGGAGGTTGAGAACAATCAGAAGAATTGTGCTGCTTATTCAATATATTCGCACGCCCTCCTGACCATTTGATCAGGAGTCTTTTCGTCTATCCTGAAAACGCACACCAAACGGTGCAACTTACAGATTTGATAGACGCTTCTGAATGGGTTCTCACACCCCATAGTTATAAAATCATAACTACACTAATATTTTACCTGATATTTTATGTGCTGTCAATAAGACAATAAAAACGCCCCATCAGGGGCATTTTTTTACATCATTCCCGGCATTCCGCCACCCATTGGTGGGGTTGCAGGTTTATCTTCGGGGATTTCTGTCATGACAGCCCCTGTTGTCAGCATTACACCCGCTGTGCTGGCTGCTGCTGCAATTGCTGTTTTTACAACCTTGGCTGGGTCAATAATTCCGGCCGACATCATATCAACATATTCACCACTTTGTGCATTATAACCAAAGTTATAATCAGATGATTCCATTACTTTGCCGACGACGATTTCGCCAGATGTGCCAGCGTTTTCTGCAATTTGTGCACATGGTGCAATAATTGCACGACGGACAATATCAATACCAACATTTTGATCTGTGTTTGCACCGTTCAGATTTTTCAATGCATCCACTGCACGAACCAGTGCAATACCGCCACCGGCAACGATACCTTCGGCAACCGCAGCACGTGTTGCAGCCAGTGCATCATCAACACGATCTTTTTTCTCTTTAACTTCAACTTCGGTCATGCCGCCAACCTTGATAACGGCAACGCCACCAACCAGTTTTGCCAATCTTTCAGACAGTTTTTCACGATCATATTCGCTGGTTGATGCAGATATTGCAACACGAATTTCATCTGCACGTGCATCAATGGCAGATTTATCACCGCCACCATGTGCCAACAGTGTTGAATCTTTGGAAACAACAACTTTCTTGGCGGTTCCCAACACAGCAGGACTGATATTATCAAATGTCATGCCCATATCATCAGAAATAACTGTTGCACCTGTTACAATTGCAATATCTTTCAACATTTCTTTGCGTCTGTCGCCAAAGCCTGGGGCCTTGACAGCACAAACCTTTAATCCGCCACGCAGACGGTTTAATACCAATGTTGCCAATGCTTCGGATTCAACATCTTCGGCAATAATCAACAGTGGTTTTCCTGATTGTGCAATTGGTTCCAGGATTGGCAATAATGCTTGCAAACCTGTGATTTTCTTTTCAGAAACCAAGATTTGTGCACCATCCAGTTCTGCCAACATTTTTTCACTGTTTGTTACAAAGTATGGGGACATAAATCCTTGGTCAAATTGCATTCCTTCAACCACGTCTATTTCTGTATCTAATCCTTTGGCTTCTTCAACGGTGATAACGCCTTCTTTGCCGACACGTTCCATTGCGTTTGCAATTTTTTCACCGATATCAGAATCTGAATTTGCAGATATTGTTGCAACCTGGGCGATTTCAGCACTGTCTTTGACTGGACGTGCATGCTTATCAATATCTGCGATAACAGCCGCAGTTGCCATATCAATACCACGTTTTACATCCATTGGATTCATTCCAGCGGCAATTACACGACGTCCTTCACGAATTAACTTTTGTGCCAACACAGTCGCAGTTGTTGTGCCATCACCGGCATCATCACCAGCTTTTTTTGCGACTTCTTGAACCATGCGTGCACCGATATTTTCTTGCGGGTCTTTCAACGATACTGCTTTGGCGACTGTTACACCGTCTTTGGTTGCGACTGGTGCACCATATGATTTTTCAATAACGACTGTACGTCCCTTTGGACCCATTGTAATTTTTACAGCGTTTGCCAGTTTATCAACACCCGCCGCCATTTTTTCTGTATCAAAAATAATATCTTTTGCCATATTTATTCTCCGTTTTTATTCCAGGATTCCCAATATATCTGTTTCTTTGATTAATACATAGTCTTGTCCATCAATTTTAACTTCATTGGCAGATGCAGCCCATTTAGCAAATAAAACAACATCGCCATTTTTGACAGACATTGGTATTAAATCATTTCCATTATATGTGCCATTACCAGTCGCAATAACACGACCACGTGATGGTTTTTCTTTGGCATTGTCTGGGATAATAATTCCGCCTGCGGTGATATTTTCTTCTTCTAATCTTTCCAACAGGACATAATTGTGTAAAGGTTTGAACATATATAATCTCCTTGAACTTAAAAACCTGTGCTATTGATATAGTCTAAAAAAGATTGATTTCAAGTCTGTATTTTAATATGCTGTATTATAAATACAAGGGGAATAAAAATATGTATGATAAAAATAATGTGTTTGCTAAAATAGTTCGTGGCGAAATCCCATGCAATCGTGTTTGTGAAAATGAATTTGCGATGTCATTTCATGATGTGAATCCGATATTTGAAAATCACGTTTTGGTTATCCCAAAGGGTGAATATGAAAATATCTTGGATTTTGCAAAAAATGCATCTGTCGCAGAACAGACCGGTTTTTGGGATTGTTTTGCCAAGACTGCCGATATACTGGGCATAGAATGTGAATTTAATTGTTTGGCAAATGCCGGTGCGAACGCTCCGTTTATTAAACAGTCTGTATTTCATTTCCATCTGCATTTGGTTTCTGGTGATAAGCGACCAGAATATCAAAATTTTATTTCGGAATTATAAGATATGAAAATAAACGTTCGTGTTATTCCACGTGCTAAAAGCAATCGGGTAGAGGTTCAACCTGATGGTATTGTTCGTATTCATACTACCACCGCCCCAACAAATGGCAAGGCAACAAATGACGTAATAAAAATGCTGGCGGAATTTTATAATGTTCCGAAAACCAGCATTAAATTAGTTCGTGGTACCACATCCCGCAACAAAGTCTTTGAATTTTAATAACCTAAAATTTGTTCTGTCAGTTGTGCCACTGTATCTGCACTGTACATATGATATTCTTCCATATTACCAACAAACCCATTGTCAATCATATGTTTTATCAATTCAGACAGTGGTGCCCAAAAATTATCTGTATTTAAAAAGAACAACGGCTTTTTTGTTTCGCCAATTTGTTGCATTGTCATAATATCTGACATTTCATTTAATGTGCCAATGCCACCTGGCAGAATAATAAACGCATCAGACATTTCAAACATAATTTGTTTGCGTTCATTTACACCATCTACGACTTGAATGTCAACGCCACTGTGTGCGGGTTCTTGCAGTGCAATAACATCATCCGTAGATACGCCCTTGACCACACCGCCATTATCCAGTGCACCATTTGCCACAGTCCCCATTAATCCAACGTTACCACCACCAAATACCATACGAATACCGTTCTTGGCCAGCATTTCGCCAACAGCACGTGCATCTTGTTCAAATTTAGGATTGTTACCAAATTGATGACCGCAATATACTGCGATAGATTTTAATTTACCTGACATTTTATTTTTCCTTTATTTTTATAAATTATAGCATAAAATAAGACCACAATGAATGAAAAGTTTTTAGATTTTGTACAAAAATATTCTGGATATCGTTTGGCGATTGCGGTCAGTGGCGGGGTGGATTCTGTATGTTTGTTACATTGGGCTGTACAAAGTGGTCTGAATGTAACGGCGTTGCATGTAAATCATGGATTGCGTGATGCTGCAGACACAGAAACAAAATATGTTATTGATTTATGTAAAAAATTATCTGTCCCGTATCAGATTTTTTATTGGACTAATGACAAACCAACAACAGGATTAGAAGCGGCCGCACGTGATGTACGATATAAATTTATGACAGATTGGTGTGCTGAAAATAATATTGATGCATTGATGGTTGCACACCAGGCAGACGACCAGATTGAAACGTTTTTGATGAACTTGTCGCGGGGTAGTGGGGTGTCTGGGTTATCTGCGATGCAGCCAGAATCATATCGTGATGGCGTAAAAATTTTACGACCTTTATTGGGAATCTTTCGCAGTGATTTGATAAAATATTGCATTGATAATAACATTAAATACTTTTCTGATGAAATGAATGAAGATGAAAGTTATACACGTGTAAAAATTCGCAAAAATCGTCATTTGTTATCAGAAAAACTAGGAATCAGTGATGCCAGAATTTTACTGGCGATTGAAAATCTATCACGTGCACGCTGTGCATTAGACGCAAATATTGATACGTTGGTTCGGGCTGTTTTATATGATAACTATGCGTTATTTTCTGATTCTTTTCTATTTGACCTGGCACCCGATATTGGTCTAAAGTTCATAGGTGTATTAATACAAACGATTGGGGGAAATAATTATCAGCCACGCTTGAATTCGTTATTTTTTGCACTAGGTAAATTAAAGTCGGATTGTAAATTTACTTTGGGGCATTGTACATTACGACGGTTCAAGAATCAGATTTTGATTGTCCCCGAAGGTGCAAAAACAAGTATCAGGAAGAAAAATGAAAAAATTAAAAGACTTAAAAAAATCGCTGCCCACTAATTCTAAGAAACGTGATCGTGCATCAATGTATTTGGCAATGTTTTTTGTGTTGCTGATTGCTGTTGGTACACGTATGTTTATGTTGGATAACATGTCTGTAAACAATGGTGAAACAATTACAGTTTCACGTCCTGTTGAATTATCTTTTTCTGATGTTATCAGACGTTCTAATGAAATCAAAACCATGGAAATTCGTGGTGATGCTGCTACAGGTGTATTGGCAGATGGTACGAAATATAATGCAACAATTACATATGACCCAGAAATGTTGGCTGGCCTGGCAAAGTCTGGTACTGCGATTACAATTGACACATCTAAAACATTCCTAGAAGGTGTGATGACATTTGCACCGTTGTTGTTAACATTGTTGTTTATCTTTTGGATTTTACGTGGTTTTCGTCGTGGCGGCCCAAGTGGAATTAGTCGCAGTTTAATTGGACAAAATCCAACTAAAATCGCCACAGGCAAACCAAAAACAACATTCAAAGATGTTGCAGGAATTGATTCTGAAAAGCAAGAATTAGCAGAAATTGTTGATTTCTTAAAGAATAAAGATAAATACAAGAATTTGGGTGCACGTGTACCACGTGGTGTTCTGTTGTCTGGCCAGCCCGGTACTGGTAAAACATTGTTGGCACGTGCCATTGCAGGTGAAGCAAATGTCCCATTTTTTGCAGCGTCTGGGTCTGATTTTTCTGGAATTATCGTTGGTTTGGGTGTTGCCAAGATAAAAGAAATATTTGAAATGGCAAAACGTAATGCACCATGCATATTGTTTATTGATGAAATTGATGCCATTGGGCAAAAGCGTTCAACACATTCATATAACGATCAGGACAGAGAGCAAACATTAAATCAGTTGTTGATTGAAATGGATGGCTTTGCAAATGATACAGGAATTATTGTGATTGGTGCAACAAATCGTGTTGATATGTTGGATCATGCATTATTGCGTCCAGGTCGCTTTGACCGTCAGGTTTATATTGAATTGCCAGATATGGCGGGCCGTCGTGAAATTTTGGATTTGTATGCAAAAAAAGTCAAGGTTGGTGACGATGTAAACTTGCAAGATATTGCACGTGGAACCACAGGTTTTTCTGGTGCGGATTTAGAAAACCTGTTGAACGAGGCAGCATTACATGCTGTACGTAATGGACGTTCTGAAATTAGTTCTGATGATATAGAAGAAGCACGTGATAAAATTATTATGGGGCCACGTAAAATCCGTAAAATGCGTCCCGAAGATATTAAATTAACAGCATATCACGAAGCAGGGCATGCGTTTGTAAGTCTGATGTATGCAGATATCACAGATCCAATTCACAAGGCGACAATTATTCCACGTGGTCGTGCGTTGGGCATGGTTCAACACCTGCCAATTGATGACAAGGTTTCAATGACATTGGATGAAGTGCGTGCGAATTTGTCAATTTACTTGGCGGGTCGTTGTGCCGAAGAAATCTTCTTTGGTGCGAATAAAATTACCACAGGTGCAGAAAGCGATATTGCGGCTGCAACCCGTATGGCACGCTATTCAATTACAACAGCCGGTCTGTCAAAACGTGTTGGTCTGGCAGCAATTAATCAGGTCGGAACATTCGGAACACGTTCTGCATTAGAAAACGCATCTGAAAAGACGGCTGAATTGGTTGACAATGAAATCAAGGCCTGGCTGGATGCAGCACATAATGACGCAACAAAACATCTGACAAAGAATAAAAAGACTGTTGAAAAACTGGCGAATGCATTACTGGAACAAGAAACCCTGACGGGCGAAGAAATTCGTGAAATTGTATTTGGTAAACAGCAAAAAACAGCCAAGAAAACGGTCAAGAAAAATGCAAAAACAACAAAAACTAAGAAACAATAAGTTTGATTTATTACAGATGCCGCCACAGAATACACAATCTGTGGTTGCATCCGTTGGTTCTGATTGTGTTATTTTTGACCCATGGGGCAGTGTTGATGATTGGGTTGGATATCTTGAAAAAAATAAATTGAAATTGCGTGCGATTTATCTGACACATGGTCACTCAGATCATATTGCCGCAGCACCCAGGTTGGCACAAAAATATAACGTGCCATGGTATTTGCATAATGCTGATTTCAGACTGGTTGGTTGGGGGAATGATTTGTTGTCATACTTTGGATTACCACCAATTACGATAAACGATGTGCGACCAACATCTTTGGAATTGGTTCGGACAGAAATTTTGCCAGGTTTATTTATGGATATTATTGAAACGCCAGGGCATACCCCCGGGGGCGTGGCATATCATTTCCCAGATGAAAAAATTATGATAATTGGCGATACTTTGTTCCAAGAATCCATTGGGCGATATGATTTGCCAGGTGGCGATGAAAACATGTTGTTACAATCAATAAAAAATATTTACAATATGAATTTGTCAAAAGATACAGAAGTTATCCATGGGCATGGTATGGCGACAACAATTGATTGGTTGCAGAAAAACAATCCTTATTTTTACGCATAAATTAAAGATTTTTGTTCACTTTTGGAATTGGTGTGCTATGGTTCAATCATGACAGAAAACACATATTCAGGCTTTGTTGCGATAATTGGTCCAACAAATGCCGGCAAAAGTACATTATTAAACCAAATAATGGGACAAAAGGTTTCCATCGTTTCGCACAAGGTTCAAACCACGCGAACTCGCTTGCGTGCGGTAAAAATGGTGGGCAATAAACAGTTAATATTTGTTGATACGCCCGGTTTTTTTAAGCCGTCCAGACGATTGGATCGGGCGATGGTTGCGGCCGCCATGGATGCGGTTAGTGATGCTGATGCGGTGTTGCTGTTGGTTGATGCGACCAAGGGTATAACAGAAACAATTCGTGCATTGGCAGAAAAAATCAAAGATCGTCCGAATATCTTTGTTGCATTGAACAAGGTTGATGCGATTGCAAAACTGGAATTGTTGCCGATGGTTGCTGAAATTTCAAATATGGCACCATGGCGTGAAATATTTATGGTGTCTGCGTTAAAAAATGATGGTGTTGAAAAAATGCTTAAATCATTGGCAGATGTTATGCCACAATCGCCTTATTTGTTTGACACAGTTGATGCCCCAGATGTCCCAGACGAATTATATCTGGCGGAATTGACACGTGAAAAGATTTATAAATATATTCACCAAGAATTACCATATCATATCAATGTTGTGACAGAACGTGTTAATGTTGATGACGAAGGGGTCTTGGACATATATCAAAAAATTGCCGTACGAAATGACGGTCACAAAAAGATTGTTGTTGGTCGTGGTGGCACGCAGTTGAAACAAATTGGTACAGCCGCCCGTCATGATATTCAAGATCAATGGGGGGTAAATGCACGCCTGCACCTGTTTGTGCGTGTTGAACCAGATTGGGAAGAAAAAGCAGAAAACTATACAGACCAAGGTTTGGATTTTGGTAAGTAATAATAAAAGGAGTGATAAATGGCGTTTAAAGAAGAAGATATAAAAAAGAGTCGTGACCTATCAGAGGATTTTTTTGTGTTTGTGGTGGCGTTTTTGGTGGCAGCTCTTACGGTTACGTTGGTGGTAGTGCCGATATGCGCAAAACAGAAACGTAAAGCCTGTGGTACAGTTGTTGAAAAATCAAAAGATACTTTGTTTGTACGAAATTTAAAAGATACAACAAGATATTATACGTTTATCCGTCAAGATCATTTGGAATATATTCCCCAGTATTTTGATTATATTGCATCTGGTGATGTGTTGAAGTTCTATGTACAATCATGTGATGGAACTAAAATTAACAATATTACAGAGATTAATTCCAAAGATATTGCAAAATTTGTCAGATTAAAACGTGAACAACAAAGGAACGACAGTATTCGTTTCAGAGTCCACCAGAAATAAAAAACAAAATAAAAAGGATATAAAATGGAATTAGGAGATCCAACAGAAGCATATGTTCCAGAATTTTTGAAAACAGACCAAGAGCAAATTGATTACAACATGTCAAAGCGTCAGGCAATGAAACATGATGCCCAAATGGCCAAGGCGTTGTTTATTACAATAATAATTGGTTTTGGTGCACTGTGTTTTTATGCATTGAAAATATATCCAAAGGAAACAACTGGTGTTGTGCGTGGGCGTGATGCGAAATCATTGCGTGTGCAAAATTTACAAGACACATCATCATATAAAACTTTTGAATATGATAATCATATGACGCTGGACAGAAAGCGTGCATTCCCATATGTTAATACCGGCGATACATTGCATTATGCTAAAACACGCAAAAATCCAGAAACATTTAATGCTGTGCGTGCTGTTAATAACAAGAAAATACGGAAATTTGTCAGGGAACAAAACGCAAGAACAAAATAAACAACTTTATTGACGGTTTGGATTTTGTACTATACTACATACGTAGTACAAAAAAGAGGGTAAAATGGTTTTTTATAAGAAAGTTTTGTTAACTTTGTCTGGTGCAGGTATGATGATGTCTTGTGCACCAGTGTCTAATATTACAAAACCGGTTACAGCACGTGTTGTCAATATAACAAAATATTACTATCTGGATCAAGATGGTGATGGTGCTGTTGATAATTGTTTGTATATCAATGGCGGCAAACAGGATAATAATCAGTGTTATTTTCATGATTATATTCAGATTGGCGATACATTAAAGTTTCGTGCTGCAAACAAGCACTTGGTTAATTTAAGTGCAGATGTCGCAACACGAAATGTGATATTAGATTCTGTGAATAATAAATCAGTTGAAGACTTGAAGCGTATTTATATTGAAAAACATATTTGTAAAACAAAATGATAAAGGAGTAAAAAATGGCAGAATTACAAGAAGGCGGCGATCCAAAAGAATTTATGGAATCTAACGCACAAAAATTAGAAGAATTGAAAAAGCAAAAAGATTCGCAACGTTCAAACACACAGGTTCAAGAAGTTACATCAATTCCTGCTGTGTTCGGTGTCTTGTTGTTTTTATTTGTTTGCTATTCTGTAATAGGTCCAGAAACCAAGCGTTCAAATGGTGTTGTTAAAAGTCGTGATGATAAGAATTTGGTTGTTCAAGACTTAAAGGATACGACACTGTATAATGTGTTTCAATATGATGATAAAATGCTGGTTGATGACAAACGTGCATTTCCACATATTGCGGCCGGTGACACATTGACATATGTTTTGCCAGAAAACATGAATACGATATCATTTTCTGCGGCACGCAAAGTCAACGGTCAACCTATGGCAAAATTTGCTAAAAAACGCCAACAAATTGCAGAGTCTGTCAAAATCCGCAATTCAATGAACCAAAAGACAAAATAGAATAGTTATGTTAACAACATCGGATTTTGATTTTGATTTACCAAGCGAATTAATTGCATCGCATCCATTACCCCAGCGTGATGCATCACGCATGTTGGTTGTTGATGACGGTAATGTTTGCGACAAATATGTTCGTAATTTTGTAGATTATCTGCGTCCAGGTGATGTTGTTGTTTTTAATAATTCACGTGTTATTCCGGCTCGCTTTATTGCAGATGGTAAGTATGAAATTACATTGCATACATCAACCCCAGATGGCTGTTGGCTGGGATTGTGCAAGCGATTTAATAAAATTCTGGTTGGTACAATCTTAACATTGGATGATGGCACTAAAATAGAAGTCGTTGATATTAATGAAGACAGTGGGCTGAAAATCAAATTCTTGTGCGACAATGTGTTTGATGTTTTGGATCGTGTTGGTAAAATGCCGTTACCCCCATATATGAAACGTGAAGAGCAGTCAGATGATCGTGAACGTTATCAGACGGTTTATTCATCGCCATTGGGTTCAATGGCTGCACCAACTGCGGGTTTGCACTTTACACATGATTTGTTAAATGAAATAAAACAACGTGGTGCGAAAATCGTAAATGTTACTTTGCATGTTGGGGCGGGTACATGGATGCCTGTGAAAACAGAAAATTTATCAGAACATAAAATGCACAGCGAATGGTGCTGTATCACCCCGGAACAGGCAGATATTATTAATAACGCAAAACGCATAATTGCTGTTGGTACAACATCAATGCGAACATTGGAAAGTGCATCGCAAAATGCTCCGGATGGATTGCGTGTTGCACCAATTTGTGCCAATACATCAATATTTATTACACCAGGCTATAAATTTCGTGCTGTTGATGTATTGCTGACAAATTTTCATTTGCCAAAGTCTACATTATTTATGCTGGTTTCCGCATTTTCTGGTTTGCCAGAAATGAAGTCCGCATATCAACATGCCATAGATGAAAAATACAGATTTTTCAGTTATGGTGATTGCTGTTTGCTGTTTAACAAAGAAAAAGGAGAGTAAAATGGCTGCACCTGTTGCTGCTGTTCGTGCATTGCCAGTGGTTGTACGTGCAATCGCAAAACCAAAGGTTTTCAAACGTTTCTTGGGTACCAAGGCTGGTAAAAAGGCTGCTTTCAAGTGGGGTAAGATGCTGTTGAATTCCAAAATGACTGGCCGTTCAATTGATAAATTAATGAACCGTATGGAAAGTTCTGGCCAAGATAGTAAAGAATACAAGAGATTGCAAACAGAATACAAAAAATTACAGAAAAAAATAGCAGAACTGGAAAGACAACTAGAATCTGTACAAAACGATAATGCTGATTTAGAAACAAAAACATTCACATTGGGGCGCCAGGTTGTTCAGATGCGTCAATTGTATCAACATATGTTGAACGAATTGCAAAAACAACAACAAATGATAATAGCGAACAGTTATGGACATACACGTTAAAAACTATTATATGGAATACTAATGAAATACGAACCAACATTACATAAATTATCAAATGGCGTTACAGTAATTCTGGATCCAATGGATTTAGAAACAACAGCAGTCAAGGTTTATTTTGGTACAGGGTCACGTGATGAATTGCCGCACGAGTATGGCTTAACACACTTTTGTGAACATATGTTGTGCAAGGGAACAAAACGTTTCCCATCAAAGCGTGAAATTGATGATTATTTTGACTATTACGGTGGTACACGTAATGCTGTAACCAGTACATCATATCTGTCTTTTTTTGGTCGTATTTTGGCAGAAAATGTAAATGTTTTGATTGATTATATTGGTGATCAAATACAAAATTCATTATTTGACCCCGACAAGATAGAAATAGAACGTCGTGTTGTGTGTGATGAATTGCGTCGTGCATTGGATAATCCGGACCGTAAATTTGATGATTTTATGTCTGAAACATTGTTTGGCGGTGCGACATTTTCAACCCGTAATTTGGGCAGTGTTGAAAATATTATGTCTTTTAGTCGTGAACAAATGCTGGAATTTTTATCACGCAGATTATCTGCGAAGAATTGTATTATTGGCATATCTGGCCGAATTATTGATGCTGCGTCCGTATTACAGTGTCTGGAAGATTCGTTTGGTTTTTTGCCAACACACGATGTGTCAACAAACACACTTATAAATTACACACCAACTGTTGCACACAATTCAATGCCAGATAAACAAAATATCAAATTGCGTATTTTGTTCCCAGATATTTGTGATTCAATATACGAACACAGATTTAATGCGTTCTGTGTTGGGCGTTTTGAACGATATATGAACAAAGAAATTGCGAATGTTTTGCGTCAAGATAATGGGCTGGTTTACGGTTTCTCTGGATTTGGTATTGGAAATTTTGATTATTATTGGAATGGTTTTTCAACCCAGACATCCGCTGAAAATATTGCCAAGGCAACACAATTAATTGCACAGACAGCATATAAAATATATACAGATTTACCAATCACAGCCCAAGATCTTGACAGGTATAATCGCAAAGATCGTTTGGGGGATGCTGATTGGTTGGAATCTGCAACACGTCGTTGTGATAAATTGATTAATTTTTATCGTGATTATGGTCGTATTTATGATTTTTACGATACAATCCAGATGATAGACAAAATATCTGTCGCAGACGTATTACAAAATTCACGTGGGTACTTTGATGGTGCGATATCAATCATTACCCAGGGTACAGATTTTGATTCTAATCTGCAACAGATATGGCAAGATAATTTTAAATAATGGGGTAAATAAACATGTCATTAAAATTTAACTTAATTGCAACAGATGGTAATGCCCGTCGTGGGGCGGTTGAAACGGCACATGGTACATTTCAGACTCCTGCATTTATGGCGGTTGGTACGGCGGCTACGGTCAAAGCATTGACAATGGATCAGGTTGCTGCCACTGGCACCCAGGTTATTTTGGGTAATACATATCATCTGATGATGCGTCCAGGCGGTGATTTGGTTGAACAAATGGGCGGATTGCATAAGTTTGGCGGTTGGCATGGTCCGATTTTGACAGACAGTGGTGGTTTTCAGGTAATGAGTTTATCAACCCTGACAAAAATGAGTGAAGAAGGTGTTCAATTTACATCACACTTTGATGGTGGTAAAAAACACTTTTTGCGTCCGGAAGATTCTGTTCATATTCAACATCAACTGGACTCTAATATCACAATGGTATTGGATGAATGCCTAAAATTGCCCGCAGAACGTGCACGTGTTGAAAAAAATGTTGATATGGTAACCCGCTGGGCAAAACGCAGCAAAGATGCATTTATTGACAGACCAGGATACGGTATTTTTGGAATTGTCCAAGGGGCAGATTTCCCAGATCTGCGTGAAAAGTCTGCACGTGAATTGACCGCAATCGGTTTTGATGGATATGCGATTGGCGGATTGGCTGTTGGTGAACCACAATCGGTTATGTTTGATATGATTGCCAAAACCACACCGTTATTACCAACAGATAAACCCCGATATTTAATGGGGGTTGGTACACCATTGGATATATTGGGTGCGGTTGAACGTGGTGTTGATATGTTTGATTGTGTTATGCCAACACGTGCTGGTCGTACCGCCCAGGCTTTTACACGTCATGGCACAATGAATATGCGTAATGCCAAATTCAAGGATGATTCTGCACCACTTGATGATAAATGTGGTTGTCCTGCGTGTAAACTGTCACGTGCATATATTCATCACTTAATAAAGTGTAATGAAATTCTGGGTGCAACATTATTAACCCAACATAACCTGTGGTTCTATCAAGATTTGATGCGTGATATCAGAACCGCAATAGAGCAGGGAACCTTTGCACAATTCAAGGCAGAATTTATTAAAAACTATACCGGGGAATAATAATATGAATAAAAATAAACCTGTTTTAACATTAAATATGAACGACAAGATGTATTTGGCGGTTGCCAAGAATTTTACAGATGTGTTGTCTTTTGTTTATACACTGGCGTGCAACAAGGCTGACAATTCAGACAAATATGACATGGTTGCAACACCCCAGATTCATACATTTCGGGACAAGGCATCTGCACGTGTGTACTATGATACTGTGGCACAACTGGTAGAAGCGAACGAAGCCAATGCTAAATACAAAATATTGTTTGATTTAAATAAACATCAAATAGAAGATTTGATGACATACAACAGATAAATATCTTGCACTGTAAGACTTAGATAATTATTATCTGTATATCAAGACAAGGAGAAATCAAATGGGCCAGAAAAAACAAGTAGAAGTTATTGATATGGGCGGTGTCAAGACCGTTGCCAAGAAACAATCGTTAGTCACATGGACTAAACGCATATTTGCGGTGCTAACTGTTATATGGCTGGTATTGGTGGCATGGTTTCCATTACATGTTAAAAATACTTATTCTGGTCCGATAAAGAAATCAATTGTTGTGTCAATGTTCTTTGACCTGCAAAAGGGAATTGTAAAGCAGTACGAAGCATTATTGGATTCAGTGGCAGGCAGCATTAATTTGGAAAAGCCAATCGCTGTTGCTGTGGATAAAGTAAAAATGGCAGAAAAGGCTGTTGATAAAGTAACAAATACAACTGCATCTGCCAAGGAAAAGACGGCTGCTGTATCTGAAAAGACCAGCGGTGTTAAAAAACTGACGGGGCTGGCGAACAAATTCGGTATAAAAACAGATGGTGTAGACCAGGCTGTCAAAGAAGTAGACAAGGGCGTAAATGCTGCAAACAAAGCAATTGCATCTGTTGATAATACAGCGGCCCAGGTTAATCAACAGTTGGATAAAATAAAGTCAGATCTGACACGCATTGCCCAGACCGAAATTGATAAAATGATGGATGAAGCAATAAAAAATGCGCTGGATAAGCAGTCTGGGGGATTGGGCACAACATTGCTGACAAATTATAATATTGAACATGTTTATCCATGGCGTCCGTCCAGTTGGCCAGTTGCGACCAAGATATATAATGATTTGGCATCTTCTGATGTTACAACAATAACTGTTATCACAAATACGGTTGATAAATACTTTGGTTATGTTGCATGGGGACTGGTTATGGCAGCATGGGCAATCGGATTGTATTTGTGGCTGATGGTGTCCAAGAAAGTAAAGTCTATTATTAAACCATTTAATGTATGTCCACGTTGTGGTCATACATATGCAGATAAACGTACTGCAATGGGATTATTAAAGGTATTTCAACCATGGAAATGGTTTTAAGATAAGGGGAATTTAAATGACAGAAACAAAGGTTAATTTTACAAACTCATCACCAAAATTAGCGGTAATATTATTGTTGTTTATCGCGATGAATACATGTACATCAATGGTGTTCCAAGAACAAGAAAATGATATTCGTAAACAACAACTGGCCCAGGCAAAAAAACAATATACACTGGATTCTTTGCGTTATAAACAAGATTCTGTTTTGCATCAAGATATGCTGCGTTTCCAGGATGCTTATTTGCATGCATCACAGCGTCAAAATGCGACAGATTCATTGTTGAATGTTGCGGCAATGGCATTGGGACGTGATATGCGTGTTAAAACTAAACAAACCCAAGAAATATTTGATTATACGAAAAAAGTAACAAGACAAAGATAGAAATATAAAAAAGTACTTGCAATTGCAAAAAATATATGTCAATATATACCACGCAATGCGAGCGTAGCTCAGTTGGCTAGAGCGCAACCTTGCCAAGGTTGAGGTCGAGGGTTCGAGCCCCTTTGCTCGCACCAGAATTTATAAGACCGTCCGCATGGACGGTTTTATTATAAGAAACAAGGTGCATAATGTAATGAAATGCTTTATTAAACGTTTTAATTAATATAGTGCGACCACCAGAAATAAACT
>JAZNVR010000030.1:0-73505 GCA_045592905.1 Candidatus Enterousia sp.
ATCAACACGTGTTGCAACCGCCCCATTTACATAATTAGTCGTCGGTATCTCCGCCAAGGTGGTTGTCGGAAATAGTAAGCATAAAAGTAATACCGTCTTGTGCATATGTATAACCCCATAGTTACAAAAAAACCGCATTGAAATAACAAAGCGGTCAGGAGGTTCAAGACAATCACGAAGAATTGTGCTGCTTATTCAATATATTCGCATGCCCTCCTGACCATTATGGGCCAGGAGTTATTTATCATCCGTAACAAAAAACACGCCAAACGGCGCGTCATATATCACAGACGCTTCGTGCAACGGGTCTTGACACCCCATCACCAAAACACTTGATGACGTGAATTATTATAACACAAAAACGATATAAAAAAAACTAAAAAAAATCCCCCAAACGGGGGATGATTAACTGTCATCTTCATCCATGTCGTCATCATCTGATTCAACAGCATTCAAGTCTATTTCTTTTGGTATTCCCAAAATATCTTCAATTTTATCAGATGCGGCATCCAAATCAATCTTATGCAAGACGGCAAATTCCTGGGCCATGCGTTCCAATGCACGTAAATACAACTGACGTGCAGAGAACGTCATTGTATCTGCGGCACTGCGTCGTTGCAAGTCACGTACAACCTCTGCTAATTTCATTGGATCGCCAGAATTAATATTTTCTTCGTATTGTGCAGCACGACGTGCCCAAATCATACGTTTGGCACCAGCCTTACCCTTGGCTGCAGCAATTGCCTCATCCATTTTTTTTGCGGTTATCAATGGTCGCAACCCTGAAATTTCGGCACGCTCTAGCGGAACACGCAATGTCATATGATTACGTTCAAAGTCAATAACCATCATTTTTATTTTTTGTCCTGCGATAGTTTGTTCTTCTATACGCAACAACTTACCAACACCCTGTGTTGGATATACTACATATTGTCCTGCTTTAAAGTCTAATTTTTTACTTGGCATAATTATCTAACCCTTTACGGTTGCCATTCTCTCTGTCCAGACTATTATATCACAAAAAAAACAAAAAACAAATAATTGACGAAAAAAAATCCCCTGGGAACTTCCAAGGGGTAATATTTTTACAATTTTATACGACGAACATTACCGGTTCTACGAATCGCAGATTCACGTGAAATACCTGTATCACCATCTGTTTGTGTACAAACCCATTCATCACCTTGTAATACAGCGACCATACCAGATTCACAATTTGGCTTTTCCAAACTCCACGCAAAGCAACCACCCTTTTGATATGATTCATACGTTACATTATCATTGCCACCACGTGTATATGCACCATATTTTGGATTCCATTCACCATACGCTTCACCAGCACACCATTTACGTTCACCCCAACATTCTACACAATTGCCATCATTATCGCACAATTTGTCATATGATAACGTCGCAATATATCCAGGATTGGCCCGATTGCCATTGCCCATTAAATTACCATTTTCTAAATCAACACACCATAATTTCTGACATTCTGATACAGGAATTCCGTCAATATCATCATTTGTTTCTACAAAAACATAGCCTGCACCACACGAAATATTCGCCGCATTCACATTAAATGTGAATACAACCAACACCAATAATGCAAAATTGAAAATCCTGTTCATGCCGATAATTATACAATATTTTTAGGTTTTTAACAATACAAAAATATCAAAAAACACTAACTACTGCCCCATTCCAGCCGGACTAAACCGCCCAATATTATTGAACAATTCTTCAATTGCGTTTAATTCAATTGCAGCAGGTATCTGTGTTTCACCATCTGCAACTTTCACATCTGGCAAATCAGAATCATGTAAAACCTGGGTTTTTAGCACCTTGTTACCACGCACCCATGCCAACAGCACTGTTTTATTTGTAAATGTTGGGGCCAATGGGCCACGATAGTTTTCATCAGCACCATAATACACCCAAACATCATCACCATATACAGTCTTGACCTGGGGTGCCCCAATTTCATCCAGTAATACAGATGTTGTTTTTATACCTGCGACCTTGTCAGACAAATTTTCTGGAAATACATATCCACGATGCTTTGTCTGAAATGTACATGCAGTCAATAACACCACGCCAAACAGTAATATTTTTTTCATTAGCCTTCTCCATTCTCTTTTACATTTGGCTTATTTTGCATTGCAAACTGTGCGATATGTCTTTTTAATTCGCTTTTATACGCATTATTTGCCTTGGCCAAGTCAACCAATTTATCAAATTGTGGATTTGCCGCCCGGGCCGCACCAAATCGTGATTCTGTTTTCAAGAATTCTTCCAGTGGTTCTGGATTATCCACATTTGAATCCATCGTTAATGGGTTATGTCCTTCTGCAATCAAACGTGGGTCAAATCTAAACAATGGCCACGCACCCGTTTGAACCATTTGCATTTGATGTTCTGGGCCATTTTGCAACGCAAATCCATGTGCAATACATGGTGCATATGCCAATATAATAGATGGACCATTAAATGATGCCGCTTCACGAAATGCACGAATCGCCTGGGCTTGATTTGCACCCAACGCAATTTGTGCAACATACGCACCACTCATCATTGCAATCATACCTAAATCTTTTTTAGCATTTTCCTTGCCACCAATTGCGAATTTCATACTGGCCCCAAACGGTGTTGATTTAGACTGTTGACCACCTGTATTTGAATACCTTTCGGTATCCAAAACCAAAACATTTACATTTTCGCCACTGTGTAAAATATGATCCAGTCCACCATAACCAATATCATACGCCCATCCATCGCCACCAATAATCCACACAGATTTATCAACGATTTCACCAACCAAACTTTCTGCTAATCTTGCCTTGTCATTATTGATATTTGCCAATTGTTCACGCAGATTTTGTTCTATTTCACGCTGTTTTACAGAATCGGTTTCATCAAAAATCTGTTCTACATTTTTAATACCCAATTCAAACAACAAAGACTTTAAGTTTTCACGTTTTTGATTTAATGCCAAACGCATTCCCAGTCCATATTCTGCATTATCTTCAAACAATGAATTAGACCATGCTGGTCCACGACCTGATGTATCACATGTCCATGGTGTTGTTGGTAAATTTGCACCATATATTGACGAACATCCAGTTGCATTTGCAACCACCATTTTATCCCCGAACAAATGAGCCAACATTCTGACATAAGGCGTTTCACCGCATCCTGCACACGCACCTGGGAACTCAAAATAATGTGGTAACAATTCAACATGCTTTGGAATATTCAGATTTAATTTGTTACGTTCAATATTTGGTATATTTTCTGCCGCATTAAATCGCAGTTGTTGCTGTTCTATGACATTTTTATCTGTCGTCATTGACAATGCACCCACAGGACAATGCTTTACACATAAATTGCACCCTGTACAATCCGCAGATGAAATATTTATTGTAAAGTACATATTTTGTCCCAATTCTGGCGTTTTCATTGGAACAACAATTACACCAGCATCACGTGCTTTAGCCGCCTGTTCTTCGGTCATTGCCTTGATACGAATTACCGCATGCGGACACAGCATTGCACACTTGCCACATTGAATACATTTATTTATATCAACTGTTGCAACCCTGTCTGATATAGCACGTTTTTCATATTTTGATGTTCCCACCGGATATTGCCCACCACCAAATTCACCATCAACACGAAAACGAGATACAGGAATATCATCACCACGTTGTGCAGCAATCTCGCCCAAAGTCCCAGCGATATGTGCAGGTGTATCCAGTGTCATCGCAGGCACAAAATCAGGTGCAAACCCAGACACAGATGATGGTAATTTATAATGTTGTAAATATTCTGATGCTTTGTCCACTGCAGCCCAATTGGCAGCAACAACATCCATCCCCTTCTTTTTATATGTTTTTTCAATTGCAACCTTGGCACTATCTGCCGCTAATTTAGAATCAATTACCTGAGTTAAATTAAAGAAATTCAACATAATAAATGTATTGATACGATTACCCAGTCCCAGCTCTGCGGCCGCACGATTTGCATCCAAGAAATATACATTTGCACGAATGCGTATTAAATGTTCCTGGGTATCACGTGGCAAATTCGCAAATGCAACATCTGGTGCCAATGACGTATTAATCATCACTGTTCCCCCAGAACGCAAGCCACGAAATACATCAAAACGCTGTGCAATCATAAAATTAGATACACTAATAAAATCAGCAACTTCAACCAAATATTGACTTTTTATTGGTGCATCAGAAAAGCGAACGTGCGATGCAGTCAATCCGCCAGATTTCTTTGAATCATATACCGCATACGATTGTGGGTATAAATCAGAATTTTCACCAACAATTTTTACAATATTTTTAACTGCCCCAACTGTACCATCACTGCCAATACCATACAAGATAGCCGTCTTGAAATTTGGTGCTTCCACAGAAAATGCAGCATCTGTTTTTAATGATAAACCGCTTAAATCATCATCAATACCAACCGTAAAATTATGATGAATTGTTCCACGCATTAAATTTTCATAAACAGCCTTGACATCACGTGGCTTAAATTCTTTAGACCCCAAACCATAACGACCACCAAAAACTTCTATATCACCACCAACCACAGATTTAACATCTTGGTATAACGGTTCCCCAATACTACCTGGTTCTTTGGTTCTGTCTAAAACAGCGATTCTTTTAACAGACTGCGGCAATATGTTACGGAACGCATTGACTGGGAAAGGACGATACAAATGAATTTTCACTAATCCCAAACCACTTGGCAAATGCGATAAAGTTTCTTCAATTGTTTCAACAGCACTGCCCATTGCAACAATAACATTTTCTGCATTTTTATCCCCGACATATTCAACCAATGCATATTTACGCCCTGTCAAAGATGCAAATTCATCCATACATTCTTGAACAATATCAGGTGTTTTTTCATACAATGGATTTGCCGCTTCACGTCCCTGAAAATAAACATCAGGATTTTGTGCAGTTCCACGAATTGTTGGCTTATCGGGTGTCATACCACGTGCCCGATTTTCCAGAACCACATTATCAGGAATCATTTTTTTCAAGACGTCATCGTCAATACGTATTAATCTTGATTCCTCATGGCTGGTACGAAATCCATCAAAGAAATGCAAAAAAGGAACCCTGCTGCGAATCGTTGCAGCATGTGCGACTGCCGCCATATCATGTGCCTGTTGAACATTATGTGATGACAGCATTGCAAAACCAGTTCCACGCACAGACATAACATCACTGTGATCACCAAATATTGATAACGCATGTGTTGCCAACGCACGTGCTGCAACATGCATAACAAACGGTGTTTGTTCACCAGCAATCTTATACATATTTGGAATCATTAACAATAATCCCTGGGATGCGGTAAAAGTTGTCGCCAATGCCCCCATCTGTAATGCACCATGCATTGCACCCGCAGCCCCTGCTTCTGATTGCATTTCAATTATTTGTGGGATTGCCCCCCATATATTCTTTTTATGCTGGAACGACCATTCATCAGCCAATTCACCCATTGTACTGCTGGGTGTAATTGGATAAATTGCTGCAAAATCAACACATCTGTATGCAACATCCGCTGCCGCCCAGTTACCATCAACAATTAAATTAGACATATTTTTCTTCCTTAAAACCTGTTTCATAATTCGGAAAAAATTATAGCAAAGCCCCAAAAAAACGCAAGAATTATTCTTAATATTATACTTGACAAACGTGCGTTTCGTGTTATTTTTATAAAAAAACAAGCAAGGATTTAACCATGTCTCAAAATCAAAGTAATTACGTACTGGGAAACAGTGTTTTTATTTTAGACGATTTTAAATCTTCAACCACCAATGAAATGATTGGTGATTTATCTGAACTGGTAATGAATTTAGAACCACGTGATAAATATACACTAAACACAGCATTAAAATCACCATACGAGATTGATACACAAAAATACAATGTTATTGATGTGTTTATAAATTCTAATGGCGGGAATGTTGATATATTAAATTCTATTACAACATTATTAGGGATTGCTAAATCCAAAAATGCAATCATTCGCACAACAGTATGCAGCAAGGCATACAGCTGTGGCAGTGCATTGGCAATTATTGGCACACCAGGATTCCGAATAATGTATTCTAATGCATATCATCTGATTCATTTTGGGTCAATGTGCCGAACAGCCAAACTGGAAAGCGAAATTGAATCTGTAGCCAATAACATGAAAGAAAATCATGTTAATTGGAACAATCTGTATCTAAACAACACAAAAATATCACAGAAAGAACTGAAAAAATTAATGACCAAAGACAGTTTTATATCCGCCAATCAAGCACTTAAACTTTCATTCTGTGATTGGATAATCAATGAACAAGGCTTAACACATACTAAATAAAAAAATGGGGCACAGCCCCAATTTTTTATTCCTTTACATCCAATGTTTCAGCATCGGATTCAACCACCGGTTGTTTTGATTGCAGTTTTCCCATCGCAACAACCATATCCATAGCACGTTGTAACTGATAATCCAACGCATCTTTTTCTTCGTCTGTCAAATCTTTAACATCTTCTTCGTCTTTATCTTTTTTATCAGACTTCTTTTTTGCCTGTTCGTTTTTTAATGCATTTTTGAAAGATGCCTCTGAATAAGTACTTTCTTTTTTCTCTATTACTTCTATTTTAGATTGCAAAACTTCAACATCAGGTGTAATACCTTCGTTCTGAATTGAACGACCAGATGGTGTATAATAACGTGCAATCGTAATATGTATCGCAGTGCCATCACCCAATGGTTTTTGTTGTTGCACACTACCCTTGCCAAATGACTGTGATCCCATTACCAAACCACGACCATTATCCTGTAATGCACCAGCCAAAATTTCAGATGCAGATGCAGAACCATGATTTATTAACACAACAACAGGTTTTCCATTTGTTAAATCGCCTGGTTTTGCATAAACAC
Organism: Candidatus Enterousia sp.; assembly: GCA_045592905.1. Lineage (GTDB taxonomy): Bacteria > Pseudomonadota > Alphaproteobacteria > Rs-D84 > Rs-D84 > Enterousia. The sequence goes on from JAZNVR010000030.1 coordinate 6,967, forward strand.
GATCAATATCTGTATCCTTTTTACCACGTGTTGATACAATTTCGCCATTATCCAAGAACGCATCTGACACATCAATTGCAGCCGTCAGATAGCCACCTGGATTATTACGAACATCCACAACATAGCCAACAACATCTTTTTTTTCTAATGCGGTTAACGCTTCTGTTAAATCACGTGCTGTTGTTGCACCAAAATCAGATATTCTAACATATCCTATCTTCGGTGTATCTTTATCTTCTAAATCTGCACCAGCCAACGTTTTTTCTTCATACTTAACAGATTTTACCTTAATAATATCACGTTTAAGCGTTAATGTTTTTGGCTCGCCATCTTCGGATATAACTGTTAATTTAACCTTGGTACCGGGTCTGCCCTTCATTTTCTTGACAGCTTGATTTAATGTCAAATCAAATACTTGTTCACCATCAATATGTGTAATATAATCCCCTGCTTTGATTCCTGCCTTTTCTGCGGGCGTATCGTCAATTGGCGAAATAACACGTACAGCCCCCCTGTCACTGGTAATCTGGATACCCAACCCACCAAATTCACCATGTGATTTTTCACTAAACTCCTTGAAGTCATCGGCAGACAAATACGAAGAATGCGGATCCAATGCCCCCAGCATTCCATTCATTGCTGCTTCCAACATCTTTTTTTCATCGGCCTCTTCAACAAAGTTTTCACGTGCAACCTCAAAAACCATGGCCAATTTTTTTAGTTCTGTATAAATTTGTTCATCTGTTAAATGGACCACAGGTTCGTCTTTTTTCTTTTTATCTGCACCATTTGCAACAAATGGTGTAATCAATGCAATTAAAACCAAGATTTTTCTTAACATATACCAATCCTTTCAATTTATTCATGCTGTACCATAAAACAAATTTACCCCATATTCAACACGATTTTTACAGAAAATAAAAACTATATTTATATTTGACATTTTATTTTTTTGTACTACAATCATGAACTATGAAAGACATCAGCACAACAAATTTTATAAAAGTATCACTTGACAAACCAGACAAACTGGAACACACGACCAGCATGGATTTATCAGCCCCATGTATATTAATATTAGGCGGTGAAAACACAGACACACTTATATGGGCACATAATTACTGCATTACTATTGCAAAAACGTTGCATCTTAACGAAATTAAAAGCGGATTGAATATATATTCTGCATTTTATAAATTTCGTGATCGCAATGCTGGTTTGGATCGTCTAAATTTATTTCGTGAATTTCGTGAAACCAATCAGTTGTTAAGTTATGGCAACGGGTTAACAATGACCGATATTGCATATATGAACCAGTCTTATCCATTAAGTAACACATATCCAAGTTACATATATGATATTTTTAATTTTGCGTTTATTCCACGCTTGGTTGGACGCAACAGTCAAATGTTGCCCCCAAAGAAAATAAAAGAAAATTTCAGAAACATGCTTATTTTCACACATTGTCATGGCACATACGTATTGCGAATGATAGAAAAATATCTGCACCAAGAATCTACTAAATTCACGTACAGTTTATCAGACATGCATGAAGCACAAAAAAATATATTAGCAATAAATCATGCACCATTTGCACCACTGGAACATTGCAAATTTTCAGCAGTATCATTTCTTAGTGCGTCCGATCCCCAGGTAAACTATTATAATGAACTGGGTTATAATATGCGACAATCACCAGACAAATTCCAACCTGCGTTTTTCGGTCATAAATTTGGCAATGTAATGATTGCAAACCGAATAAAAAAAGACATAACCAAAGAACACAGCCAAGTTGGACTTAGCGGGGATAAAAAAACCGGACATACATTGACTGCAAATGGGCAAATATTATTTGCCACAGAACGCAATGCATTACTAGAAGGGACACGTGCCATGCTTGCGGGTAAATCTGTTCCGGAAATATCAAAACTAATCTGTATTCCGGATAAAAATGCAGAATTTGATTTCAGCGACTTTAAGAATCGTGGTCAAAAAATATGCACAGATTTAAACATAAAAACACGTTAATACAAGATTGTTGTAATAACAAAAATATTTATTCCAGCACTTGATTCTGCAAATCAATCAACTGTTGACATCCCTGTCCTGCCAACGTCATCAATTCGGATAATTGCGATGCATCAAATGGATGTTGTTCACCAGTGGCTTGGATTTCAACAAATTTACCAGACCCAGACACAACAAAATTTGCATCCATTTCTGCGACACAATCTTCTTCATAATCTAAATCCAAAATTAAATCACCATGCCACAACCCAGCAGACACAGCCGCAACACTGTCTATAATTGGATTTTCAGCAATACGCCCACGTTCTAATAACCAGCGCACCGCCAAACTTAATGCGACAAACGCCCCTGTGATACTGGCACATCTGGTACCACCATCTGCCTGAATAACGTCACAATCAATTGTAATTGTGTGCTTACCCAATTTTTCCATATCCACAACACTTCGTAATGAACGCCCAATCAAGCGAGATATTTCAGCACTACGATTATCTTTCATCAATGCTTCACGTCCTTTGCGTGTACCATTTGCACGTGGCAACATTGCATATTCAGCAGTAACCCAACCACCTGTTTTATTTTGCATACGTTTCCATGTTGGCTGATTCAAATCAACAGACGCATTACACAACACATGGGTTCCACCAACTTTAATCAAACAAGACCCTTCGGCCCATTTATTCACCCCTGTTTCCAATGACACATGACGCATTTGATTTGCCTTACGCAATGATGGACGCAACATACAAAATCCTTTTATTTTTATTATTGACGAACACATTATATATACAAACAGCTGTTTTGCAATTTTTTTTAGATTTGCATTTTGATATAATATTGTTATCCTATCAATCGCATTAAAAAGGATTTTTATGTCAACCCAGACAAAACGCCTGATTAAAAAGATAATAAGTTATTCAGGTATTTTCTTTTTTGTATTGGCCGCAGGTATGTTATGGTGGCAATTACGAAATTACAGTTTATCAGACATTGCAGATGCGATACTAGACATTCCATTTACAAACCTGCTTTTGGCATGTATCGCATGTATTGCCGGATATTTAGCATTATCTTTATATGATTACCTGGCACTACACTATGTCGGTGGCAAGGTTACATGGTGGAAATGGATGCTGGCTGGCATGTTGGGCTTTGCAATCAGCAATAACGCAGGACACGCAGTTGTCAGTGGCGGTGCCATACGTTACAGATTGTATACTCGCTGGCGAATTCGTGGTTCTGACATATTAAAAATGCTGACAATATCTGGATTTACATATTTTCTGGGTGCGTCTGCGATTGTTGTTATTGGATATTTTCTAATTCCACGTGCCATATTTGATAATTCCACCGGAATCAGCATGGGATTAAATACATTATTTATATTCTGTGCCACTGTATTACTAACATATTTTGCAATAACATTAATATTTCACAAAAAAAGCATTAAACTTGGGAACGTTAAATTTCAGGTTCCATCAACACAAATGGCATTTGGACAAACTGTTCTTGGGATAACAGACAGTGTGTTGGCTGGATTGGTACTATATTTTTGTCTGACACCATTTGTTGATATACCATTTACCACATTTATTGGCCTGTTTGTTATTGCACAAACAACTGGCGTATTCAGTCAAGTACCTGGGGGAATTGGCGTTTTTGAAAGTGTGTTTTTAATAGCATTGCCAGATACAGTTGATAAAGCAAACATATTCGGTGCATTATTGGCATATCGCATAATATATTATGTATTACCACTAATTGGGATTGGCACATTATTCTTTATATACGAACGCTGGTTGCGTTCCCGTATGAAACGCTGGTTGGCCGAAGCCAAAGAAAAAATACCAACCAAAATTAAGCATATCGCCACAGAAATAAAAAACAGAAAATAAATACCTTGATAATCTATATATTGTCATGTTAAAATAGCCTTTGTGTATGACATAGGATTATAAAAGTGTTTATATTGTCACTCATTTCAACGATTTGCATGGCACTGATGATTATCGTGGTGCATTCCCTTGGCATGGGCATGGACGCCCCATGGGGACAGACCGTTGCTGTATCATACACTGCCAAAACAAAAGGATTATTAAATGTCAAAAAAAATATACGTGGATGCAGTCCACCCAGAAGAAACACGTGTTGTCGTTGTTGATACTGCGACCGGTCGTGTTTCTGATTTTGATGTTGAAACAACGACCAAGCCACAAATAAAAGGAAATATTTATTTGGCCAAGGTTATACGTGTTGAACCATCATTACAGGCTGCATTTGTTGATTATGGAACTGGGAAAAATGGTTTTCTACCATTTTCTGAAATACATCCAGATTACTATCAGGTAACCCCAGAACAAAAGAAAAAATTACTGGAACTGGCACATGCAAATATCGTTGATGACGACGACGACCCAAATGACGAAGAAGACGAAGTTGCAGAATACGATGATCACAGTGCAGGTGAAGACAACAATGAATTTATCAAACGTGCACGTGAATTCAAGATTCAAGATGTAATTAAACCAAAACAAATCTTGTTGATTCAGGGCGTAAAAGAAGAACGTGGCCAGAAAGGTGCATCAATGACAACATACTTGTCATTGGCGGGTCGCTTTGCTGTGCTGATGCCTAATTCACGCAAGCGCAACAGTTATGGCATTTCCAAGAAAATTTCTGACAAATCAGAACGTGCCAGATTACGTGAAATTTTACACGACTTGAAAATTCCAAAGGGTATGACAGTTGTACTGCGTACTGCGGCCATGGGTGCAACCGCATCAGATATTGCTGCAGACTATGATTACTTGGTTGGCTTGTGGAACGAAATCCGCAAAACAACATTGGCATCTGTTGCCCCTGTAACAATTCACACCGAAGATTCTTTGTTACGTCGTGTTGTTCGTGATTTTGTTAGCGATAAAGAAGACGTACTAACAATCCAAGGCGAAGAAGCATTTGATGCCGCAAAACAATATTTTCAACAAATGTATGGTCGTGCACCACGCAAACAGTTGGTGCATTACAAAGACACTGCCGTTCCATTAATGGTCAAAGCAGGCGTTGAAAAGCAACTGGAAGGGTTACATGGTCCATATGTTCAATTACCATCTGGTGGTTCGCTGGTTATCAACCAGACCGAAGCAATGGTTACCATTGACGTAAATTCATCACGTGCAATCAAAGAAAAAGATATTGAACAAACAGCATTAAATACAAATTTAGAAGCAGCCGAAGAAATCGCATTACAATTGCGTCTGCGTGATTTGGCGGGCATCATTGCTGTTGACTTTATTGACATGGAAGAAGAAAAAAACAACCGCAAGTTGGAACTGAAAATGCGTGAAGTTATGAAACGTGATCGTGCACGTACCCAGGTTGCAAAAATCAATAACTTTGGTGTATTGATGTTATCACGTCAAAGATTACGCAGCAGTTTTATGGAATCATCGTACGTTCCATGCCCACATTGTATGGGGGCCGGTGTTGTTCCTTCTATTCAAACTGCATCAATAATCTTGTTCCGTCATTTGCAAGAAAAACTGTTGGCAAAATCTGCCCAAAAAATCATAATGACAGTACCAACAGATGTCGCTGTATATTTACTGAATCACAAACGCAGCGAACTGGCAGCAATGGAATCTGAATTTGAAACAGAAATCGTAATTGTTGGCGATGACAGTTTATTAAATATTGACCAATATTCAATTCAGCGTGTCGCCCCAGAACAAAATAAAACTGACGATTTATTGAATGCACATGCACCATCAACAGATATAAAAAAGAAAAACGCCCAGCACACTGATGCCAAGCGTACAACAGTATCTGCGAATCGTCGTAAAAAGAAGAAACAGCCCAAAAAGCAAACTTTTTGGCAAAAACTGATTGGTTAAAAAATGCCCCAAACGGGGCATTTTTATTTATTACATTTTGGTTTGTTTTCTGATTTTTTATCATCTTTTTGTCCATGCATCCCAGAACAATTTTTACAACCACATGTTTTATTTTCTGATTTTGACATTTTATCTTCCTTTGTTTTTCATTGTTAATTTCGTCCGGACCTTAAAATATTACAGATACATTCACAAATATACAACACGCACATTTTCCCAAAAAAGTATTTGTAATTTATGCATATAAATAATAAGATGCACATACCGTCGGGGTGTAGCTCAGCCTGGTAGAGTACTTGCATGGGGTGCAAGGGGTCGCAGGTTCAAATCCCGTCACCCCGACCATATTTTCTATATAATACTTGACAAATCCTATTATTTGTTTATATTTCTTATACACAGTTTACAAAAAAACTAAAAGGATTTGATTATGTTTAAATTGTTTAAACAAAAAAATGTAGAAAAACAAACAGCAGATAATGTAGCAAAACAAACAGCAGATAGTGCAAAATCAATGTACGAAGAGCAAAATGCCAAAGCGTTATCAGAACGTTATATGAGCCCTTTTGCATTTGTACAAAGAGTAATTTTACCAATTATTCAATCCAACAGACCTGTAAATACAGTAAATCGTGATGCATTTCGTCAAAAAAACAATGAAAAAGCATTGAAAGATTTAGAAAAAGGAATTTGGTACTTATATATTGATAAATTATATTCTTTCAAGAAATACAATGAAGAAACACCATATAATAAAATGTTAATGTGGGGTGCGTTATTAGTAACTTTGAACGAGATTTTCTTTTCAAATAATAAATTAGTATTGGATGTCAAAAAAATTGATGCAACAGAATATAATAAATTGCCAAAACGTTATCGTGGTGCGTTTAGAAAAAGCCCATATAACCCAAATACATATATTTATACACAAAAGAATGTCAACAAAGATTTCAATCTGTTTTATGACCCAAAACACCCAAATTATAAATTGTTAAATAAAGATATTCGTAATTTATTCGCAACATTGTATCAAGAAGAAGTCGTACGCAGAACAATGACAACCGACGGATACACTATAGATGATTTTGGAAACAGACAATGGATTGAAAAAATAGAATATAGTTATGGTATCAGACCATGTAAAGATCCAAAATTATCAAATCGTATCTCTGATGAACAGATGGAAGCAATGGCCAAGTTACAAGATTATTTTGCGACAATTGCATCTATGTGCATCGTTACAAAACCAAAATACGGCAGCCAGGAAATATTTAATGAATTAAACGCAGAAAAATCACAGGAAAACATCTTTGTCAAAGCACAGAATTTAACCAAGATGGCAAAAAATACTATGGATACAATTCATAAAACAGATGAATTATGCACAAAAGATCAAATGAATGCTGCCAGTAAGTATTATTCCGATTTGAAAAAAGACATCTTGTGGAATTTGCGTATAAAAACCAAATAAAGCACCGCCCGATTGGGCGGTTTTTTATTCGCTTGTGCAATTTAATTTTATCATATCTGCAATTTGCTGTTGCTTTGCAAATTCACGTGCAGATGGCACCGCACATGGATCGCAATCCCGACGAACTTGTCCTGGCACACAAACAAATGCAACATCTTGGCATATGCCATACATGCGAACTGTTATTTGTTCATTCAAGTATTCCATCGCAATATTCCAGTATTTATCTGGCACAGACTTTGGATCGTATTCCCACATTTTTTCTACGGTATCTATACTTCTTTTTACGCAAGGTTGCGAGTTCGTTAAATGCATAACTGTTGTATGAATGTTATTTTTTGGCGTGGCATTATGTCTTGAAATCATAATCCATGCAACCAATGTAATACACAGTCCCACCACCAGAAAAAACAAGATATAATGTGCGATTGTAAACGTATTGATATTTGTTCTAAATTTTGGCATATATACCCCCTTGTATACGAATACAATATTATCACTGTTGTCGCACGATAAATACGGTTTTGTATTCCTATAAAAAGTTGCAAATTCAGAAAAAATGATATAATATTACCCCTGAAAAAAATCAAAGGAGAGTGTACATGTTTGTTACAGAAAAATTGAAAACATTCTCTTGGGTCAACGTTGGAAACCCAGACCATGAAGACTTTGAAAAACTGCAAACAGAATACAAAATTGACGAAGATACCATTTCTGACATTTTGGACCCAGATGAACAACCACGTCTGGAAATAGAAGACGATTACAAGGTTATTATCTTACGATTTCCAATTATAAATCGTGAAAATTATACAATGTGGCACACAGAACCGCTGTCCATTATTTATTCATCTAATCGTGTAATAACTGTTTGCCGCAAACGATGCGATTTACTGGACAAAATTAAAAAGTCTGAAAAGACATCACGTGAAGAATTTATTCTAAACATCATGTACTATATTGCAGAATCATACCTGCGTATGTTAAAAGAATTAAACAAACGTGTTCTGGCATCAAAGCGTGTCTTGCAAGAACGCATACGTAAAACAGAATTAATGGATTTATTAGACGTTGAAAACAGTTATACTTTATATATGGCCGGCATCAAGGGAAATGTTGCTGTGTTGGACAAGTTAGAAAAAGTTCGTGGTTTTGTTAAAACAGATGATGCCGAAGAACTGGCCGAAGATGCCAGAATTGAATTTGCCCAGGCAACCGAAGTCGTAACATCTTACAGTAAAATGTTAAAATCTATCAAAGAAACATTTGAAAGCGTTATTAACATGGATTCCAACACTAACATTAACAGATTAACCATGTGGAATATTATTTTGGTTGTACCAACTGTCATTGTTGGCTATTACGGTATGAATATGCGGTTACCATTCGCAGAATATGAACAAACTGCAACATGGATATTTATATTTATTATGATTTTATTATTGGGCTTTGCACTATTCGGAATACTTCGTCGCAGAATATCATAAAAATCCCCCAAATTGGGGGATTTTTATTTGTCTTGCAAGAATCCACCTGATTGCATATTCCACAATCGTGCATATTCACCATGTTTACGCAATAATTGTGCATGCGATCCCTGCTCTATAATATGTCCATCTTTTAATACAACAATTCTGTCCATATTACGCAACGTTGATAATCTGTGTGCAATCGCAACAGTTGTACGTCCCATTGCCAATTCATCAAATGACTTTTGGATTGCAACCTCTGTTTCGCTATCCAACGCAGATGTTGCTTCATCCAAAACCAAAATTGGTGCATCTTTTAGAAACGCACGTGCAATCGCAACACGTTGCTTTTGACCACCAGACAATTTTATACCACGATCACCAACCATAGAATCGTACTTTTTGTCTGTACCCATGATAAAATCATGTGCTGCAGCACGCTTTGCGGCACGACGAATTTCTGCATCTGTTGCCCCAGCCTTGCCATATGCAATATTTTCACGCAGTGTACGATTGAACATCGTTGGTTCTTGTGGAATAAACGCAATATTTTCACGTAATGAATCCTGGGTTATATCACGAATATCCTGGCCGTCAATCAAGATATTTCCCTGGTTTGGGTCATAAAACCGCATCAGCAAATGAACTAATGTTGTTTTACCTGCACCACTGGGCCCAACCAATCCGACACGTTCACCTGGTTTGATTTTCAAATCAAAATTACGTAAAATCCACTTACGTTTATATTTAAACGACAGATTTCTAAATTCAATTTCACCATGTGAAACATTCAGTGTCTGTGCATTTTCTGTATCTTGAACATCAACTGGTACAACTAATTCCTTGTACGCCTTCAATGCAGCCCCCAGTCGTTCTGTTATATTTGGTATTTGGTTTACAATCATACCAATTGTTCCCATTACATTAAAGAATACAGAATTTGTAAACACGATTTCCGCAATTGTTATCTGGCCCTGTGAATACAACCAAACACATAACATCAACGTTAATCCGTAACAGACATCCCAAATTATCATTGGTATACCCCAGAAAACACGCTGAACAAAAAAAGTATGTATAAAAGCCTTGATGCTTTTTCTACGTATTGGTTCCAAATATTCACGTTCACGACGCATTCCTGCGAACAGTTTTACAACTGAAAAGTTTGACAAACTGTCAACCACACGCCCTGCTGTTTCGCTGTTTGCGGCACTTTGATTTTTTGCAGCATTATTCAATGGTTTTATCATAACCCAGCTGTATATCGCACGAAATACGAATACAATACCAAAAATAATCGCAACATATTTGTTAATAGACAATATCAAGCCCACATTTATTGCAACAATGAACAGCAAACATAATATCCGCCACAAATCTTCAATGGCACGAAATCCATCTGCTACATAATTTATCTGTGTATGAATTTTTCCAGACATACGTCCTGTCCAAAACGACATAGACTGACTATGTACATAATCATTCAATATAACAGATACACGATTTTTCACATTTGGAATCCAACGTCCTGCACATGTGCTACGTATCAATGCACTGATATCTATTGTTAACAACAATACGACGATTAAAATTATTGTTGGCATTGCATATTCTACTAATGTCATACCTGCCGGCACCGGATTTTCAAACAACGCAATAAACCAGCGCTGAAAATTCGGAAATAAAACACCGTCCAAAGACACAATAAAATAGAACAAAGCCCACAACGCAATAGCAATTCGTGAACCACGTATCGTGTGCTTACAGTAAAATCCCCACAATGATTTAGGCAGTTCTAAATCTTGCGACTTTCGTTTTTTATTGGAAGACTTTGGCCATCCAATGATTCTGCGTAACATAAGTTATCCTTTTTGTTAAAAATTAAATTTTTATTTCTAAAATATTGCCCCCCAAGACCCTATGGCCCAAATATTTTGACGGACAACATTACATATACAGCAATATCACTGGTGCCTCCTTTTAATATTGGTTAAATGATAATGCGGCTAGTGTTATAACACAAAAACATATCGTTGTCAATATTTTTTTTGAATTATTTCCTTGAATATTTCTGCCGGGATTGTTCCACCTGTTATCTTGGAATTCATTGGTGTAAAATCATCATTTCCCATCCATACGCCAATAACTATATCATCTGTTGCACCAATAAACCACGCATCACGATTACCATTACTGGTTCCTGTTTTTCCGCCCAAAACACCATCTGTTCTGGCACGTCCCCCTGTTCCACCGGGTGCCACAACATCTGCCAGCAGTTTTGACATATATTCAACAGTTTGCGGTTGTAATACCTGGATTGGTTCAGATGGATTACGTTCATAAATAATATTTCCAGATGCATCTGTTACCCTGGTTATTGAATATGGTCGCACAGAAAAACCATTATTCCAAATAACTGCGTAAATATTTGTTAAATCTAGCAAACTCATTTCAGAAGCCCCCAAAACAGTTGAGTATTCACGACGCAACTTTGTTCCGACCCCCAAACGATTTGCCATATTTAACACAGAATCAATTCCATATTCTTTGGTTAATTTTAATGGTACAGAATTAACGCTTTTTGCGAACGCTGTTGATAACGTAATATCGCCATAATATTTTTCATTATAATTCTTTGGGTTATAGTCCCCAACCGCAAACGGGGAATCATTTACGTACGCATCTGGTGTCAAGCCATTTTCCAATGCAACCAAGTATACAACTGGCTTAAAACTGCTGCCTGGTTGGCGTGGTGAAGTTGACCGATTAAATTGACTGGTTTGGTAATCGGTACCACCACTCATTGCACGCAACGCACCATCAACTTCCATTGCAACAACCGCTCCCTGATAATCACCGGTTTTATCAGCCAATATTGCGGCAACATCATCCTGGACACCCATATCCAGTGTGGTATACACATATAAATCAGATTCAAACTCTCCTATTCTGGAACGTAATTCATCCATTACAAAATCTGTCCAATATCTGTATTGATTTGTATTTCCACTTGGGACAGCAGGTCCTAAACTTTGTGCTGCGATACGTGCCTGATTTATATCAATATAGCCTTGACGCACCATTTCAGTTAATACCACCCTGGCCCGTTCTATATTTTTTTGCGGATTACGCAACGGACTGTATGTTGTTGGTGCCTTTAACATTGCAGCAATTTGTGCTGCCTGTCCGACTGACAATTTACTGGCGGGCACTTGAAACATGACACGTGCAGTTGCATCAATTCCACGCATTCCGCCAACCAGTGACACACGATTCATATATAAATCCAGGACCTGATTTTTAGTAAAACGATTTTCCAACCAATATGATAGAATCAATTCTTGTACTTTTCGTGAAATCTTTTTTTCACGCGATAAAAATATATTTTTTGCTGTTTGCTGTGTAATCGTAGAACCACCCGCAGCAATTCGCCCAGATGCCAGATTAGAAAAAATTGCACGTGTTATTCCACGCAAATCAATTGGTCCATGCTTAAAGAAACGCTTATCTTCAATTGCAACAATCGCCTGCCAAACATGTGGAGGCAATGTTTCTACGGACACAGGGGTTCCCATTATACGATTTGCACTGCGAATTTCATTCCCATCTTTGTCCAAGAACATAACCGCTGCTGGTCTGGTTTCATGCAAAATTGCATCTAATGATGGCATACGTAAATATATATACCCAACATACCCAGCAACACCAACACCACACAACAAAACAAAATTCAACAGATAAACAATCAGTCGCCATTTCCACGACTTCTGCGGTTGTATTTTTTCAATTTTTTTATTCTTTATTCGTTGCATACAGACAAAATCCTTGGGTATATTTTACCATAAACGCCTTGCTTTTTTTAGTACAATTTATAATGATAATAACACAAACAGACAAAGGAATATTATCATGAAACAACCTATTATTGCATTGGCATTAATATTGACAGCACACCCTGTTATTGCATACGGTTATAATGGCACAGACATACAACAACGTGATACATATGTCGGCATCAGAATACATAAAAACGAAAATATTGCATTTGAATACAAACCATCAGTCGGTGATGAAACGACAGTACGTCGGGACAGTTTCGGTATTGGTGGCACATTTGGCAACAGATTAAGCGACCATATTACCGTTGAATTTGAGACATCATACACAGGTGCATCACAATCAAATTTTGATTATGATATATGGTCAAACATGTTTAACACATATTTATTCCAAGAATATTCTGGTGCAATATCGCCATATATTGGTCTGGGCATTGGATTTGCCAGCATTTGGGGTGATATTACAACAAATGAATATCAGATATCTGATTCTACGTTTGATTTATCTTTCCAAACCATGCTGGGGGTAAATTTTGCATTAAATGAACGTATTGATTTTAATCTTGGTATAAAATATCAATATTACGGTGTACTTGAACACAACAAGTATGGAAAGACAACTGCTGATGCCACAGAATTTTACTTTGGTGCATCTTATAAATTTGGATTAAAATAAAAATCCCGCAAATGCGGGATTTTTTTAATCTTAGAAACCGAAAACCATACGTTGTTTAGATTGACGTTTCTTTTCATTACGAACGGCTTCTTCTTTCAAGCGTTTACGTTTTGTTGTTGGTTTTTCAAAACGCTGACGTTCTTTCATTTCGCGGTACAGACCTTCTTTTTGTGATTTGCGTTTTGCAACACGCAATGCCTGTTCTACGTTATTATCGCGAACCAAAACTTTTACCATATATATTCACCCCCTTTTGGCGAATTTGTATTTATCTTGTTAAAAAGGGGATTTATATCCCCTTTCCTGTGTTTTGGTGGAGCTGATCAGGCTCGAACTGACGACCCCCTGCTTGCAAAGCAGGTGCTCTACCAACTGAGCTACAACCCCAAAACTTTGCACCTTTATTACTAAAAGCGAATTGATTTTATACATTATCAAAACAAATGTCAACAGAAAAAATATTTATAGATTAAAAACAACCTTCTGCAACAACATGGCATACAATCAAAAAAACGCCACTTTTGGCGTTTTTTATATATTGTGTTAATATTCTATTTCATATTTTGTTTAGCCCGTCTGGCCAACTTGCCAGAAATTTCTTTTTGCTTGGCTGCAACACGTGCCGCCAGTTGTATTTGTGCATATTTCGCTTTCAAAGACTCTTTATCACAAATAAAATCACCGCCAATTTCTGACGTAAAACCATCTAATGACATTAATAATTTATTTCCAGAACAATCAAAATCGTCACCAACAGTTTGCGGTGCACCATCCAGTGATGTTAATTGGTTATCAGAACAATCAAAATACCCACCGACACTTTTTGGTGCACCCGCTAGTGTTGTTAATTGGTTGGCCCTACAATTAATACCACCACCAACAGTTTGCGGTGCGCCATCCAATGTTGTTAATTGGTTATCATAACAATCAAAATCCCCACCAACGCTTTTTGGTGCACCCGCCAGTGATGTTAATTGGTTACCAGAACAATCAAAATGCCTTTCAACCTTTTCTGGTGCACCCACCAGCGATGTTAATTGATTATGATAGCAATAAAACATACCACCAACACTTTTTGGTGCACCCACCAGTGATGTTAATTGGTTACCAGAACAATCAAAACGCCCACCGACACTTTTTGGTGCACCCGCCAGTGATGTTAAATCGTTAGAAATACAATTAAAATCCCCTTCAACCTTTTCTGGCGCACCCACCAGCGATTTTAATTGGTTATCATAACAATAAAAATCACCGCCAACACTTTTTGGTGCACCCGCCAGTTTTGTTAACTTGTTCCAACTACAATTAAAATCCCCAGTTACAGTAACAGCGGACAAGTCTGGCAATTCTGTCAATCCCATATTCGACAAATCCAAATTACCCATTAACACCATATCATCTGGGATTGTTATTGTTTGAATTTTCCTATTGACTCTACATTTTATTTCCACTATACAACTCCTTTATTCTAGACACAGAATAACACAAAAGTCGATAAAGTCAACAACCTATAATTAGCAGGTAAATTAAATAGAACAGTTTAGATAAAAGCAAAACGGGAATCGTAGTGTACATGACGCTACATGAGATTCCCGTTTTGATTTTAGATGAATTGTTATATTTAATTTACGGTCAGGTCTTTACCTTTGACATCTATATACACAGTACTGCCTTCACCAATGGTGCCGGACAATATCAGGTCCGCAATTTTATCTTCAACCGCAGATGTTATCAAACGCTTTAATGGACGAGCACCAAATACGGCATCATAACCGTTGTCGCCCAACCACTTTATTGCCTTGTCTGTGATATTCAGGTCAATTCTGCGTTCTGCCAGACGTTTTTCCAAACCACGCAGTTGAATCCGAACAATACCAGCCATCACATCTTTGCCCAGTGGGTTAAAGAATACAATTTCATCAACACGATTTATAAATTCTGGACGAAACTGTCTTTTAACTGCTTCCATATCTGGCAAATTGCTGGTCATTATAATGATAGTATTGGTAAAGTTCACAACATGCCCCTGGCCATCTGTTAAACGACCATCGTCCAAGATTTGCAAGAACACATTGAAAACATCTGGGTTTGCCTTTTCAATTTCATCAAACAACAAGACTTGATATGGTCTGCGTCTGACACTTTCGGTCAGCACCCCACCCTGTTCATATCCGACATACCCTGGGGGACTGCCGATTAAGCGTGACACAGAATGTGGTTCCATATATTCACTCATATCAATTCTTGTCATGGCCGTATCATCATTAAACAAGTATTCTGCCAATGCTTTTGCGACTTCGGTTTTACCAACGCCTGTGGGACCCAAGAACATAAAACTGCCCATTGGTCTGCGTGGATCAGACAATCCCGCACGACTGCGACGAATCGCCCTTGCAATAACCCCCAGTGCATGATCTTGGCCAACGACACGATTTCGCAATGCATCTTCTATATTTAATAACTTTGATTGTTCTTCGGCATTTAATCTGTCTGCCGGCACACCAGTCCATTTACTGACCACTGCCGCAATATGTTCTGGCAAAACAGTTTTGTATTCTTTTGCGTCTGCGTTCATTTTGGCAATTTTATCTTCCAGTTCTGGAATTTTACCATATTGTAATGCAGATGCCTTTTCATAGTCCCCATTACGCATTGCGGTCGCAACTTCGGCTTTGGCCACATCCAGTGCCGCCATTGCATCTGACAGGCCACGCATTTTTTGTTGTTCCGCATGCCATTGGGCTGTTAAGTCTTTGGATTCAGCCTCTACACTTTTAATAATATTTTCCAAATCTGCCAGACGTTTTTTAGATTCGTCATCTTTTTCTTTTTTCAATGCCTGTTGTTCTATTTTCAACTGCATCAAATGTCTGTCTACTTCATCTAGTTTATCTGGCTTGGATGCAATTTCAATACGTACACGTGCAGCGGCTTCGTCAATTAAATCAATTGCTTTATCCGGCAAGAATCTGTCTGTGATATAACGATTTGATAATTTCACAGCAGACACTAATGCAGCATCTGCAATACGCACACCATGATGACCTTCGTATTTTTCTTTCAAGCCACGTAATATAGAAATTGTATCATCAACAGTTGGTTCATCAACATATACAGGCTGAAAACGACGTGCCAACGCAGGGTCTTTTTCAATATACTGGCGATATTCATCCAATGTCGTTGCACCCAAACAGTGTAATTCACCACGTGCCAACATTGGTTTTAATAAATTTGCAGCGTCCATACTGCCTTCACCTTTGCCGGCACCAACCAAGGTATGCAATTCATCAATGAACAAAATTATTTTACCATCTGCATCTTTGACCGCTTTTAATATTGCTTTCAATCTGCCTTCAAACTGTCCACGAAATGACGCACCGGCCATTAACGCCCCCATATCCAGGCTTAACAATTGCTTTTTCAACAAATTTTCTGGTACATCCCCAGAAATAATACGTGTTGCCAGTCCTTCTACAATTGCGGTTTTACCGACACCCGGATTACCAATCAGCACAGGATTATTTTTGGTACGACGGCTTAACACCTGGATAGTGCGACGAATTTCTTCATCCCGTCCGATAACAGGATCCAATTTTCCGTCTGCTGCCAATTTTGTAAAATCTGTTGTATATTTTTCAATTGCCTGTTGTGGCGTTTCTTGTAAATCATCTGGATTCATAAGAACACTCCTTAAATCTGTTTTTTCTGCGATATATATAGTGCCACAAAAAAACCTTTCAAGACACAGGAACGAATACATAATAAAAAAGTTAAAACAACACTTGACTTTTCTAGAAATTTATTATAAATTTAGTCCGCTATATAATAATTTAAGGATAAGTATTATGCCACGTGTATGTAAAGTTACAGGTAAGAAAACAGAAGTTGGGATGAATGTATCTCACTCTCATCGTCGTACAAAACGTACATTCTTACCAAATCTGCAAACATTAAAGTTCCACAGTGATATTTTGGGACGCGATTTTTCATTACGCATTTCAACTGCTGGTCTGCGTACATTGACCAAGCATGGCGGTTTGGATGCATACGTAATGGCAAAACCAGTATCACGTCTAACAGAAGATATGGCTGCAATCAAAAAAGCCATTGAAAAAAAGGCTGGCAAACCAGCGGCACCTGCAAAAAAGCCTGCACACAAGGCAAACCGCAGTGCACGTTTGGTAAAAAAAGTTGAAGCAAAGAAAGCCGCTTAATAAACGCTTTCTGATGCCATGGCCCCGTGGCGCAATTGCTAGACGCGCCTGTCTCAAAATCAAGTTCTGCAAGGAGTGTCGGTTCGAGTCCGACCAGGGCCACCAGATTAATAAACATCCCATTTGGGATGTTTTTTATTTTTCCTGTGTCGGACGAAGAACCGACCGGTTCGAGCCGCAGGCGAAAGGGGCCCATAGAGCAACAGCGAATATGGGAATTTACAGTCCGACCAGGGCCACCAGATTAATAAACATCCCATTTGGGGTGTTTTTTATTTTTCCTGTGTCGGACGAAGAACCGACCGGTTCGAGCCGCAGGCGAAAGGGGCCCATAGAGCAACAGCGAATATGGGAATTTACAGTACGTACACATATCCTATTTTACCAACACTTATTCTAGAACGACCTTGATTTTTATACAAATTTTATTGACAAACAAGATATTTTGTTTATAATATGTCAAAACATTCCAACAAAAGGACACAAAAATGAAAACAAAAAATACATTATTGGTTTTAGCTTCATCATTAGTTATGGGGGCATGCAATTTTGATCCAACGATTACAGAAGCAAATCCAGAAAACAGATCGTCAAACCAGAACGACACAATTCGTATAACAGGTGTATTTACACAAGGTAAAAGTTATACTAATGGCAGATATAAGTATTTTGATGCAGTGAATAAAAACGGAAAGAAATACTTTATTAACTATGATGTAGACGATGTTGCATATAAACTCATAGAAACAGACGCAAGAATTGCTGCTTTCACAGAACGTGGTGATACAGTAGTAATACAAAATGGTAAATTTTTCAAAAACCTGACCCAAGAAAGATTACAATCAGAATTCGTAAAAAGTAAATAACCTTTTGTGAATCATATGAAAAAACCACCAAATGGTGGTTTTTTATATAAATTCCAAAACTATTCATCAAGTGCCAAAATAAATATTTTACGTTTATCCGCCTGTTTAATAACATCTGGCTTATTAACAACAAAGCAAGTCTTGGTATTTACAACAATTCCTTTTAGATGTGCATCTGCAACCGAATTTACTGTATCAACCCCAATCGCAGGAATATCAATACGTAAATCCTGACCTGGTTTTGTCATTTTTGCAAAAACACCACTTGATTTCCTTTTTTTAGCCCGCATTGCAACCACACGATCCAACATTTTTGCTGTACCTTCGGCAGCCTCTACTGCAATAACCTGTTTATCAACCACAACAGATGCACCAATATCTTCACGTCCAATTGTATGCGAAACCTGGATTGCACGCTCAATATTCTTGGTATCTGCAGCAGTTGGCTTCACACGTGTTTTAATGCCCGCTGTTTCAAACGCCAATTCTGGTGCCAAATCTTGGGCAGCGACAACTTCCAATCCTTGTTTTTCCATAATTTTATTTATCGCAATCGCCATTGAATCATACCCCCGTTGATATTTCAGAAAAGTAAACAATGCACGCAAGGTCCAAAAATCAGGACGTAAATCTGACAAATCAGGATGTCCCAACGAACCAACAAATGTAACCTTGGATATCCCCATACGTTTTGCAGCACGAATTGCACGCCCACCACCGCCCAATCGTATTACCATATCTGGATTTAGTTTTTCATCATAAAAATTCTTTAACCCAATAACAAAGACATCCCAACCTGCCCTTTTTAATGCATCACGTGTTAAAAAAGGCAAATCATATGCACCTGCAACCAATGCTATTTTATTATTTACATTTTTCTTTTTCATACCCATATGGTACGAATAAATCAGACTGGAATCAAGTTTCAATTTGTGCTAAAATAACAAATAAAGAACAAATAAAGCAACAAAGACAAAAAAATGATAAGAAAATCTTATTTAATTGCAATTTTTGGAACAGTTATTACAACATGCACATTTGCATCACCATATAACATCAAAGATTTTAAGAAAGAAGTTACCACAGGTTTGGACGTGTACGTTGCACCAGATTTAGCAAAATTACCTGATATTGCATATGGTGAATTGGGTGAAAACGTATATGAAGTTCAAGGTACTGCCGATACAACAAATATGAAAATGTTTATACCAACATCTAAGTACATTCGCATAGGTGCTGGTGTAAACATAAATTTGGCAACTGAAATGGCTGACTATTTTGGAACACGCCATAAAACCACAGACAGTTATACCATACAAATTGGATTGGGATGGAATCTGTCATCTTATGTACGCACAGAACTAGATTTCCAGACAACTACCCTACAATTTCAAGATTTAAATAAATTACATGCAAATTATAACACAATTGGTGGAATGTTATATTTTGATTTTGCACGCAGATACATTCAATCTGGCGATATAACTCATCATCGTACATTTGTCCCATTTATGGGCATTGGTGCTTCAATTGGCACATACGAATTTCAAGGTCCATCTGGGGCAGACGGTCTGGTTATTGCGGCACCACGTGCAACATTTGGATTTAATATTATGTTCAATGATTTGATTGGCATTGATATTGCATATCAGTATCAGATGATGATTGGAAATGGATTTGGTTGGGGAACATCAAATGGTGGTGTAAACAGTATCAGCAACATAATGGCAACCATACGAGCTAATTTTTAATATGCAAACACCCAGATAAAGGAAATACATAAATGAAAATCAAATTATTATTTGCATTCACAATACTATCTTTATTTCCTGTACTTACAAACGCAGATATTATATACCGCGTTGAACAGACAGAAATTCCAAAAATTCAATCGTCAAACGGCATTGACAATCAATCATTATCAAGATTAAAACGTTTTTATGTTGGTGGATATTATAATTATTCCATGTGGCAATCATATACAGATGACATTGGCACATATACAGATGGTAATGATACATCTTCATACGAAGTTGTCGCTGGCATTCGCCTGTATGACACATTTCGTGTAGAAGCAAACTATGCAAGAACCCAGGCACAATGGAATACATTATCAATATCCGGTGATACATTCACAATGAATGCCATATTGGACGGTCGCATTGGAAATTTATATCGTGTACTTTATCAACAAACATTTGTTCCATATATTGGTATTGGTGCTGGTGCATCATGGAATTCTGGCAAGAATGGAATCAATTTAACAAACAAGGTATCGCCTGTTATATCTGCAATGGCTGGATTCAGTATTGAATTTAATAAAATTTTTGCACTTGATATTGGATATAAATATATTCATATGTTTGATGGCAAAAATAATATTATACCTGAATTATCACCAACTGCACATCAAATACGTGCTGGTGCCCGTATACATTTCTAAGACGGAACGATAACAATGTCAGCATGTCCATTTTTTGGCAAATGCGGTGGATGTAAATATGACTTTACATCATCTGAATATCAATCTGAAAAAATAAAATCTTTACGTTGTATACAACCAACACAATCACCCATTTGGATTACCCCAGGTACTCGTCGTCGTGCAGACTTTTGTTTTACTCCGAACAAATTTGGATTTTTTGAATCCAGAACAAAAAATATAATTCCCGTAAATAATTGTCCAAACTTGTTACCGGAAATAAATGCCATTTTACCACAAATGCAAAATGTACCATGGTGCGGTTCCGGTTCATGTTTGATTACAAAGTGCGACAATGGTCTGGACATTGCAATAACATCCAACATGCCATATTATACGCCTGAATTAAAATCCGCCATAATGCAAGTACCTGCAATACGTATAACATGGAATGACAAGATTATTATTCAAACTAAAATTCCGATTATTAAATTTGAAGAACATGTTATTGAATATCCATCAGGGGCATTTCTACAGCCCAGCGAATCTGGTGCTGATACATTACGTAATTTAACGAAACGATACGCAAATCAACACAAAAAAATTGCAGATTTGTTTTGTGGGCTTGGCAATTTTACATTTGCATTACATGCAGATGGCTTTGATATTGTTGGCACTGGTACAAAACGTGATTTATTCAAAAACCCATTATCAGTTGGAATGTTAAATCAGTATGATTGTATTATAATGGATCCGCCACGTGCAGGTGCATCCGCACAATGCCACGAATTGGTACACAGCGATATAAAACGTATAATATACATATCTTGTAATCCCACGACATTCAAAACCGATTCTGAAATTCTGACACGTGGTGGTTATGAAATAACCACACTGATACCTGTTGACCAATTTGCTGGCAGCAGTCATTGGGAGATATTTTCTGTGTTTGATAAAACCATAAAATAAAAATCATCCCATACAGGGATGATTTTTATTTTCCAAATTTTCCACTACGTGGAAATCCAACAGGCACAGTGCGTCCCTGGGATGCACGTTTACCACGCCATGGCGACCAGTCATCCATTTTTGATGTACCACGACCCGTCGTCCAGCCAAAACCATCGCTTTCATTAAAGAACATAATATCCAGAACATATGTACGCTCTGCATTATATTTCTGTAATATCACACCCTTGCCCCTGGACATTTCAGGTATTTCTGAAGTTGTAAATATCAACAACTTGTCATTAGACCCAGACATCGCAATCATATCACCAGCAACACGCACACACATATGTGCAGTATTTTTACCGTCAACATTCATAACCTGTTTGCCATTTTTAGTCTGAGCCAAGCAGTTTTCACCAGATATTATAAATCCATTACCATGACGCGTTACCAATAAATACTTGGCTTTTACATCCAATACGAATGCATGAACGATATCTTCATCTGCCCCAATATCTGCCATCATACGCACTGATTCTCCAAATCCACGTGCCGATGGCAAATCATTTGCAGACAATGTAAACATTTTACCAGACGAACCAAACAAATTAATCTTGTCAGTTGACATGGCATGGAAGGCCGTTTGCAATTCATCCCCTTCTTTGAATTTCATATCCAGTGCATTTAAATCCAAATGTCCCTTGGCCGCACGAATCCATCCCATTGTTGACAGAATGATTGTTAATGGTTCTTTTTCAATAAATTCATCTGCATTAACGACAATTTCCTGGGTATCTTCGGCCCATGTTGTACGACGACGACCCAATTTAGTCTTTTTATCATATGTCTTTTTAATATCGTTAAACCAGGCCTTTAACTGTTCGTTTTGTACATCTTCACTGGCTAACAGGGCCTGTAATTGTTCCTGTTCTGCACGCAATGCGGCATCTTCACGTTTGATTTCCATTTCTTCCAGTTTACGCAACGAACGCAAGCGTGTGTTCAATATTGCCTCTACCTGAATTTCTGTCAGGTTAAATTCAGCCATCAATACAGCCTTGGCATCGTCTTCATTTCTGATGATTTCAATTACCCTGTCCAGATTCAGATATACAACCAGCAACCCACCCAAGATTTCCAATCTGCGGGCAATGTTATTCAAACGCCACTGTGTACGACGACATAAAACATCCTTTTGATGTGCAATAAATTCACGCAGTACATCACCAATCGGCATTACACGTGGTGCACCCTTGGAATCAATAACATTAAAATTCATATTAAACCGATATTCCAAGTCTGTCATTGCAAACAGATGAGCCATCATCTTGTCAGCCGGTATACTGCGTGATTTTGGTGTGATAACAATACGAACATCTGTGGTTGATTCATCAACAATATCGTCCACCAACGGCAACTTTTTCGCATCAATCAATGTTGCTATCTGCTCTACTAATTTAGACTTTACAATACCGTATGGAATTTCGGACACTACAATCTGCCAGCCACCACGTTCCAAATTTTCAATTTCCCATCTGGCACGAATACGAAATGCCCCCTTGCCTGCGTCATAATTTTTAACAATGGTTTCAAAACCATCAATTAAAATACCACCTGTTGGGAAATCTGGCCCGACCATTTTTTTCATAATCTGGGCAGTTGTTGCATCAGGCTTATCAACAACCAGATTCAGTGCATCACAAACTTCGGCCACATTATGTGTTGGAATATTTGTTGCCATACCAACCGCAATTCCCATACCACCATTTGCCAGCAAATTCGGAAATGCCCCCGGCATAACGACCGGTTCCAGTGTTGTACCGTCAAAGTTCGGCATCATATCAACACTGTTTTCATCCAGCCCTTCCATAATCAGCATGGCTGCTTCGGTCATTTTAGATTCTGTATAACGATATGCCGCCTGGGGGTCGCCGTCAATATTACCAAAGTTTCCCTGACCATCAATCAATGGGTATCGTACAGAAAAATCCTGGGCCAGACGAACCATTGCGTCATACACAGAACTGTCCCCATGTGGGTGATAGTGACCCAACACATCACCGACAACAGTTGCACATTTGCGAAAAGCGGCATTTGGCGACAATTTCTGACGCAGCATAGAATATAAAATTCTGCGGTGTACAGGCTTTAACCCGTCACGCACATCAGGCAACGCACGGGATACAATCGTACTGACCGCATACGACAGATAGCGTTCAGACAACGCATCTGATAACTGTTGTGAATCAATATTTTCAATAATTTCCTTACTCATAACAGTTAGAATTTAGAACATTTGAAAAAAAATAACAACAGAAAAAACAGCAGAATCTGTATTATTTTTTGATTTTTTTTACATATGTGTTATAATTAAAACGAACCTGATGGGAATTGGGTTCGGGGCTGTGGTAGGCCCAGAGTATTCGGTGCAGTCGCATCGTTAAAAAACCCTGACCGCAATGGTCGGGGGGCTGTTTTGCTATACAACAGGGATTAACCCAAAAGCGACAGAATCATTAATACTCTGATTTACCAACTCCCCGACCGTCAATCCTTGGCGGTTTTTGTTTAATAAAAAAAAGAGGGTTATAATGACAAACTTAGACAAACTCACAGGCGATAAAGTAATAGAAGTAGACGACACAGCCGATAAAGTAATAGACGTAATCACAATAAATCTTGCAGACAAAGAAATAGTCGTAGATGAATACATCGTGACAGAAATAAAAAATCAATTCGACCTTATGCGTCCTGTTATTCAAAACCCAAATTGTCACGATGATATACGTAAATCTGTTATCAATATCATTCTCAACTGGACTAACAACTTTGTGGACAGACATACAAACAACGCAGACAAAGAAGTTCTAAAAGAATATATATATCTGAATAACCCTGATTTCTTTCCAAAAGAATCTGCACTTATCAAGGCGAAATTAAACACAAAGCAAAAGATAGAAAAAATTAAACCAGAAATAAAAAAACGATTACAAGGGATAAAAACAGAAGATAGAATATCTGGGGTTGTGGCGGCAGATAAATTGGCAGAAGGTGTAAGAATGGGACTTATCGATACACCAAAAGACACAAAAACAGCAAATCGTCTTGCTTTAAAAGTTCGGAAAAGGCTAGC
Organism: Candidatus Enterousia sp.; assembly: GCA_045592905.1. Taxonomy (GTDB): domain Bacteria; phylum Pseudomonadota; class Alphaproteobacteria; order Rs-D84; family Rs-D84; genus Enterousia. The sequence goes on from JAZNVR010000030.1 coordinate 31,929, forward strand.
TGAAAAGATATTAGATGAAAGAAATTATAAATAAAATCACAATTTAGTTCATATAAAAAATCCCCAAACGGGGATTTTTTATTTGTTGATAATTTCCAGAACTTGTTTATTTACATCGCTGATTGGTATACGAACCTGTTCCATCGTATCACGATAACGCAATGTTACTGTGTTATCTTCCATTGTCTGATGATCAACAGTGATACAAACTGGCGTTCCAATTTCATCATGTCTGCGATAGTTTTTACCAATATTACCAGAATTTTCCAGTTCAATACGGCCAATTCCCAATTTACGCAATCCAGATACAATGTCATTTGATATTGTCAACAATTCTGGAACATTTCGTGCCAGTGGAATAACCGCCGCCTTGACCGGTGACAGTGCCGGCTTTAATTTCAAGACAGTACGTGTTTTACCATCGCCCAGGTCTTCTTCGTTATACGCTTCTAACATAACGGCCAACATTGCACGATTTACACCCATCGCTGTTTCAATTACATATGGGATAAAGTTTTCGCCACTTTGCGGATCAGAATAAGACAATTTTGTTGTACTGTCCTTGTTTTCCAATACATTTGCGTGGATTTGGAATTCATTTTGCCCCTTGGTATGTGACCCCAGGTCAAAGTCTTGACGATTGTGTATACCTTCTACTTCATCAAATCCGTCTGGGAATTCATATTCAATATCAACTGCCGCCTTGGCATAATGTGCCAATTTTTCATGTGGCATAAAGCGTAATTTTTCAGCCGGAATTCCTAATACATTTATCCACCATGCCAAACGTTCATCCATCCACATTTTATGGAATTTTTCATCATCGGCCGGATTAACAAAATACTGCATTTCCGCCTGTTCAAATTCACGCATCCGGAACACAAATCCACGTGGGGAAATTTCATTACGAAACGCCTTGCCAATTTGAACAATACCAAATGGCAATTTGTGTGGTCGTGCATCCAAAACATTCTTAAAGTTTGTATATGTTGTTGTTGCTGTTTCTGGACGTAAATACGCATTAATTGCACCGTCTGCGGTTGCCCCGATTGACAGCCCCATCATCAACTGATACGCACGTGGTTCTGTGATTTCAGTACTGCCACAGTTATCACATTTTGATTGATCTTTCATTTTATCCTGACGCATGCGGGTACCACATTTTTTACATTCAACCAATGGGTCTGAAAATCCTGCTTCATGCCCAGAATATTTCCACAACAAACGATTTGTAATCAAGGCCGCATCCAGCCCCTCAATATCATCACGCGAATAAACCATTGCATTCCACCATGCGTTGCGAATATTCTTCATCAATTCAACGCCATATGGGCCATAATCATATGTTCCACCCAATCCACCATAGATTTCAGAACCTGTAAAAATAAAACCACGACGCTTGCACAATGCGACAATATCATTAACTGTTTTTGCTGGCATATTTCAATCCTTAAATTTATAACCACATATATATTATACTGTTTAAAAAAATTTACAATAAAAAATCCCCAACAATGGGGATTTTTATCAAACACATACAAAACGAATTATTCTGCTTGTTCTGCTGTTTCAGCATTTTCTTGAACAACTGGTTCTGCGATTTTTTTTGCATTTACATCACGATCAACCAATTCAATGATTGCCATTGGTGCTGCATCGCCATAACGGAAGCCAGCTTTCAGAACACGTGTATAGCCACCTGGACGGTTTGCATAACGTTTACCCAAAACATCAAACAACTTTTTAACAGTTGCAGCAGAAGAATTACCCAATTCTGATGCTGTCAAACGACGGTTTGCAACAGTATCAACCTTGGCACGAGTAATCAGTTTTTCAACGACACTGCGTAAATCTTTTGCCTTTGGCAAAGTAGTTTTAATCTGTTCTTTTTCAATCAAATTTTTTGCCAGACCAACGAACAAGGCCTTGCGTGCATTTGTGTCGCGATTGAATGTACGACCTGCTTTCATATGTCTCATTGATTACTCCTTTTGTTTCTGCCCTACTCTGCCGAGTGGGATTTTTTGAGACACCACAACCCAATTTTTCAGTATTGTGGGATTAAATTTCTGTTTTGAACCAATATTTATTCAAAACTATCTTAAACTGCGCGAACCCGGATTACCAAAAATCATCCGAATCCAAGAGGCAATATCTCCTATAAGACTATCTTCCAATGCATCCAGTCTACGATCTCTACGCTCTTGTCTGCGCTTTTTTACTTTTTGTGCAGCCTGGTTAAACTTATCTTTAACGGACATTTTTACCTCTTTCGTGCAATTGTAACAAAGATATTACCATTTGCAATATTTTTCTTTTCCACACCATAACCGGCGCCAAGAAATTAAATTATGTGAGATGATTGTTGGTGTTTCACAGTTCCGACGTGTATTGGACATACACGAGGAATCTGTGAACGCCAACAGGCGTCCACAGAATTTATTTTATTTGTATGGGTCTTCGTATTTCTTGGCCAATTCCGCAATATTTTCTGGTGGCCAACCAGGTACTTCCATACCCAAGCCCAGACCCATTGCTTCTAATTGAACTTTGATTTCATTCAAAGACTTACGGCCAAAGTTTGGTGTTTTCAACATATCGGCTTCTGTCTTTTGAACCAATTCACCCAACCAATTGATTTTATCGTTCTTCAAACAGTTGTTTGCACGAACAGACAATTCCAATTCATCAACATGCTTTAACAATTTTGGATCAAATGGCAATGCATCTTTTGCAGCATCTTCATCATTTGATGCACCTGTTTGTGCAGGATCTTCAAAATTAATAAATACAACCAACTGATCTGTCAAGATACGTGCAGCGAATGCGATTGCATCTTCTGGTGATACAGAACCATTTGTTTTAACAGTCAATTCCAATTTATCATAATCTGTTGATTGACCAACACGTGTTTGAGAAACACTGCTGGCAACATTCAAAATTGGCGAGAATATAGAATCAACCGGTATTACACCCAATGGCAAACCATCAGCATGTTGTGATGCAGGAACGTATCCACGACCTGTTGCCAATGTTATTTCCATATCCAGGTTCGCCCCTTTGTCCAAAGTGCAAATTTCTGCATCTTTGTTCATAACTTCAACGCCACCAGATGTTTCAATCATACCTGCTGTAACAACTGCTGGTCCTTTAACCTTCAAATAAGCTTTATGTTGACCTTCTGTCAAGGCTTTAAAATAAACACCTTTTAAATTCAAAACGATATCTGTTACATCTTCACGAACGCCAGAAATGCTAGAAAATTCGTGTTGAACCCCATCAATTTTAATACAAATTGGTGCACAACCCTGCAATGAAGACAACAATACACGACGCAATGCGGTACCCAATGTCAAACCGAACCCTTTTTCCAATGGTTCTGCGATTAATGTTGCAATATTTGGATTATGTTCATCAACTTTGACAGTCAATTTTTTTGGCTTAATCAAAGTCATCCAGTTCTTTTCAATCATAATATTTCCCTTTTAGCTTAGTTTATTATTTTCGCCAAACGGCCACACACAATGCGTATGCAGCAAAGATTCTATATTATCAACACATAAAAGTCAATAAAAAACCGCCCGTTTGGGCGGTAATTTCATAAAATTAAAATAAAGACCATGCAGGCTTATTATTTTGCCCCCCTGCGGAATTACAATAGCAAACACCATTATTCCATGCAGTACTTGTTAGTATACAATTATTTTTCTGTGCATGTTGTGAACAAATCTGTGCACACGTATCAGGTACCATTGCATTTTGTTCGTATGCTGCACATGGTGTTTGTTCTGGTTTTGTTTCCGGTTTATTTTCCACTGCTGGTTTCTGCTTTGGCTTTGCTGTAACACCAGAAATCAAATCATGTGATACGATTGGTTTTGCACCCTCTGGATTACAATAGCAATTAACCCCATCATGACTTGTATTTATAATTTCACATCCATTTTTCACTGCAAAGCCAGAACACAACGATGGACAATTAGATGCACTCATAGAAAACAGTGGTGTTTCCGGACATGGATTTTTCTTTTCTTCCACTCTTTTTCTTGGCGACAATGCACTACAGAAACATTGTTTTGTATCTGCATAATAAACATTATCACGTGTCAATTCACATCTGTTGCTATCTGCAAATTCATCGCAATATTTATCACATGCAGACTTGCTATCTTTTTCAGATTCATGTTCATTACATGCAGGCCATCTTACCTCTGGTTTAGTTTCTACGACTGGTGCAGACACCTTGGATGTCAAATCCCAATCCTTGACAGGTTCAGTATTTGCAGGATTGCAATGACAATTTACACCATCATGACTGGTACTTTCTATCAAACAACTATGTTCTGCTGCAAAACCATTACACAATGCTGTACAATTGGATGCAGACATTGATACAATCGTTGTTTCCGGACATGGATTTTTCTTTTCTTCCACTCTTTTTCTTGGTGCCAATGCATTACAGAAACATTGTTTTGTATCTGCATAATAAATTGTTCCACGTACCAATTGGCACTTTTTATCTGCAGCATAATCTGTGCAGTGTGCATTACATGCTGCTTCAGTATCTTGTACAGATTCTGATTCAGGACAAGAAGGCAACTGAACTTCTACCTTTGGTTTTCTAAGATCGCTTGGCACAGGATTACATATGCATTGACCTGTTTGTTCATTTTCAATTGGATCATCGGTCAATTTACAATTGTTTTCATATGCATAACCTTCGCACTTGCCATAACACATTCCAGCAGTATATTCAGAACGTTCAAAAACCTTGCGTTCACAATTAACAGTTGGTGCGACATATTTCTTTGCTGTATCACATGCCTTGCCCCCAGCTGGCCAATCTTCAACTATCTGGTATGCCGAACATGCAGAAACACAATGTCCTTTGGATACACCATTTTCTATGGCCAAATAGAAATTATCTCTACATGACTTTGCGACACATTTACCATTTTGCCACCAAGACTGTAAAGCACCCATTATTGCTTTGGTTTCTGCATCTGTACACATATCATTATTTTTTCTGACGGGTTTATCATCTTGTACAACATCGCAATAATCAAAGTATGGGAATACATTATCATCACGTACACATGTTTTCTTGGACGCATTATTTGTCTGAACGTCTTTACATGTTGCAACCTTCCACTGTCCATTTACACATGTTGCAGATTCTGCACCAGGAATACTGGCAATATATGCAGCCTTTGCACCTTCATCACATGCATTTACATCACCACATGTGTTGTTATTTATCGGATTTTCTGGTTTGGTAACAGGTGCACAATGCAATACATAATTAATCGTCTGACCATTTAATGTACATGTCTCTGCTGTACCCTGATAACCCGTTTTACATTCAGACGGATACCAAATATTATTAACACATACACCATCTACGGCACCAGGTGCCATTGTTGCCAACCAATCAGTCTTTGACATTACACATTGTTGTGAACCACATGTGTTCGCCAGCGGACTGATAACATTATTATTACCACCATTATTATTACCACCACCATTATTATTATTACCACCATTATTATTTATTGGATTAACCTGTACATTTTTTTCATTAATTTCTGCATTAACACGTCTTATTTCTTTATCTAAATCAGATTTTGACTGTTCTGCAGTTGCAATTTTTTCATCATATTTCTTTAACGCAACCGCCTCACCAATATTTGCACCGATACCAATGGCACTGACACCCAACGTTGTAATACCAGCGATTTTCAATCCCTTGGTGTTTTTTTGACATTCTTCCAGTTTTGCAATCTTATCTAACTTTTGCTTTGTCAGGTTTGCAATCTTGTCATCCAAATAGTCTGCAGATGCAACCATTGGACATACAGATAAAATACATGCAAATATCTTTTTCATAATTTTCACCTTATTGTTGTTCTTTCAATGATTCTAACTTTTGCTTTTTTGCATCAATGTCAACGTTATGATCACTTAACGTTTGTTTCTTTTCTGCTATCTTTGCACCTTGGACACCGGCAGCAACCCCAGTTGCCACAACCCCAGCAGACCCAATAACAGTTGCTGCAATCCAGCCTTTCTTGGATTTTTCACATTTTAGAATTTCAGAATCAAGAATTGTCAAATCGTTTTCCAACGTTGCAATCGTCTTTAATTTTTCACCATCTGTAAGATTAACACTTGAAACAATATTGGCTGCATTAAATGAATTAATACTATTTACGTTATCAGCACTTGCATTAAAGACACATGTAATCATTGCAAGTACAAAAAACAAAAATTTCTTCATGCCATTCTCCTACATATTATGTTCATGTATATTCTATCATAAAAAAGTACAATATAAAAACTATTTTTTTATAAATTTCTGCAATTGGTGTCTTGCGTCATCTGACCCCAGAAACAAGATGCCTGTTCCACCGCATTCGGACCATTCCGCAATATTATCAGGTCTGTCATCCACAAGAATACTGTTTTTATCAGGCCTGATTAATTTGCCTTTTTTACCAGAACATACAATAATATTTTCATCATCAAAATATTTTGACAAATGTTTTTTTATCCATGCACGTTTTGCATCTGCGATTTTATTGACATAATTTTGACCATCTGCGAATTTATTTGCACTGGGTGTTTTTGTCAGAACAAATAAATCACCACAAAGAGATGCAAAATCTAATAATTCTGTAATATTATCAACAATATCCATATCTGCCCAGAAAGAATCAATCTGTTCTATTTCCAACCAATATTTTTTCTTGGCATGTTTTTGTTCATCTGTCATATTTTGTGATGCACAATTTAAATCGCTGCTAAATCCAGGAATATTCTTTGCAGCCTGTGCAAAATCTGCCAACACCCCATCCATATCAAAATATATTTTCATTTTTTCCCTTTTTTTGCTTTTACAAAAACATTCCAAATCGTCATCAAATAAACATATGTGTTTTATAAGATTACTAAAATTTTATTAACCTAAGACAATAATATATTCTAGAACACAAAACATGACCAAGACCTACTGCATAACTATATAAAAACAGTCAAATAAAAAACAACAAAAAAAATCCCCAGATGGGGATTTTTTTACATCTGAATATCATGACAGTTTTCTACTGGTTCTGATTCTGTACAATCCTGTTCGTTTTTGGCACCGATTCCCAAAAATCCTTTCTTGCTGACAGACTTGCAGTTTTTAGTAACAGTTGCTGTACAGAAATGACACACACGTGTTTCACGATTAAATGTTGACCACATTTCACGTGAACCTGTACCAGAATCTATTTTTACCTTGTGGCTGCCCATACCTGTAAAAGAACTGATAATATCACTTGCCTTGCTTGCACCAGCGGTCGCATCAATCACACCACCAGACGACAATGACGAAGAACCATGTCCACCCTGTACCAACAATGAATTATCCAATCCAGTACCAACCTCGTAACTGATTGCATATGGTGGCACCAAATCTGTTGTTCCTGTTGACGACACTGCACCAACAGTAACACCATTATTAGATGGCAACATCTGGCACATATATTGTGCAACATCTAAAGAAGCATCTTTGGTTGCCTTGGTTACTTCTTCAGTAAATTTCTTGTTATAATTATCCTGGGCTTTACGCAATGCAGATGCTGCGATTTGCATTTTTACAGAATTCAACAGATTTGGAAAACGTGCAGTTGTTTTCTCACCAGATTTACCTGTTATCTGCGACAAATCACGTCCACTGACACAGAATTGAATTTCTGGATCTTGTTCAATCAATTGTATTGTACGATTAATTGTACCTGCGATATTTTTCAATTCTTCTTCAATGGTTGCAACGATACCTGCAGCATTCGGAACATTTGGATTATCCACATTAAACTCTTTAACCTTGGTCAAGTATTCTTCAACACCGACTTCCCCTGCCCCTAATTTTTCTTCGCCATCTTTTACGACGCTAAGACCATCACCTGTTTTAATAGAACCAAAGGAAATCATACCCGTAATGCGATAAACATTACCATCTTTGACAGAACGCAAAGAACCTGTTCCCATAACTTCATCTGCAGCAAATCTGTTACAATCTGTGGTACTGCCGCAAATTTCTGTCATTTTGGAATCAACCAACGCTTGGCATGTATCCAACGCAGAATTATCAATATTCAAATACAATCCCATTAACATTGAATCTAAATCATCCATAGAAAAATCAGGATTATCTTGCTTACAAACAACCAACGAATCAATTGGACAAATATCATGAATATATTCGTAATCCATACCGATACAATTTTGGAAGTTTGCCCCACAACGTGTATCCGCAGTAAAGCATGCTTTGACTTCTTCGGTACATGCGTCAACACGCATTGCTTTTAATTTATCTGTAACATATGCCCAGATTTGAGATTCCATTTTTTCACATCTATCAATTTCTATTTTACAGAAACTGCGTGCCATATCTGGACGTGCCAAACATGCATCCATTGTATCAACACCCTTGCCTGCAATATCATCTTTACAGGCCTTGTGGATACAGTTGGAAATATCTGTCAAACAAGATTGACGCATTTTTGATTCTGCATTTAATTCTGCCAATTTGATTGTTGGTGCAGCCTCTCTTAAGAATGCAGGCCATACCTGATCACGCACCATTACACACTGATTCAACACACGTTCACAAATTATACGTTTGGAATCCAATCCTTCCATTGTTGATGCAGCAATACCATATGCACTGCCATCAAACGCCTTGGTTGCAGCAGAACTCATATTATCTTTCTTAAACGCTGTTGCAGATTCATCAATTCCCTGCATATTTGCATCAGCAATCGTTGAAACACAATTTGACCAATCTTTACCACACGCATCTTCGGTCATCATACATTTCTTGAATTCAACCATACAGGTTCCCAAATCATACTTATTTGCTTCATTCAAGGAATCTTTTAACGCAGAACGAACATCGGCTTCGGCACTGGCCAGTGTTGCTTCGGCTTCGGCACGTTTCTGTGAAATACTGTTTTCAAAACCCTTGCAATCTGATGTTATTTGACGTTTATAAACCTGTGTCAGGAAAGCAATATCTTTCTCACACTTTTCTGGAATTTGTTGATGGCATAATTCTTCTGCGGCCTGATACAATGATTCACCGACCAAATCAGAAACATCAACTTCTTCGTCATCAAAGACATCTTCGTCATACGATGTTTCAAACATCGCCATCAAACTTTCACGTTTTTGTTTTTTCTTGTCTTCTTCTGACAATTCATCAACATCAATAATATTACCATCTTCGTCATATTTACGTTCGCCTGCAAAAATAATATCCGCATTTGCACCGGCTTGAACTTTTTCAACTTCAACAGTTTTTACATGTTCTGCCTTGTCCAAGATTTTTTTTATTTCCAATAATTCATTTTCATATTTTGCATTCAAATCACTACACGTACAACTGCCACCACTTTCGTTATCTGCAATACAAAACGCATCCATACAACCATAGTATGCATCATAACATTCTTGGTCATACAGTCCACTAACCTCAACCTTGGTACGAACCTTGGTTCCCATCTGTATTGCAGACTGCTTGCTTGCCTTTTTTGTTACAGCAAACGAGTCAGCAGATGGCAACACAGCCATTATTGCAGACAAAGAACACAACAGAAATATTTTATTTATATGCATACTCTCTCTCCCACAGGTATATTACATATTAATATCTTCACAAACAGGTTGCGACTGACAAAACTCTTTTTCGCCACCAGACATCGCACCCATAACACCCATACCAACTGCACCAACAACACCACCGATTGCGGTACCCCAACCAGGGCTAACCATTGTACCTGCCGATGCACCGGCTGCCAATCCGCCAGACGCTGCCTTTAATGCAGATGTTGCTTTGGATTCACCACCTTCTTCACAAGTTTGCTGAACACGACAAACACGACAATTACGCAAACTTGGTTCAAAAGAAACACTTTGTATATAACTGTAATTCTTTTCTGATTTATTTGGTTCTTCTACCTTGTACGTATTCAAACAGTTTTGTTCTGCTTCTTCTAAATCTTGCTGACGGGACAATTCTGCAATTTTTGTTTCTAATTCACGCATCGCACGATTTTCCGCACCAATTTCCGCAATTAACTTTGCAGTGTTAAATATACTTGTCCCCAAACTGCTGCGTCCTGCTGGTTTTTCAGCGTCTTGACATGCAGCCACAGTTTTATCATTTTCAAACTGTTCAAAGAATTCTTCTACTGCAGCCTTGGAATTCGCAATAACCTGGGCACGCAAATCAGACATCGCCTGTGGAGAGTCTGGAACCTCCATCAATCCTGCAACAGTTGAATCAGATGTCAAACATGCCATATCTGTACCACAAACACGTCCCAACTGTTCACTAAAATAATTCACACAACCTTGCATCATTTGATAATCCATCTGTAATACTGCAGCAGACACAATAACATCATATTGCGTTTCATTCTTACATGATGGGAACATATCCTGTGGACACAATTCAACAATCTGAGCAGGCGTTTTTCCAACACATTCCGGTGCAGTAAAGTTTTCACCACATCTGTCACGCAAGCACGCATCAATATCATTCTGACAGAATTGAGTACGCAAATATCCCAATTTATCATTCACAACTGTTTTCAACCCTGGGATAATTTCGTTACATTCATCAATAATCGGGCAAATACCTGCTGCGACATTAACATCTGTCAAACATGCAGAATTTGTTGACGTTGAACATCCATCTTCCAAGCAAACCTGAATTTGTGCCAAACATGTCTGGCGACGATATTTATCCGCATATTTCGCAGCATCTGCCAATATCGCTTCTGATTCGGCTTCCCAATCTTTCAAGACATCTGCACGAACAGCCATACACTGATCCAGAACACCTTCACATGCATTTGAACGACGCCCCAACAAATCAGGATCTAAACAATTCTCAAAATTCGTACCACAACCACCCTTGTCTGCAATACACGCACGATACGCCAACAAGCATTCACCACGATTATATTTATTTGTCGTATCTAACATTGCCAATCTTGCCTGACGCACAGCCGCCTCTGCGGTGCGTTTATTTGCCAGTGCATTTGTTTTCTGATCTGCTAAATACAAATTAAACGATTTACAATCTGCGACAACCTGACGTGAATACAGCATTTCTTCCATTTCCGCCTTGGTTCCACATGCCTCTAATTCCGATTCGCAGTATTCTGCAGCCATTGCATACAATCCATCACCGATATCATTATCCGTATCTAATGCATCTTCATCATCCGAATCGGCATTTAACCATTGTGAAAAACTTAATCCCGATGCACGCGAACTTTTTTTCGCAGCCGCACTTTCACCAAAGACTATTCTTGCCTTGGCCCCCAGGTTTTCACGTTCCACACCTTCGGTATACAGTTTATCTGCTTCTTCTTGAATTTTTTGGATTTCTTGAATCAATGATTTTGACGCATTAATATTTGACGAACATGCACATCTGTATCCTTCGCTTTCATCCAGCAAACAAAATTCATCCATACATTCACGATATGCATCACGACAGTTTTTACTGCCAGTTTTGTTTGTACTGTTATTATCATCACCAGCACCAGAATTACCTGTACCACCCGGTTCTTGTGTTAAATCCGGCAATTCATCTGTTTCATCAAAAACCTCATCTTCAACAACATCTGCAACAACGCCATTATCCGCAGCAGACGCAGTTACTTGCGAAATCGCAACAGCCTTGGACACCTTGGGCATTCGGGCCCCAGCTGCAGACGTACGATTCACACCAACACGTGCAGTTCCCGTATCAGCATTCACAGCCATAACACCCGGGAACAAAACAAATAACAATGCAAGAAATTTCAGATTCATCGGACTCCACCTACATAAATTTATTCCTTATTTTACCAGATAAAAGACATTTTAGCAAGGACATAAAAACAACTTGATTTTTACACACATGCATTTTAGTATAATAGGCAGAAAAAATCAAAAACATTTTAGGGGTTAATTTATGGCAAAAGATGACGTTATCGTGTTCAGTGGCACAGTAGAAGACAAACTGCCAAACACAATGTTTCGTGTAAAACTAGAAAACGGCCATGAAATATTGGCAACTGTTTGTGGAAAAATGCGCAAGGCACGCATATGGGTCAACGTTGGCGAACGTGTTCGTGTTGAAATGACACCATACGATTTAGACAAGGGACGTATCACATTTGTTGAACGCAACAAACAGCCCAATGAAAACGCATAAAAAACACAACCGCAACATGCGGTTTTTTTTTAGATTTTTTAATAAAAAAATGATTAAAATATCTTGTCTAAGTTCAGACATTTTGATAACATAATATTTATATATAAGTAAGGAATGAAAAGGAAATTAGTTTTTCTTGTCGCACTGTTTATCGGTGTTGGCATTGCCAACGCTGCTGTTCGTGATGAAAAAACAATTGTACGGACTGCAAATTCCACACTGCAAAGAAGTGCAACATCACGACAAAACACAACATCATCCCGATCATTAACCAGTCGTGCAAACACAAAAAACACCACCGCCAGGAAATCTGTATCTTCACGTGGGACACAACGTTCTGCCACTGCACGCAGTGCCACAACAAAAACCGCGCAACGTCCCAACCGTCAACAAACATCTGTTGGACGCAGTTCTGCAATAAACATGTCAAACATTGTTGCATCCCCTGTTCGTGGTTTAAGTATTGCACGTGCATCAAACACCCCCAGCACTACAATTGACCCATCAACAACACTGGGTGCGGATTACACAAAATGTCGTGATGCATACTTTGCATGCATGGATCAATTTTGTGCTGTTGCAGATGAATCTTATCGCAGATGTGCGTGTTCATCACGTCTGACAACGGTTCAATCCCGCGAACGTGCATTGGTTCAGGCTGCAGAACAACTGACAGATTTCAAAAATCTGAATTTAGAAGTTATTAACAAAAGTTCCGATGAAGTAAAGGCTATGATTTCTGCATCTGTGGGTGAATTGGCACAACAAAACGCCAAGGATACATCAGACAGTGCAAAACAATTATCCGGAATAAATGCAGTATTGGAAAAAACAAAACGTGAATCTTTGGCAACCCAGGGTTCTTTGGATATTGCTGGCGATATAAATGAAATATGGTCCACCACCGATTTGGCCGGTGGTGTAAACATATCAAACCTGACGGGGGAAGCGTTATATAACGCAGTCCACGCCCAATGTGCAGAAATGGTGGATTCAATATGCCCCAGCACAGATGTACGTACAATGATTGTATCTGCGTACGGTATGTATATTGAAAATGATTGTTCGTTAATATTAACCGGTCTGGATAAAAAATTAACTGCTGCCAATGCCACAATACGTGATGCGGAATACGAAATGGGCGACAGACGACTGGAAAACTATAACGCCCACAATTCAACATCCATTAACGACTGTATTGCCAGGGTACGCATGGACATCACCGCAGATACCGCATGTGGCAAAGATTATGTTCATTGCTTGGATGTAACCGGTCGCTATCTAAACTATGATACAGGCGAACCAATTTATTCCGCTGAATTTTTCCAACTAAATACACTGACATCATTATCCGGTGATTTATTAAAAAATCAAACAAATCGCTTGTTTATTGAACGCTTGAACAGTATGCGTCAATACGCACAAGGCAGTCTGGATACATGTCGTGATATTGCAGATGATGTATGGGATGAATTTATGCGTCAATCAATCACAGAAATTCACCAAGGACAACAAGAACGAATACGAATGGTCAAAGAAGAATGTTTAGATGTTGTAAATACATGCTATGACGAACAAAATCAAACATTAAAAGATTTTAGTAACACAGATGAAGCGTTATTATTGGGATCACGATTGGAATTATCCGAACAATTATGCAAGGAAAAAATGAACACATGCAGTAATTTATATGGTGGTGGTCCAAACGGTATGGCAGAAATGTTAACCGCAATGCATGACATTGTCAGTCAACAAATCGCCCAACAATGTTTAATTGCACTGCAAGATTATTCTAAAAAATTATGTGCTGTATCTGGAAAAGATACATTGCATGCATACCCATATGGCTGTCGTGCATACACACCTGGGACCCAGGAATATGCGATTAAACCAGAATGTAATAATGCCACCGCAACATCAACCGGTAAGGTTCTGACCAATAAGGTACAGCGATACACAACCGGCAGTTGTGGGAAACATTATACCTACTGTAACCCTGGATATTATATGGTACAAACAAATAATACGTATACACTGAATTCCGACCGAGGAGAAGAGCATGCTAACACCTGCTTAAAATGTCCAGAAAACCATTACTGTAAAGGAGGAGGAACCATTGATGGCACCAAACCACAACTACTTGACTGTGGTGCTGATTACGTTGGCAGTTTATATTATAAATTAGCAAATTATGCAAACGAAGTATGTGTCCGCCCATCCAAGGCAGATGAACCATTACCGCACGCTGTATTACAAGATATAAACGTTGTAATGGATCAAATACGTGCAGATATGTCTGTTGAATTGGCCAAAGAATGCGAGCGTCTGGGTGGCAAATGGGTAACAAACGCATTAAATGAAAATGATACAACAATAAAAACACGACATGCATTCTATTCTGCAACTGGTGCCAATACCCAATGGGGATACTGTGCATATCAATAAACAAACTTGTTACATTTCATAAAATGTGATAAAATGATAAAACAAGAGAAGATAACAATGACAAAAATAATTTTATCATCTTTGTTGGCATTTGCTTGCGTAAACACAGCAATTGCAAATATTGCATGGTGGGACCAGATTACAATTTGCCGTATAGATACGACAAAATGTTATACCACAATGGGTGCCGGATTTGACCCAGATATATGGGATACAGATGCAGGTTGTCGTGGCATGAAATATATTTGCCCAGAAGCATTGATAAAAAATACAATTCATCCAGAATTAATTGGCAAAAAACAATTAACAGATAAAAAAATAATAAAATCCGATTACAATACAGATTTACTATCAGAAACAGGTGATTGTTTTGGCCGTCGCACATCAAATGATACAGGTTCCCAGGTTTTGGTTAATGGCAAATATGTAAACGTGTATTGTCATGGCGTATTAAGCAAGTCAGACGAAATTCTTGATAATGGTGAAATTGTATATGACACGCAACCAACATGCGAAACATTAAAACAGAATGAATACATTGCTGCAGACAATGGAAAGTGTTATGGCAAATATCTTGATTCATCAAAATATCATATTGAATGCAGTGATGATTTAAATGATTTGTTACCAGAACGTATCATTGTCTTGAACGGTGCGGACTTAATCCCCGCAACCAACAATCCCATCAGCAGCAAGGATGCAGATAAATTATTCAAAAAAATGCAATCTGTATCTAAAAAACAAAAAGAGCAATATTTCAAAAAATAAAAAACCGGTAAAACCGGTTTTTTTAATTTCTGGCTTTTTGTTTCAATTCATTAATATAAGAACATATATCATCATTTCTTATAAAAGATTTTGCACGTAATTCATTTACCTTGGATGTAAAGCACCATGCACGTGGATTAGCCTTGATATTTTTAACACGTGTACGTAAAGCCTTTTCTGGCGTACCATAAAAACGGCTGTAATGTGAACTTGGGTTTATGCCATTTGTACGTAATATATATTTAACCAATCGCATGTCTTCTTCAGATTGTGTAAAACAATAAAAATATTCCTTGCTATTTCTGGCATACGTAAAAAATGCACGATATGATGTTAAATATAATAATGCCTTGGCATCCATCTCTGGGTTTGTAGATTCAGGAACATAAAATTTATTCTGAAACGTTGGTACCAAATTTTTTACATAATCAACAACAGTATGAAACTTACTACTTAATTTATTATTCATCAAAAATACCCTTTATGTTTGACAAAATACTAATTTACAAAACACTATTTGTCAAGAATATTATATTCCCAATGAATGTGTCAACTTTATCATAAACACAGATTCATCACCAAAATAATCTGTATTATTTGGATTTTGACGATAAATAAATCCGATTGCACCATTTGTAAATTCACCAAAATTATGACGATATGTTGCACCAAAACGTATTTCACGCTGTTCAGATGCCAATGATAAATCTGCAACATGTGCATCTATAACATTCAGATTATATATACCGTTACCATTATCTGTAACATCATACTTTGCATACGAATAACGTAATACACCATCTGTTATCGCCAATGGCTGTGAAATACTGAAATCAAAGTTCCCCACCGTCAAACCAATACCAAATGCATTTGATTTTATTTCAGATAACCCCAGCACAAAATCACCAGACGCATCAGATACAGTATTGGCAAATGTTGCACGCATTGTTAATTCTATAAATTCAGAAAAATCATATTTTGCTTCTATATCTGTGTATATTGTTTGCCCTGCCCCAAAATTCAACAATCCATCAGAATATGCACCTAATAATGTATTTGATTCTTGGACAACACCCACAGATGTATTTAAATCCAAACCATTTTTATTCCAAGAAATACCTGTTTCTAAACCATGTGCCAACCCTAATTTTGCAGGCATATATTGTGCCGCAATCGTTGGGTCATTTTCCAACAATCCTTCGTCCGTAATTGCCCCAGATATTGCACGACCAGAAAAACCCCAGTTACCAATTTGATATTTAACATCTGTTGTTACGGCATTTGAAATCAATCCCATAATTGGATTGTGTAATCCAGAAAATCTAGAACTGCCATCTGTTAAATAACGTTGATACGTTGCACCAAAATTCCAATTTCCAGAATCATATGATAAACTTAAATTATCTAACCCACCCATATAATCAATGTATTCACGTGATGAAATCGCCATCGCAAAGTCTAAATTACCAATTTTTACAGATTGTTTATCATTACGTACAGTCTTTAAATCCCCCAATATATCACCCATATATAACGCACTGGCATCTGATGCACCCAACGCAAATTCATTTTCCCAAACACGTGGCAAAGACATCTGACCATCAACACTGTGCAGAACATCAAAGAACGGTGCACTGATTGACGCACCACGCAAATTTAACGTTGCAGATGGCTTGAACACAGTATCAGATGCTGCACGCCAATAAGAATTACCATCCGCAGATACAATCTTGTTTTTATTACCATTATAATAGTATATAGAATGTCCAGGTGTCATTGCACGTTCCAAATTAATCAATCCATAACCATACACCTGTGCAAACGCATCCAAATATTTATCAACACTTAACGTGTTTGCAAAATATTCTGGTGGCAATGCATATTTCTGCTTTAAATATGTAACCAATGTATCCTTGGTAAACGCATTCCCCGCAGCATCAGTTGCCAGCAAATAACCATCAGACGTCAACGCCAATAACTGAAATATTTCATTATTAGTCATGTATCCAAACGCCCCCTTGACAGCAGCCACAGCACCTGCGGCTGATGCGGTTGCCATTTCTGCTGTTGGACCAGCAGCAGCAAAACACCATGGATCAACATTTCCGCCACCAACACCAGAAATACCACATTGACGAGATGAATACGTAACCCCATCTTTTTTATACAAAGACAGATACAGCGGTCCATACTTTGTACCAAATCCATCACCATAACCAACAATCGTAGATGCTTCTGTCGTACCTTTTGAACCGCTATGTTGTACTGCAACGACTGTCATAAAATTATGATTCAGATTATCATATCCATCAACCAACGGTGCGTAATTTTCAAACGTTGCATCTAAAACACTGGTGGACATGCCGTCCCCTGTACCAAACTTGAAATCGCCTGCTGGCATAACCAACATTGGCACCCCAGATGCCGCACTGGCTGGTCCATATCCACCAAACAACGCACTGGCATATGCCCCCTGGGCCAAGGACAGACCTGTATCAGTATTATTCGTATAATATTCATTAATCAAATTAACATACGCAGAACTGTCTTTCAAATTATTAAGTCCTGCATATCCCAGCACGCCAGAAATTTGCGTATAGTTTGCATTTTTTGACGCTTCCAGCACAGATACATTTGCAATAACATCACTGCCGGTTGATTGATACGCATATCTAAGTGCCTCAAAATTTCTGAACGCTGCATCCTGCAATGTTTTTGCGTTATACAAATTACCATTATTTAGCACATAAACCGCATCAATCGTATTTCCACCACTGGTATTAACATACAACAAACCATCTGTATCTTGATAAATCGCAATATCTGAATCGGTACATCCATCATCAGCACACTGACCAACCAACATTTGACTATTTGCATCCAGTTTATATGTTGTATCACCAACCGTTACAACAGGTTCTGTTTCAGATGTTTCATCCAGTGCTAATTTAAGATTATATGTTACACCATTCAAGACAATTACATCCCCAGAACCAATAACATCATTATTATTTGCATCTGACAATGTACCGACGACAGTACCACTGGTCGGGTTATCTATGTTTACCCACTGTTGACCATTACCTGTTCTAAAAATTCCCAATCGTCCATCTGGTACAAATCCATAAAAATCACCATATGGACGTGCGTCTGTTTCACTTTCTGCACCTTCCCAACCTGCGACAAATTTTCCCAATGCACTGTCGTAAACAGACGCAAATGGATTCATTGCTGTACCGCTGCCAGATAAATCAAAAAAAGTTTTTTCTTCACCCAATGCATTAGTTGCCTGATTCGGATTATCGTAATTCAGATATTTATCAACCAAATAAGTCTGTGCATCCGCAGCAGCCGACGTAGCATATAAAATTCCATTACCACGTGCAGCCGACCCAGTTGGATTTAATCCATTCGCAGTAACCAGCGACACAGACACAGGTTCGCCACCATCAGCACCATTTGCAGACCACAAAGGATTCTTGGTTGTTGCATCACGAAAAATCCCCATACCGGTATACCCATTTGCAAATGAAGAATAACCATGCATCATTAACAGATAATTTTGCACCTGAAAATTTGTAATTCCATCTACAATATAGTTGTTTTCTGGCTGTGCACTTGGATTAAAATAATTGAAATCTAGTTTATGCATCGGATTAGATAACCAGCCTTCTAAATTCTTCTGATATAAATCACTATTAGCATCAACCTTGCCATCCGTCTTGTTTACATACACAGGACTGTATGGCACTGTTGTCAACAGACTGCCAGGTCCACTGGTTCCACCATCATTTGGATTATTATCTGGACGACTGCCCCCACCTTGAACAGCATTATTTTCATTACCTGGGTCAAAAACATCCGTTAACAAAAACAGACCACCTACAACAACAGCGGCACCTGCCGCTGCTAATGTAATATTTTGTGCAGACGACAGCCCGCTGAACAATCCGCCAGTTGGCTTGGGCTTTGTCCTGTTATTATAAATCTTGATTTGATTATCGCATTTTGATGCATCTGCACCATACATTTGCAAAATTTGTGCGGCCCGCACATCATTATTCATCAATGCAGTACAAACAATTGACAGTCCTGTTGCATCAACAAAGTTAATATCAGCACCTGCATTAACCAGACTTTGCACCTGTTGTACATCCGCATTCTTGGCCGCAGCCAACAACTGTGCAGCCATTGTAAATTCAGGCGTTGCCCCAAATGACGCAATCGGTGCAAAAAACAACGAAAACAACAAAATTCTGATAAATTTCATACCTACACTCTTCTAATACAAATAATATCTTATCATAACTAAGATTTATCTGTCTAGATAAAAAACAAAAAAAATTGGCCTATCAAAATTTGACAGACCAATAACAATATTATTAACCACAGAATTATCTGCAACGGCCATTACCATATGTACAAACATAGATACCAGATACCGTAAAACGTTTTGCTGTATCACAAGGTTGTGGTTGTGGCTGTGGTTGTGGCTGTGGATTTTGCACAACATAAACCGTATCATGTACAACCTTTGGCTGTGGTTTTGGCTGTGGTTTTGGTTGTGGTTTTGGTTGTGGTTTAACAACTTCTATAACCAAAGTATCCTTGCGTGAATTATTTTCCACAACAACATCATTGTTATTTTCAACAACAACTGTATTACCAACTGCAACTTTGCTGTTATTTTTTACACGTGCATTGCCACCAGCAGACACACTGTTTTTATTAGATACACTGACATCATTGCCAACTGCAACTCTGCTGTTATTTTTTACACGAACATCATTACCAACAACGATATTGTTATTATTTACAACTTCAATTTTTGGTACCTTTTTTTCGCATGGTTTTTTATTGTCTGATTTACCAGAACACTGTGTAACACCAAACAATGTTGTCAAAACAATCAAAGATCCCGCAGTAAAACATAATGCGATATCTCTTACTTTATTATTAGAAGCCATTTATATCCCCTTTTTTATCTGTTTATTTAACTACTTACGCAAATAATATAGACAAATAATATCATTTTGTCAAGTGATATATAAAAATATTTTTTTCTTTGCTATGTTTACGCCATTTGTGTTATAATGCACCAATAAAGAGAGAATATGAAAAACACGATTTTAATTTTATCGGCATTATTTATGATAACGCCTGCTGCTGATGCAGCGTCTAAGTGTTCACGTGCGAATTTAACCCGTTGTTTAGATTCTGCATGTGCAATAAACATATCATCAAATCCATCTGCCCGATGTCAATACTGTGGTTCGGCCAGTGCTGGCATACCGAATGAAAAGAATGCAATGCGTGCAGTTGCGGCTGGTGCGTCTGCAAAATATAACATTTCTGACAAGGATTTAAAAAAAGCACCAACAGATCCTGGCGAACGATACATGTGGGCAACTGCGAAATGCATTGGCAAGGTTGCTGGATGTACTGCTGATGATGTAACAGATGTGTATGACCCATTAATTGAACAATCATGCAAGGCTGCGGGCATATCTGCAAAAATGGAAAGATTACAGGCAGATGCCAGAAAAACAAAAACCCAAACGGAATGCGAATCGGAAATAACATCATGCTTATTGGATTCTAAGTATTGCAATCCAGACTATCGCAATTGTGAAGCAAATGAAAATTTTGATAAATTTTTTGCTGCATGCGGTGTTGAATCAACGGGGTGCGATGAATTTGTATCTGGAATTCGTGAAAAATTGTTAAGTGCACGTGATTCTGCGATTAAGAACGCAGATGAGGCGTTGGCTAAGATAGTTGCCACGTACCAAAACACACGTGAAAAGAAGTTGGCTGATATCAAAAGCGGTTGTACAGACGACAAAGAATTTACCAACTGCGTTGAAACCGTATGCGACAGAAACATGCCAAACAAATGTGCAGAAAATTCAGAAAAGGTTTCTGCAGGTTTACTATGCCAGTTTTATAAAACTGCATGCAAAACACTAAGATAATGGAACAAATATGATTAAAGGCAACATGACTTTCGGTATAAAATATTTAACATCTGCATTTGGTTGTCTGGTTATATTGCTGTGCACAACAACGTCTGCGACATCTGCAATGGTTCAGGTTGAAAACAAATCTGCACAATTTGAAGTTGCAATAGATGATGTCCAAGAAACAATTGGTTCCAACAGTGAAAGCGAACTGGCTGAAAAAATTCGCAAACAACGTGCTGCATTTAATGCCCAATCTGCCCTGACATCATCCAAGGCAGCTGCGGCTGTTGTTAATACAGGCAATAATGAATGCGACAAAAAATTACGTTCATGTATGCAGTCAAAATGTGGCAAAGATTTTTCTAAATGTGCGGGTGATACAGATACACTATGGGGTGATAAACTGGACTTATGTCGTATGGATATAAAGTGTACAGGCGAAGAATATCGCTTGTTTACCGCAGAAATCAAGGCCGATCGTGATCAAAATGCGATGCTGTTGCACTATAATTCTATTATTGATTGTGGAAATCAATACAACGATTGCATAATAAAAGAATGTGGAAAAACATTTACAAATTGCTTGGGCAAATCTGCGGGTGATGCAGCAATCCAAAAATGTTCAACAATTGCACGAAATTGTACAGAACAAGACAGTGGCATGTCATCACGTGCAATGGAAACATTTGCAAACCTGCGTCAAGATGCGGAAAAAGCAATTGTACGTGACGAAAAACGTTTACATGAATTACGTGACACAATGCGTTCTGCATGCAATCGTCTGGGTGCGATGTTTGATGAACGAACACTGGACTGCGTATATTCTATTGAATTTCGTGCAGGTGGCGACAATACATTATACGCATCTAAAAAGGCATATGCCGGTTCAACATTTAACTGTGATCAAAACTGGTTTGGTGTTGATGTAACAACATTTATGGAAAATGCATTTCGTTTAACACGTGCCCAAACATCTGCATCATCTGCGGCATTGGGTTCTGGTGTTGGTATGGCGGCGGGTGCGATAACATCTGGTGCGATTGATCGTGCGGTTGATCGTGCCAAGGCCGAACGTGCACTGGGTTCAGAATTATGCGATTATACTGGTGGTAAATGGAACAAGGCATTTAATTCATGCAACTGTCCAAAGGGTGCAAAATTTGACAAGGAACAAGGATGCGTTGCCAAAGACGACGATTTTGGTGTAACAATGGGTAAAATACAGTCTAACGATAATGACGATTCTGATGACGAAGAAGAATTTGATACAGATAACCTGTTATCTGAATTAAGTAATTTATCAGAAGACGAGTTAGCCAAATATAAAAACGACCCATACATACAAAAAATTGCCACAGAAAACGGCATAGATTTAGAAAACCTGTCTCCTGATGATATATCAACATTACTAAGCAACGAAGAATTGGATTTAAGCGAAATAGATATGGAAGGACTACCTAAAATAGCCCAACGATATCTAAAAAATCGTGCAAAACGCGCAGCAAAGGGTAAATCTAATTTTATAGATAGAATAGTAGATAAAAAACTAGGTGGCGAATAAGCAGGCATCAATCATGAAAAAATTTTTATTATATTTTTTAACAATCACAGCAACCACCCTGCCCACATTTGGTGCCACTGATTCTAGGAACAACGAATTTTTATTTTCTGTCAAGGCAAAACTTACAGGCTATACTGACATGGCTCCTGGGGCAAAACCTCAGGCAAAAATAACTTCACCATCCGATTGTAAATTTCTTACTTACAGCAAAAACATAAAAGATAACTCAAACCCTCAAATTTCTACCACTATAACAGACACGTTTGACACATCTGTTACATGTCCGACAGGCACAAGCAGCATTACACTAGAGTTTATATCAAACAAAACACCTGTTGGTTCACCTAAATACAATATCCAAAATCCGACACATACAATAGAATTAAAACCAAACAAAAAGAATTATAAATTACCAGATATCGTATTGGAACAAACGAACAAACCAACATCCACTTCAGATGACAAAAAAACAACATCAGTAATTGCACGAGGCACAACAAATAACACATCTGCAGACAACAGCCCCAGTTTTGCATCACAAAGTGCTGCAATAAATGCAAGCAACGATACCAGTTTACGTGCAAATTCAACACCTGAACAGACACCCGCAAAATCAGAACGTCAACAGGCCGTTGAACAAAATATGAAAAAATCATTAACGGTTCAGAATACGCAAAAGGCACCAAACGTAAAGTTAGATGATCCAAAACTGTCTGAATCAAATCCATTGGCAGAAACCACAAAAAAACAAAACGAAAAAGCAGCGGCTGATTTAGAAAATAATTTTGACTTTGCATCTGCCAGTGCAGGCACAAACAATGAAACCATTGCTCGCAGTGGCTTGGGTGCAACACCAACGGAACAGACACCTGAAAAATCAGAACGCCAACAGGCCATTGAACAAAATATGAAAAAATCGCTGACTGTAACACAAAAATCATCTGTACAAAAGACAGGAATCAGTCAATCACCAGCAGAAAAAGAACGTCTGGTAAGAACAGCACTTACAAAATTCTGTGATGATGCTGGATTCGTGTATAAAAAGAATGGTACAGAAACTGCATCTTTGGGCGAAATTGATGCTACATGCAACGAAAATTCTGCAAGTCAAATTTATTTCTACTGCTATAAATACAAAAATTTAACAATACCAGAAAATGAAATCCGAACACATCTTGCATATTATTGTTTTACAAATAAAACAACTCCTGTAAATCCAAAACAAAAGCAACGTCCATCTGACCATTATGACAAGAAAAAAGCAGATCGTGCAGCCAAACAAGAAGAAAATAAAGTCGGCAAACGTTGCGAAATTGAAAACGCAACATCTGCAAAATACGTCAAAAAACCGTCTGGAAAAATTGTTTGTGAACCAGATGACTGTATTTGCGGATATGAAATTGTTGAAAAGAATTTCCAATATTCATGCCAAAAATGGCGTCAAAATAACCCAAGTTGCTATATGCACGAAAGTATGCCTGACAACGCAACCAAGGCACACTATGAATGCAACAAAAACAACAAAAAAATATGCGTTGTTGACGAATGCAATTACAAGACACATTATCTGAACAAAGAAAAAAATAAATGTATCGCAAAAAGTACTGTAAAATGTGCCAATGATGAAATTGTTAATAACGTTGGTCAATGCCAGAAAAACCCAACCGATTTGGCAAAACCAAACGACCCCAGCAAGCAAGAAATGTCACAGGCAGACATAGAACGGGACAATTGTGTCAGAAATCAACAGAAAAACCATACAAAGTATGAAAACAATAAATGCGTTTGCGAAAGTGCAGATTACGAAATGCAAGACGATGGTGTTTGTACATTAAAACGTGCAAAATGTCTTGAAAAAGATCATACCAAATATGTCAAGGGTCGCTGTGTCTGCGAAAGCGACAAATATGAAATGCACTCCGATAACAATTGTTATATGACACGTGCTGCACTGGATGCCGAAGCATCAGAAATGGAAGATGCCGACAATGCAGCAAAAGACGAACAGTTGTTCTTGGAAACACGCCAAAAAGCATGTGCAACAGATAATCTGGGCGAATGGGATGAGAAAACAGGCAAGTGTAAATGTAAAACAGGATATAAACTGGGTGATGATTATGCATGTCATGCAACAAACAAAACTGTGACACAAGAAACATTACAGGCACTGTGTTCTAATACAAATGGCGATTGGGACAAAAACAAGTGTAAATGTAAAAACGAAACACATACTTTTGATAAAGAAAAAGGATGTATACCGGATGACAAAAAGGTTAAACGTGCAGAAAAGCAACAAGAAAAAGAAATTGCATCATTAAATGCAGACAGGGACAATGCTGAAAGAAAGGCTTTTTGTGATAATACTGGCGGTGACTGGAACGAAAAAACAAATAAATGCAAGTGCAAGAAAGGTTTTGAACTGGTTGATGACGGTTGCGAAGAAACAGAAAAATCACAAACAAACACCAAGAAAAAAGAACTGTGCGAAAAAAATGGCAACTGGAACGACGCATTAAATACATGCAATTGTAAAGGAAAAGATTTCTTTGATGATGACGAAGGATGTGTTTCAGAATCATCAGAATTCTTGTCTTTACAAAACACATTTAATACGATGAAGGAACAATTAACACAAAGAATTACCGAAATTGATGCAGAACTGGCCGCAGCAGAGGAATCAGATGCTGAATCAGACGCTGAATCAGATGCTGAATCAGATGCAGAAACCGAAACAGAACAACAGTCATAAAAAACAATGAAAAAATTATTTTTATCATCTTTGCTAGTTATATTATCAATACCTGCCATCGCAGCAGATGCCCCAGGATTGGCGGCACGACCTGTGCCCACACTAACTGTTGGGCCATCTGCCATGGATACACCAGTAAATCTAAATCTGAAACCAGGCAGTCCTTTTGCATCTGCAAAAACACCAGATGAAGCATGGCAAATATTTGAATCAGAAACACAAAAAATACTGGATAAAGTAAAAAATAAACTGAGACATTCTGAATATAAAAAGTTATCCGCATTACGTGACGAAATGCTGGCCGAAAAGCTAAGTGCAACTGAACTGAATAAAAAAACAACGACAGAAAAGACAAAGAAAGAAAAAACAAAGAAAGAAAAGAAAGATAAAGACAGCAAAAACGATACCGAAGAAGACGCAAGCAAGGTTGTTACACAACGTAAATTATCCAAAGAAGAACAAGAAAAGAAAATTTCTGAATTACGTGACAACGCAACCGCAATGAAAGAAAAAGAACAATCGTTGGCAAACAGAACATTGGGTGCTGCTGCGATTGGTGCGACTGGGATTGGCGGAATGCAGTTGGCATCTGCAATGTCTGAACAACAGGCAGACGCTGATGCGGAACAAGCCATGCGTGCATATCTGGCAACATTTACATGTAATTATGCCGACGGCAAATATTTCAAGGGTGGCGAAAAAGACATTGAATTACCAGGCAGTGCAGAATTGATAAACCTGTACAGCGAATATGTTACATTGGCAAATGATTTGAAAACCCGCAAAACAGCATTGGGAATAAAACCAGGTATTGAATCAGAAAGTATTCTGGACGGTGCCACATCTGGTCTGTATGACGATGTTGGTATGGGCAAAACAACTGGTGCATATGCATCATTGGCACGTGCATTACAAAATCCAGATGGCGAAGATGCCAAAATGTGGGCTGCACAAAAAGAAGAAACGGCAAAAAAACTAAAAACAGGTGCAATTACGGCTGGTGTCGGTGCAGTGGGTGGTCTGATTGGAAATATTGCCATTAACGCCAGGGCCCCAAAAGAACGCTCGGCTGAAATAAATGCAAAATACGAAAAACTGAAAAAAGAAATTGTAATAATACAAAAAAAGATTAATCGTCTGCCAAAACCAAAATGCGAAGATTTTAATGCAACAGGTGTATGGGATGACTGTAAATGTAACGAAGCAAATCATATTTTCTCAAACAGTCGTTGCGTAGATTGTGGTCAAGGATACAAAGCCATCGGGAACGAATGTGTTCTAAAAGAATGTGAATTAACCGGTGATGTTGTTACAGGTCTATATGATTGCGAATGTCACCCAGATGCAGAACAGCAAGGAAATGACTGTGTATGCAAACTGACTGGTATGAAAAAAGAAAATTATTGTGAATGCGTTGATAACGCAACTAAAAATGCACAAGACGTATGTGAATGCAATGACGGTTACGAAGAATCAGATGGAAAATGCGTTCCAAGGGCACAATGTCAATTAAGCGATACATTGGCAGATATAGAACAATGTCAATGCGTGGAAAATGCAAATGATGATGATAATGACAGTCTTTGCGAATGCAATGACGGCTATGAAGAATCAGATGGAAAATGCGTTGAAATCGTTGCCGAAAATCCAAAACCAATCGTAATCAATGTGCCTGCGGATACATTCTTTAACAGTGGGGATTATACAATATCCGATGAAAACAAACAACAATTGATTGCTGATATTATGGATACAATCAAAGCACAGGCACCAAATGAAGATGCAGCAACACTGTTATCGTCATCATGCATAACAATAACCGGATACGCAGACAGATCTGGGGCACACTTAAAAAACGAAAGATCAAACCAAAGATTGTCCGAAAGACGTGCACAAACGGTCGCAGACATCTTGAAACAAAAAGCCAAGGATGAATTACAAGACGGTGTTAATCTGCGTGTATCGGGTCGTGGCCATACAGATTGTACCGAGGCACAATATCCAACACCAACAGATTATGCAAAGTGCCGTCGTGTGGATATTTCTATAAATTCTGGAACATGTAATGGGTCAACCCCAGATTCAGGGCAAACATTACAAAATGTAATAGATGGTGTTGCGTCTGTAATAAACAGACCACAACAATAAAAATAGTCCGCCAAATGGCGGATTTATTTTTGCCCTGCTCTTTTTTTAGGACAAAAAAAAATCCCCTTGATTGGGGACTTTTTTATTTTTCCAAGATATCAACTATCTTTACCTTAAACACTACTGGTTTACCAGCCAAACCTTCTACGTATTGTTCTGGGAATGTGATATTAATATCACGTTCTTCGCCTTCTGCCATACCAACCAACTGTTCTTCAAACCCAGGTACAAATGCACCACTGCCCAATTCCAATGGATAATTTTCTGCAGTACCACCAGGAAACTGAACACCATCTAAGAAACCAGCAAAATTAATAACAACCGTATCACCATTTTTTGCAGTTGTTGTTCCATCACATCCAGCCAATCCAACCATTGCTAACACCCCCATAATTGATACTACTTTTTTCATATTTTTCCCCTTGGTTAATTTAATTATTGTAAACACATCTAAAGCCATATTCACGCATTGTTGCACCTTCGGCTTCTATTTTATAATCAAAATACGGTGTTGGACGCATAACATCAAACGCAGGTTTGTCATATACCATAACAATACTATCTGCATTACGGCCACAAACACGTTTCATTTCAAAATCTGCAACATTTGCCAACACTGAACGAATATCACCATCAATATCCATACCATCTGCGTTTTGCATTAAACGTAATCTCATTTCTCTCATATCTGTATTACCCAGCAAGATTTCAACACGAACCATTGTACCCTTGTACTCTTGCCAGCGAGTTTCCTTTCTGGCTGTATTCCAACGGTTGCTGGTCTGTTCTTTTTCTGCGGCTGTTTTCGGCTTAAACGAATCAATATTAGAATACTGATTATCAGCCTGCATAAAACCACTGGTACGTTCGTTATACAGCGGTGCATCTGGTCCACCCTGTTCAAAATCAGTTTCATTGTACGGCATACTGCCAGATGTACACCCAGACAACGCAATTGCACCCAAGAATAAAAACAATAATGATTTTTTCATAATATTTCTCTCTTACTTTTTTTTAATTTTATCAAATAAACAGTTTTGATTCAAGTCAGGATTTATGATAAAATTAAATTGATGTCAAATGTTGTATTAGAATCTTTATTAAAACCATTAGAAGAATTCTACAAACCATCGTTCGTAGAAGAAATCGCAATTAACCATGCTGGCGAAGTATGGATGCGATTGCATGGTGCACGTGTTCCATGGGTGTCATACCAGTCAGATGTGTTAACAAAACAATATCTGATTGATTTAATACATACTGTTGCAAATATTTATGAACGGCCATTTGATCCAATACATGGAATGCCTGTTGTTTATGCAACACTGCCTGGCAACCATCGTTTTACTGCAATTGCAGGCCCAAATGTTCAATATGATGAACATGATGTAACCGGTGGTGTGGCATTAAATATTCGTGGTGGCGGTGCACACGAAACCAGTTTTGAAAATTATCACTTAAGTCGTGGAAAAAAACTATTAACAGTAAAATCACGACAAACTGTTCGGCCAGATGACCCATATGACCGACTGATGTCCGCAATAAATGACGGCAGCCCAATATTAATCAGTGGTGCAACATCAACAGGAAAAACAACTTTTCTGAATCATATGTTAACATTAATTGATAAAAACAGTCGTGTTATTACTGTTGAAGATGCACGTGAAATTCGTGTTCCCCAGGCGAATCGGGTACACTTTGTTTTATCACGTACAGAACAAACAAATGACTTTAATTATGCCCGACTGCTGGATTTAGTTGTGCGTATGACCCCAGATGTAATTATTGGTGGTGAAATTTCAACTGACAACGCATCTGTACTATGGGAAATGTTGGGTACAGGACACGATCATTTCTATACAACAATTCATGCAGAAAGTGCAGAAGCCGCATATGCAGCATTCGCAGACAGAATTTTACATACACAGCCGGCATATGACCGCACAGATTTAATTGCTGAAATGAAAAAGAAAATTCGTGTTGTACAATTATCACGTGATGGTTCACTGCGTGCCGTTACCGAAGTCGTATAAAAATCCCCAAAACGGGGATTTTTTATTTTTCAATAGTAAAAGTATTATCTTTGGCAATTAATGCACGAATTTCTTGCATTTGATGATACAAACGCAACGTAAATGCATTTTGACCATTAACCGTTGGTTCACCCGCCAAATCCGTTGCTTTAATCAAATAAGATTTATTAGCACGTTCTTGTGTTAAATTTACAGTAAACGAAACAATATCACCCGGACGCATAACAGCATACGCATCATAATAAGAAAAACGTTTATTATGAAATCTTGGAATATTAATAAACTCGCCATTATCACAAAAGATAGATTTATCAGCACGACCATCGCCTGTTGTGTCTACATAAACATAATAATCTTTTCTTCTAATAACTTTTCCAATAATCATTCCTGACATTATAATCCTCTTGCTTGTCATGCTATTTATATAACACAGAAATTAAAATCGTCAATACAAAATAAACAAAAAAAACGGGGTTACTTGTCCCCGTTTAGTTTTCAACCGATATTATTTTACAAATATGCGATTATATACTTTTTCATTAATTTTGACCGGATACTCACGTATCAAGAACGAATTATAATCATCTGTAACGCCCTGGGCAGACGTATTTTCCATTTCTTTACGCAAACTGCTCATTTGGTTATTGTTAACCTTGGGCGATATGGCTTTTTTGATACTTAACACATAAAACGCATCTGGCCCTTCAACAATAACATTTTGACCAACCTTGTTACGAAATGCAGCAACCAAAACATTATTTGGTGCACCATCCGTACGTGATACAGTTACAGATTTTTTACCAGCCAATTTACCACTTTTATTCAAATCAACCAGCAATTCATTTGCATAAACATATGCACTTTTTTTCTGTTCGGACTTTTTCCAATCATTTATCAAAGATTTTTTTACACTGTCAAATTCTGCAACATGTTCAGGATTGACAGAATCAACACGAACGAAAACAAAACCATTTTTTGTTTCAATCATTTCACTTTCCAGTCCTGAATCCATATCAAAAATCTTTGCAATCATCGCATCTGTCAAAATCTTATCCACAGGCCTGTTATCACGATCAAAAGCCTTTAATGCAACATACTTTCCACCATGTTTGTTTGCTGCATCTTGCATTGAATTACCTGCGATAATATCGTCTTCTATTTTTATTGCTTTGGCATATCCTTCGTCATATTTATCCGGTTGTGCCATATCCGTTTCAACAAACACATACGACACAGCCCTTGTTTCTGGTACCATTTGTGGATTTTTCTTGTAAAAATCCTTCAACTGTTCATCAGACGGAGCATCCGCATTAAACTGTGAATATTTTACAGTTGCAAATTCAATATCACGCTTTCCATATCGGGCATTATATGCCGCCTGGACAGCAAATTCTGGCACAGGCACAGGTACAGACATTGCACCCAAAACCATTGAACGCAACACCTGTGAACGTAATACATTGGCAAATTCCGCCTCTGAATAACCAGAATTATTCAAAACAGCATCAAATGCAAATGGTGAAAATTCGCCATTTTCCTGAAATTCTGGATATTCACGTATTTCTTGAGCGATTCGTTTATCGCTAACCACAAAGCCCATATCATTTGCACGATTATTTGCCATTTGTTGTGTCGTGATTTTAGTCAATACCCCCTTTGCAAATTCATTTTGTGATGCAACATCTGCATAAATATCACGTTGTTGTTCACGTGTCATTTGGGCCAATTGGCGTGACTTTTCTGAATTAAACTGTTGTGCAGAGATTTCAGAATCACCAACATACAGCACTGTATTATCACTGGTTGTATTGCCAAAAATCCATTCTGCAACCCCCCATCCGACGAATGAAAAAGCCAATACACTAATTAAAATTTTTGCCACCGGTTTTTCCGATGCGTTTCTTAAATATTCTAGCATTTGTTCCCCTTTTGCGTTACCATAGCAAAATAAAACATATAAAAGCAATGAAAAAAAGGGGAAAATCAATGAAAATTATTGCTGGTAACTGGAAAATGAATGGCACACAAGAAAACCTGAAACAACTGATAACAAAACTGTCTGATATTAATACACAAAATAAAATAATTTTATGTGTACCATATACAATGCTGTGTACATCATCTGGTAACATTTCTTTGGCAGCCCAGGATATCAGCCAATATACACATGGTGCATATACAGGGGAAATATCTGCATCCATGGTATCTGAAACAAATGCAAAATACACTCTGATTGGACACAGCGAATGCCGTCAGTACCATGGCGACACAAATGCAACAGTTCGTGCAAAGGCACAACAAGCATTGGCAAACGGACTAATACCTATTATTTGTGTTGGCGAAACAATGGATGAAAAACAAGCCGGAAAAACAATGGCAGTTATTGAATCTGGTATACGTGAATCTGTGCCATCTGATGTTAATACAGATATTATTATTGCATATGAACCACGATGGGCAATTGGTGCAGGCATAACACCAACATCAGACGAAATTGCACAAGCACATACATTAATTGCAAATACTTTACAAGATATGGGGCTGGGCGGAACGCCTGTATTATATGGTGCATCGGTCAAGGCATCTAACGCATCTGATATTATGTCTATTCCATATGTTGATGGTGTATTGGTTGGTGGTGCATCCTTGAAAAGTGATGATTTCATACCTATAATAACCAGTGTTAAATAATTGTATAGTATGAAAAAACAATGGACAAAAAAATGAAAGACGAAAAAGAAGTAAAAATAGACGAAGTATCTATAGAAGATGCACAACCAGATATCGCACAACCAGATTCTAAATCTGAAATTGATATATTGAATGATAAACTGGCAGAATTGAACGACAAATATCTGCGTTTGGCCGCAGAACTGGAAAACACACGTCGTCGCAGTGAACTGGATGCACAATCACGTGCAAGGAATCGTGCAATCAGTGTCGCAGAAAAAATATTACCTGTTATGGATGCTGTTGATGCGGCACTAAAACACAATCCAGAAGATACAGGGATTCAATCTATGTCAATGGCACTAAATTCTGCATTTGAACAAATTGGTATCACAAAAATTGAATCTGTTGGTCAAAAATTAAATCCAATGCATCACAACGCAATCCAAGCAATTGAGAAACCAGACAGTGAACCAAACACAATTATTGAAGAAATGCAATCTGGATATTTATTTGGCGATACAGTTTTACGAACTGCAATGGTTGTTGTATCAAAATAAAAAATCCCCAAATGGGGATTTTATTTTAAATTAAAATGCACTGCGGAATTTTATCATACCTGTTTGAGATGTATAATCCTTGTGTAAATCCAAGTCATACATCAAACTAAATTCCATTCCTTTGTATTCAGCGGTCAATCCAACTGCAAATTCGCCACCAAACCTGGACAAGTTTTCACCAGAAAACTGATATGATGAACCAACACTTGGCAACATAACAGTTGTTTTAGCATCATCGCTTATCATATCATATGTCAATGCAGCACGCATTTCTGGACGGAATCTTAACATATTATCATTTTCAATATAAAACGCATATTTCAATCCAGCAACCGCTGTTAAAAAGTCTGTATTATGCGTTGCAATTGTATTGATTCCATTACTGTAATCATCCTGTGTTACATGCATATAACGCAATCCCATTTCTGGTGTGATTCCAGTCGCAAAATCATAACCTGTCATGGCCTGAACAGCATATACATTTGCGTCATATGTATTTTCAATTACAACCCCAAATGGATCTACGTTTTCCGTATAATCAGACAAAGTATATGCCAATGTTGCATTTGCGAACCATTTATTTGGCTTATACTGTCCGTACAAGAACAATGTTTTACTGTCTATATCTGTATGTCTGGACACAGAATCAACATCTGTATTATTGTATGCAAACCCTGCACCAACAGTATAAACATTATTAATAACTGTATCTGCCCCCAATGCAAATCCACGTGTATAACCATCAAATTTATTCGTAGATTTTGACTTATTAAACAATCCCTGGGCCCAGAATCCATTTGTCTGGTCAATCATATCACCACCAGAACGACCAACAACAGATATACCACCAGACATACGTCCAGAAACCAACGACATCACTTGATTATTAATTACCATTGTGGTTGATTGCGTTGCAACAGATGAATCTGGATTTAATTTTTCTGTTTCTGCTTCTACCTCGCTAATATTGCCATCAATCAAGGCCTGTTGTGCCATTAATGAAATTTGCTGTATGTTTTTATCTGCAGAATTTGCCAAACCATTAATAACACCGGCCGCCTGAACAGACAACCCCGTAGATTGAGCCAACGCATCAATACTTTTTGTTTTAACAATAATATTGTTATCCTGTTGGGATACATCAAAAACATTTCCAGTATAAACATTCTTGAAATCATTCATGTTAATACCACCCAGAACATTTTTATATTCACCAACAGATGCTATTACTAATTCTAAATTACCAGTATCTATACCAGAAACAGTATCTGTAACATTTAATTTACCGTATGATTTAGAATCCAATATTGTAATTGAAATCTTTGATTCTGGATTCATTTCCAAATTATTTGTAATTAATGTTCCCCCTGCCCCGATATTAATTAAATCAAAACCAGAAACAGTATCTGCAACATTTACTGCAACACGTCCAATATTTATAGATGCATCACCAATGACATTAAATGTTTCAATGGTGTTCGCATTAACAAATCCTAATCCATCAGCTGTATTGAAAATATTTAAGGTTGCATTTCCTTGAACATCGCCAGCATTGGCTTCATTCCCTGGATTCAGCGTTCCATTAACATTAACTTTATTTGAACCAAACGTATCAATATTCAATGTTGTATTTCCTGCAACAAATGAATCCTTGCGTTTTGCACCAACACGAACTGTGATATCATCCGGGTCAAAATCACTGACAACCTTGGCTGCTAAATCTTGATATCCAATTGCATTTGCCCCTTTTAAGTTAATTGTAATATCGCCCCGGGCAGACATATTAGAACCCATACCAATTATTTCTTGACCGACAACTGTATTTTCCACATTAATAACAATATCGTTTATCTTAAATTTTTCTGTATTCCATGCAACATTTGTCCCACCAGAAACATTTGCACCACGAATACTGGAACCAATTTCTGAATTAGATACATTTACAGTAACGGTTCCATCCAACCCCATAACATCAATATCCGTACTTGCTTTCGCCCAAGAAGTAATACCCAATACATCATCTGAAACCACAGATTTATCTACCAAGACATTTATATCACCTGTAACGAATGCATCTGCGCTAACCATATTTCCAAAAACACTTTCTGCTGTAACATCGTTAACCACCAAATTAACATCGCCAATTACATCTGTATTTGCCCCATTACCGAAAATTTGTTTAAATGAAGATTGTTCAATAACAGTATTTACATCACCTGCAACCTTATTATTAGAACCACCTGCGTATATTACTGCACCACTGGTACCTGTATTGTACCCACTTAGATACACATCACTATTCAGCACATCTACGCCCTTGCCACCAGTATAAACAATATAATCAACAACAGATTGTTTGTCTAATGTATTGCCATTCAGATATATTATACCAACACCACCATTGGTTGTATGTTGTACAGCATTAACTTTTACATTACCAATCCCATCAAAGATATAAGTACCAGAATTTCCAGAAACACCATCGCCTGATGTTAACATTGTAAATGTCTGATTATCACCCCAGTTTTTCAGCACCAATGTACTGGTTGCGTTTGGCAATCCTGTATATCCGTATTCTGCCATTTGGAACGCACCACTAAATCCAGAAACATCACCAGACCACACAACGTATGTTGATTGTTGGAATCCAGGTAAAACCTGAACTGTACCCTGTCCAGTTAAACTGCCTGAATATACTTCATCCGGTCCAACAATAGTTATTTTTTCATCCTGTGGCACCGTTATATTTTCAGTATGAACCTGTGCAAATACAGGCATACATACCGCCATTGGAACCAAACCAGCACATTTAACAACATTCATCAGGATTTTGTTTGAAATACAGGACATAAAAATCTCCTTTTTCTTTTGTTTCAAGAAATATTCTCTGTATCAATATCTGTAACACATGTTTTTTGTATTATCAAGAAAAAATATTTATTTAAGAAAACAGTCCACAATAACTATTTAATACAGACATACCATAGTCCAGATTCAAAAAATATAAATACGCAAAAAACTACTATATTGTGTATGTTTATGATATAATACAGTTAGTTATATTATTAAGGGCTTGAAAAAATGCGTACAATTTTTATAGCATTTTCAATACTTACATTGATTTCATCTTCATATGCCACAGCAAATACAAATGATTTGCGTGTATCATTAGAAGAATCAAAAAATGCGGTAAATGCTACTTTGAATACTGTGCGTGATAATTGTATTGGTATTTCACAAGATTTAGATTATTTGAAAACTCTGGCTGGCGTTGGTACAGGTGTTTCTTCGGTTGGTATTGCGGGTGCCACCACCGCAGGTATTGCAGGCATAATAAAACATAAATCTGATGAACAAGCAATGGAATTTAGTGCAAACGATTTATGGAATGAAATTAGAAGTAACAATAGAAAAAAATCGCTACACACAGAATTATTACAAAATCAAGTAGCAGAATATGAAGCATGGTTTCGCACCTTAACACCTACAAATGAAGATCATAAAACAAATATTGCATACAACAAACAAAAGTTACGACAGTTAACAGAATTTGGTCAAAAAAGCAAAAAAATGGCGGATTTGCGTACAGGCACATTGGCTGTATCTGCTGCGTTAAATATTGCAGGTGCCACTGTATCTGGCGTAAATATGAAAAAGAACACAACAATAACAGAACGTATATCAAATTGTTTGAATACAACACAAGAATTAGCCAACACATTGTTGCAACTTCAAATAAATAAATATGCATATGATGCTGAAATTGCTGATACATTAACACCCAAGGATAGCATTATCTCAGATACAGAAATAAATAGTATTCAGAATATTATTAAAGCATGCAGTGATTGGGTAACTGTTGATCTATCAAAAATTGAAAAACAGGCCAAGGCTGCTGTGGCTTCCAATATAGTTGGTGCCGCTACAAGTACAACGGGTACAATCACATCTGTGATGTCAAATACGGATACAAATCGTCTGTCAGGTACAAATAAAGAAAAAAGTTTAAATATAACATCAAATGTAATGGCTGCAGGCAGTACGGCTGCAGGTATTGCTGCAACAATATTTAACGCAGCACAAATAAGTGCAATTAAACATGCAGTAACTGTTGCCAATGAATGCGAGGAGGCACTAAAATAAAAATGAAAATACGCAGCGTTTTATTTGTACTATTAACAACATTATCAGCCATATCAAACTGTATGGCAGAACCTGATTTTGCGACACAACGTGTTTCATTTAATAAAATATATAAAGTCGCACGAAACAAAAAATATGAATCTATTTATAATAGTGATTTTATATTTATGCTTTATCCATACAGCACCAATGACAAATGGGTTATTAACGAAATTGCCCAAGCATGTGTGAATTATACAACGGTTGATACGAACGTTACAATTGATATGTGTCAAAATTTTATCAAAGATATTATTGGTGTAAAACAAGAACTACCAAAAACAATAGAAGTGGCAAAACAAACAGAAAAACCAAAGCCAAAAGTAATAGAAAAACCAAAAGCTTCCAACCTATCAATTACAACCACTCCAAATACAACAGAATTTACATTCAATATTTATGCCACCGGCAAATATACCGTTTTGTGTGGTAATAATAAAGCTGCAACAGTTAATACTGCAGATGGAACATACACTTGTAAATATGATAGGCCGGGCGTATATACTGTAACGATTTCCGGCACAACTACTGCGTATAGTAGCAATGCAGGAACGACACCAGCTATCAGCTTTATGGACAACAAAAATGTCGCAAGTGTTAATGGTAGTTTTGGCGCGGTTTTTCCTGTTTTGTCTAATGGTTCAGTACCAATTTTTTATCAAACTTTTAGTGGTTGTACAAATTTAACATCAATATCGGCAGATTTATTTAGTGGTATCAATACTGCGCCAGTAGAGAAAATGTTTCTTTGGACATTCTATAATTGCAGCAGTTTAACGTCAATTCCAGAAGGTTTGTTTAGTAGCATAAAGGGTGCGCCAGCAAGAGCTATGTTTTTTGATACGTTCCAATATTGTAGCGCTTTAACATCTATCCCAGAAGGCTTATTTAATGGTATAGAAGGTGCGCCAGCAGCAGGTATGTTTGCAGGTACGTTTGAGGGGTGTAGCGGTTTGAAATCAATCCCAGCGGGTTTGTTCAGTGGTATTAAGGGTGTGCCGGCACCAAATATGTTTTCGGGTACGTTTGATAGTTGTAGCGGTTTGAAATCAATCCCAGCGGGTTTGTTCAGTGGTATCAAGGGGGCGCCAGCATCAAATATGTTTATGGGAACATTCACAGATTGCAGCAGTTTAACATCAATACCAGAGGGCTTGTTTAGTGGCATTAATGGTAAACCAATAAAAGAGATATTTTTATCTACATTCAGGGGTTGCAGCAGTTTAACGTCAATTCCAGAAGGTTTGTTTAGTAGCATAAAGGGTGCCCCAGCATATGATATGTTTAGATCTACATTCAAGGGGTGTAGCGGTTTAACGTCAATCCCTGCGGGGTTATTCAGTGGCATAAATGGTGCACCAGCGGGTGCTATGTTTGGGGGAACGTTTGAGGACTGCAGCGGTTTGAAATCAATTCCAGAAGGGTTGTTCAGTGGTATCAAGGGGGCGCCGTCATGGGGAATGTTTGTATCTACATTCATGAATTGCAGTGGCTTGACATCAATCCCAGCGGGTTTGTTCAGTGGTATCAAGGGGGCGCCGTCATGGGGAATGTTTATATCTACTTTTGAGGGGTGTAGCAGCTTGACATCAATCCCAGCAGGTTTATTCAGTGGTATAAAGGGTGCAAAACAAGATGTTATATATAACAGAACATTTGCTGAGTGCCCAAATTTAAGAGGAAATATAAGCCCAAGTTTTTTTGGAAATATAAGACCAGAGATAAATCGTAATGATCTGGAGGAAAGCGAAACGTTTTTTAACAGTCCGAACATTACATTGCAATAAACCTGTCAAACGACAGGTTTGTTTTTTGAAAAATATGCAAAATAGTTAAAAGTCAAAAGAAAACTTGCCCCGATGGGCAAGTTTTGAAACTATGGTTGAGCAACATGTGCAGTTTACGAGCCGAATTGTTGAAATTGAACGATGGCATATTAGTTACCAATCTTTCATACAAAAAAAAATTGACAACGCGTACATTTGTGTTATTGTTTAAAACAAATAATAAGGAAAAAAAAATGACAGAACAAGAATCACCAAAAAGAAAACCGTTTTGGATGTTGAACGAAGAAGAACAACAACAGCTTGTTGAACGAACAAGCCGCACTTTGAGAATAGATAGCCGTTTTTGGTTTCTAACATCTAAAGAAATACGGGATCTTTCTACAGAAAAACTACACAAAGTGATCGCCCAAACAATTCTTGCGTACGATACTAACGCAGCAGGTTATGAATTTTGCAATGCCATTTTAGGGCTTATAAACAAATTGTTGGAAGACGGAAAAATCACAAAACAAAAACACCGACAAATATATTCATACGCATGCCACCTTAGGTTATGTCTAAAAACAGCGACCGGCATAGATGTTACACACTCTTGTGCTCCTTTGAATTATTGGTTATATGGATTGTTGCACAGTTGCCCAACAGAATTCCGACAAGAAATAGAAACAATTATTCAAAACTCCGGACTTTTTCCAAAGTGTGCACGTAAACAACCAGAATATTGTCCATTTCTTGCCAAACAAGAATTCAAAAATGTAGACAATTTTAAAGAATTTCTGCATTACGAAACAAAAACATGCTGGAATTGCAAAACCAAACGAGAAAAAGCCAAACAAAAATCAAAAACCAAACAAAAATCGGCTGCACGATTAAATACTTGTTGTCCATTAGAGACCAACAAAAAGATAGAACAGTCTGATTTTAAATGCCAAAAGAAACTTGCACATGATACGTTATGTACACAATCTATTAAGTATACCAAACAAGAAAAACAAGCATTTGATTCAATGTGCAAAAAGCTTTGTAATTATTGCATAAAAAAATATCAACATAACAAATAAACATTCGTCATATCAAATTAGCCAATTTTTCATTGGCTAATTTTTTTATATAAAAAACATTGAAATTTTCGCCCCCTACTCGAGACGTTTGAATCTTGGTTGTGCTGCCTATATGCAATTCGCAAGCCGAGTTATTGGAAATTGGGCAAGAGATTGATGGGATAAAAAAGAAATTACTTTATCATATCAGATTTATTCTGTACTTTTATATCTGTTTCAAATTCTTCAACAAATTCCCAAATATCATTATCCAAAGTAAAATGAAAACATTGACAATTTTTTACACTATCTACTTTTAAACCACATGCATAACATAAAGCACGTGTAACCCCACCATGTGAAGCAATAGCTATATTATTTCTTTCATCATGTTTAACAATATGTTCTAAACAATTTTTTATTATTTTAAAGTTATTATTTATTTGTTTTTTCTTTTCTTCGCTTTCTGTGTCCCAAAACCAAAAAATTGCTTCCTTTAATTCGTCTTTTGTTATAATTTCTACATTCTTATCTGATAAAGCAATTTTTGCAGTATCTATTGCGCGTCTGTATGGGCTGGAATAAACAACATCTATATCTTTATCTTTGAAAAATTCAGATAATTTTTGTGCCTGTGCGATTCCTAAATCAGTTAAATAAGCATCTATACCAGTACCGTATCTGATACCAATTTCATTTTCATTAGTTTGTCCATGTCTAAAAAAATAAAAATGCCTCTTCATAAGTTAAATTGTATCATAAATAGTTCGAAAATTGTAAAAATTTCACCACTTTTTATTTTCAACTTTCGAACTTTGTAAAACTATTATAAACCAAACAAAAAACCGCCTTTATCGGCGGGGTTGTAAATCTTGGTTGGGGCAGCTGGGTGCCTCGATATACAATAATAAAAATCAAAAAAATCTCCCTTGGTCGATTTTTGAAGATTTTTTTAATTGTCTATTCTCGTATTGGTCATGCGTGCCGTTGGCACTCTGACCGATCCAGCCGCCCCGAATAAAATAAAAATGCCCCATAGGGACATTTTTATCTTATCTTGGTTGGGGCAGCTGGATTGTAATTCCCATATTCGCTTTCGCTCTATGGGCCCCTTTCGCCTACGGCTCGAACCAGTTGGTTCTCATCTCATTACCCCATAACCAAAAATAAAAACACCCTTGCGGGTGTTTGAATTTTTGGTTGGGGCAGCTGGGTGCCTCAATATACAATAATAAAAATCAAAAAAATCTCCCTTAAGTCGGAGGCCAAGCGGTCTTAGGAAGACAAGCAACTATTGCAACTCCTTGGCTCACAGAACGACATGGCTACGATCCGACTTTGCGGGTGTTTGAATTTTTGGTTGGGGCAGCTGGGTGCCTCAATATACAATAATAAAAATCAAAAAAATCTCCCTT
>JAZNVR010000031.1:0-4785 GCA_045592905.1 Candidatus Enterousia sp.
ATCAGAAGGTATAAAAACAGAACAAGAATTTGGTCCGTATGAACAACGTTTGCTGGCACGTATGCGTTCTTTTCCAACGGGGTTGGTAATCGTTGCAGGTCCAACCAGTTCTGGTAAATCAACGACATTGGTGCGCAATATGTCAATGATGTTGCGTGAACGTAATTATGAAATCAATATGATTACGGTGGAAAATCCTGTTGAACAAAAGATTTTCGGCGCACGTCAGATGCCGGTGGTAAACACAACAAACGAAGAACAACGTGATGAAAAATATGTCGAAGCATTGGCGGCCGCGTTACGCAGTGACCCTGATACATTGATGGTGGGGGAAATTCGTACGTTGGCGGCGGCAGAATTAACCGTGCGTGGTGCGTTGTCTGGGCATAATGTTTGGACAACATTACACGCAAATTCTGCAATGGCTGCATTGACACGATTACTGGATTTGGGAATTGAACCGTTCAAATTAAAAGAAGAAACGTTAATGCGTGGATTGATTTCTATGCGTTTGTTCAAAAAGGTTTGTCCGTATTGTCGTGAACCATTAAAAAATCATCCGGAACGTGGTGCGTATCATCGTGTTATGGACGCATATGGACATGTTGGGTTGAATCAGGTATATCAACGTGGCGTTGGTTGTGAACATTGTAATGGAACTGGAAATATTGGACGTGTCAAAGCAGGTGAAGTAATTATTACAAACAGTGAATTTTTGCAATTAGCATTAGCAGGAAAAACAGAAGAGGCAATAAAATATTGGCTGGAAGATATGGATGGGCGTACATTAAAAGAAGCTGCTGTATCACTGATGTTACAAGGTATAATTACTGTTGATGAATTAGAACGTTGGGTCGGACAATTGGATCAGCCAGGGGTGTATTAATATGAATAAACTGGAATTGCTGTATGCAAAAATGGTTTTTAGAACTAATACAGAAAAGCGTATGGCAATTTGTCGTAAGTTGGCATCTTTATTACGAAATGATTTTACGTTAATTGATGCGTTGGAACGTTTGGAAATGGTTGAGTCTAAAAATGGAACAAAGCCAAACGAACCCTTTGCAATTGTTATGCGTCAATGGCAGAAAAATTTAGAAAAAGGTATGACTTTTTCAGAAGCGACACGTGGTTGGGTTCCGCCAAACGAAACGTTGTTGGTAACGTCTGGGAATTTATCTAATTTAGTTGTGGCATTGGAAAATGTCGGGCGGGTTGTTGATGGAACACAACGTATCAGACGTGCGATGACCAGTGCGGTTGCGTACCCTATGTTTTTATTACTTTTGACATTCTGTATAATAATTATGGTTGGATTGTATTTGGTTCCACCATTACGTGATGTTGCAGGCAATGATATTATATGGCGTGGATCTGCAAGGTCCTTGATATGGTTGTCTGATTTTTCAATAAAATATTGGTACTTTTTTTTGGTTGGGTTTGCGTCTTTTATTTCAGTTGTTTGGGTTAGTTTGGCAAATTGGTCTGGACGTTTTAGAACCCTGTTTGACAAATTGCCACCATGGAATATTTATAAGATACAAATTTCTGTTGGATGGTTAATGTCATTGGCAGCAATGGTTGCATCAGGGGTTACAATACCAGATGCAATGCGTATGTTGTCAGATAATGCAAACAGATATTTACGAAAGATATTAGATGCAGCATTACACTTTATTGCAAATGGTGATAATTTAGGTGTGTCTTTATCAAAAACACATTATGAATTCCCTGATTCTGAAATAATTGGCGATTTAATGATTTATGCAGATATGAATGGTTTTGATGAAAATCTAAATCATGTTGCAAATGATTATCTGAATGAATCTGTACGTAAAATGGAAAAAGTTTCCAGTGTGTTGAACAGTCTTGGTATTTTACTGGTATCTGCAATTATTGCATGGGTCGTTTTAGGAACATTCCAAATGCAAGACCAAATTACAGCAGCATTATCTTAGAAACTGTATGTTAGTCCTAAGCCATAGAAAGCGTAAGAATTGTTTTGGGGTGCTGTGTTGCCGTTTGACATATGCTGCATAAACAATTCAACAGATGTACATTCGGAAATTCTGTATGCTGCACCTAATTTGAAACTAAAAATCAATTTGGAACCAATACGTTCATTTTGTTGCAATTGCATACCAACGCCAATTCCCATAAATGTATACCAATCATCACTGTACAGCAATGCAACATCTTCAGATAAAGATGCAATTGGAATTGTGTATTTATCCCAACTCCACCCATATTTTCCGCCGCTGCCGATTGTTTGATGCAGATTTATTGACTTTCTGGCTGGCAGGCGAAAAAAGGTTGTTGGCTGAGAATATTGACCATGTAATAAAATAAAGGGTACAAATTGTGTTGGTGGTGGGATTAAAAAACCACTGTTGACACCATAACCAAAATTGAATGCAACCTGATTTTCATATCCGTTGAAAAAAGGGTTTTCTTTATAAGTAACATCTGCGATTGCAGGTGATGAAATAAGTAAAAATAAAGACAAAACTGTAAATTTATTCATAGGTTTTATTTTATCATAAAATTTATAAACCTTCAAACAAAATAAAAGAATAAATATTAAAACGTGTTTTTCTTGCAATTAAAAAAAAGAATGCTATAATGCCTGTCGTTTGGCAGCGTAGCTCAGTGGTAGAGCAGAGGAATCATAATCCTTTGGTCGGGGGTCCGAATCCCTCCGCTGCTACCAGAATTCAAACCGGGTTTATCCCGGTTTTAATTTTGGTATAGTTGTGGCGGATGAGGACCCCAGGGTCCGACAAAAAAGCAGGTTTTGCAAGTGCAACGCAGCGAAACCGTTGCGATTTGGAAAGGGACCCGCACACAAAGTGTGTGGGAATACACAATCCCTCCGCTGCTACCAGAATTCAAACCGGGTTTATCCCGGTTTTAATTTTGGTATAGTTGTGGCGGATGAGGACCCCAGGGTCCGACAAAAAAGCAGGTTTTGCAAGTGCAATGCAGCGAAACCGTTGCGATTTGGAAAGGGACCCGCACACAAAGTGTGTGGGAATACACAATCCCTCCGCTGCTACCAAGTTTTGGCCGGATTTCCGGCTTTTTTATTTCGTGTTATTTGCCCTAATTTATGCGATTTTGCGACTTTACGCAAATTGTTTTACATATACTAGACATAACCTTGGATATATATAAGATGTGTGCTTATATGTTCTTTTGCGTGTGTTAAAAGAATGTGGTAAAATGTATTGATGATAATAAAGGGGCGGGAAATGGATTTTGAAACATTGAAAACGAAGGAATTTAAGGTTAAAGGATTTGTCCTTAG
Organism: Candidatus Enterousia sp.; assembly: GCA_045592905.1. Classification (GTDB taxonomy): domain Bacteria; phylum Pseudomonadota; class Alphaproteobacteria; order Rs-D84; family Rs-D84; genus Enterousia. The sequence goes on from JAZNVR010000031.1 coordinate 3,308, forward strand.
GGTGATTCCTGCAACTATTGAAAATGCAAAACAGATTTATAAAATATTTAGTAGTGATGCACAAAATATGATTTTTTGGGCACCAAATGGTTTGTTTAAAAGTCCAGAACATGCATTGGTTAATTATTATCAGAGAAATCGTTCTGCCAGATCGTTGATGTTTGGTATTTTCAAGGATGGAAAACTGTTGGGTGAAATTGGTTTTTCAGATGTTTCTGTTCAGTCTGGTTGCGTTGCTATTGGGTATTGGTTGAAAAAATCGGCCCGTGGTCAGGGGATAATCAATAAGTTAATGCCAAAAATAGAAAAAATGGCTTTTGATCAAGAGTGGTGTCATAAAATTCGACTGTGTTGTGATGCTGAAAATATCGCGTCCAGAAAAATTGCTGAATCTAATAAGTATAAATTAGAAGGCTTGTTTCGTCAGGAGGCAAAATGGCCGGATGGGACATTGCGTGATAAATTATATTTTGGTAAGTTAAAATCTGATATTGTAAAATCATAAGATAGTATGAAAAAAGTTATTTATATTTTTCGTCATGGCGAAACGGATGCTAATACCGAACATCGTATGCAGGGTTGGTTGGATACGCCACTGAATTCTAATGGTGTGGCCCAGGCGTGTGCATTGGCACACAAACTGGCGGATGTAAAGTTTGACCATGTATATTCATCACCATTGTCGCGTGCGCTGGATACGGCGCGTGCGGTTGCCCGCGACCAACAGATTATATTAAACAACGATTTGCGTGAATGGAATATGGGGGATTTTTGTGGTCATATTGTGCGATTGACGGATAGCCCCGCGGATACACCAATTGATATGTCGGGTGATATTATATATGCACCACTTGCATTGCTGTCTAATGATGATTATGTTCCTCCAAATGGCGAAAGTTATAATATGTTCATTGTGCGTGTTCGTGATGCGCTGTTGGATATTGTGAAAAATTCAGACGGTAAAACCATCGCCATTGCGACACATACGGGCGTGGCGAAAAATATAATAAAACAATTCACAGGTGTAAAATGGCCACGTGGTGGTATGCCGAATGCAGAATATTTTAAGTTAGAATATGATGGTGAAAAGTTCACCGTAATTGATACGTCGGATTGGTTGTCGCAAGTGGTGTAGCGATTTTTGGGTAAGTGCATTTTGTATTTAATCTGATTAACGCTTATGGACAATTTTACATATACTGGACATCAACTATTACAAAACAAATGAAAGTGGCGGTTTTCTGCGGAGTTCGTGTGGGAAAATACTTTGTGCGCTGGTATATCATAATCCTTTGGTCGGGGGTCCGAATCAAGTCGGAGGCCAAGCGGTCTTAGGAAGACAAGCAACTATTGCACCTCCTTGGCTCACAGAACGACATGGCTACGATCCGACTTAAGTGGCGGTTTTCTGCGGAGTTCGTGTGGGAAAATACTTTGTACGCTGGTATATCATAATCCTTTGGTCGGGGGTCCGAATC
>JAZNVR010000032.1:0-26826 GCA_045592905.1 Candidatus Enterousia sp.
GCAAGGCATAAATATATTCAATCTTGTATTTTGCTTTCTATACCAGTTGTTATGGAAATTGTGCTAAATTTACTCTCTTATTTAATACAAAGATAAGACACTTATCTTGTGCATATGGATAAAACCATCAAAAGAAACCAACACATATGATCGAAGTGGTTTTAGCGTACATGGTGGGGCTGCCAAAATTACAACCGACCCTTGTGGTCGGTTTTTTTCTTTGTTTTCCAATGTTCTCAGCAGTTCGTAAATCGTGTGTTAAAAATATGTCCCGTTTTACACATTTACGAACTCTTCAAATTGTTATATTCATCTGTACTTTACTAAAATCATCTTGTCCCAATAATTAAGAAAACTTAAATCAGATGATTGGTTTTCTAGTTTTTGACATATGTTGACTAATTGATAATTCCCATTGATTGTGCGCATCAGTATACGCCCACCGTAATTCAATCTTTTGGTTAAACTGATTAAAACAGATGTTTTAACATCATCGTTTACATAATCTAATATGTTTGATAAATGTATAAAATCATATGTATTGTCTTGCAGTTTTGCATCTAAATGTTCAATGTCGGTCCAAATAAAAGGAAAAGTTGGCAAATCAACTTGGGATAATTCATTGTAAAGCGACTTATGAGAATCTTTATCCGATTTGTAATAATCAGGTGGTGTTCCAAAGTTAAACAATGCAAATTTTCCGTCCATTATACGAATATACTCTTGTTCGTCCGAATCTAATTCATGCATAATATACGTCAAGTTCGGTACGGATGTAATATTTGAATTGTTCCATAAATCTTTCAATAATTGCCAATATTTATTAAAAGTCAGCTTTCGTATAGCAACCGTTTTAATATCCATAATTATTTTGGATGCATATGTTATATCAAAAGTAGTAATGTGTTCAGCACCATACCTTTTACAAAATAATGGCTGGTCGCCAGATGCCGATACTGTCAGAACTTTTTTACAGTATTTTTTTTCTTTTCTATTATACATATAGCGTTTGACATCTTGGTCAGCATTTTCTTCTGTTGCAATAAGGTATGTAGGCGAATATGGGCCAAAAGTCACTTCTGGTACGCAATCATGATATTTCATATCATGCAAGGCCCTATTAAAATCTATATTTGTTGTCATTTGTTTTCTGTGTTTCTATTTGCAAAATAACACAAAAAATAAAAATGTCAATCGTTGAGACGCAGTTTTGGCATCGCTTAAATAACATGCCAGATGCTGTATTTCCAGAAAAACACCTTAACATCTTTCCCGAACAACAACAATTCACGCATAGCATCAACTCGTGAATTGCACAGATAGCCCTGCCAAAATAAACAAATCGGGTTTTATGCCCGATTTTTCTTTGTTTTCTAATACTTTCACGAGTTCGTAAGTTGACGGTTAAAAAATGCTACCGTTTCACATATTTACGAGCTCTTGTTAGACGTTTTTGCCTTTTTATGGTATAATAAGGTTTGAAAAGGAAATGTTTATATGAAATTAACCGATGAACAAAGAATAAAATCAATAAAAAAAATATTACAAATGCAACGTCATCCTGTACATAAGGATACGGGCGATAAAGCCGATATACTTATCAGCAGAACCAAGAATTACCCAGGCATAACCGAAAAATCTACAGATTTTGAACGTTTTTTTGCGATAAGTGGCAAAGATACATATGAAAGCGGGCAACAATGGTCGTGTGGAACCGAAGCTAAAACATTTTGTTATCTGAATTCAATACTGCCAAAAAATGAGCAGTTAGAAGTTAAGATCATGATAAGCACGCATCCAAATCATCTGATAGACAGCATGGCTAACCATACTTTACCATGTGTCAAAATGGGTGATGGTAAATGGTATGCACTTGAACCCACCTCTGTCGCAGAAAATCGAATACGTCACCCAATGTACCCAGATATACCTTTTGTCATGGATGAATTGAAGGTTGGAAACAAAATTCATCATATCAAAAAGGGTATGGTGGAAAAGGAAAATCCTCCATATGAAATAACAGCAATTATGTCGTGGCAAGAATACGAAGAAAAATGTTCTGATTTTGGAACTTTTTTGAAATACGGCTCAAAACGCGACAAGAAAACAAAAACTATTGTGGCAACAATAGAAAATGTATTGCGACAAATAAACTCAAATGGGAAAACTGGTAACGTTTATGATTTTTGTACATTGATGGGAAATTCTAAATTACCAATCAAAGTTATCAAACCTAAAGGTTATGATTTCACAGGATTGTTATTAGCTATAAATGGTGAACAATACGTTTTTATGCCAAACCATAAGTATTTAATGATAAGAAAACCACAATATGAAATAGAACATAAGTTTACCATGGATGATTATGTAAAACAATTTAAAGGAAATGTTGTCGCATCAAATAAAACATACGAATAGTACAAGTATTACATCATAAATTTTTCAAAAACACCTTAACATCTTTCCCGAACAACAACAAATCACGTATATCATCAACTCGTGAATTGCACAGTTGGCCCTGCCAAAATAAACAAATCGGGTTTTATACCCGATTTTTCTTTGTTTTCTAATACTTTCACGAGTTCGTAAGTTGACGGTTAAAAAATGCTACCGTTTCACATATTTACGAACTCTTTATGAAAAAGGTTAGAAATCCAAGATTTCCCTTTGTTCGAATTTTTTGGGGCTTTTCGTTGTTTGATTACATGTTGAAAAATCTCCGATAATATTTTATACTGCGAATGCAAATTAAAAGACAGAATTCGTGAAATTAAAAAGAGCAAATAAAATAATTTGGGGTGTATCATGGCAAAACAGGTTAAAAAACTACTAAAAAAAACTGTTAAATCAAGTAGTAAAACAGTGACAAAATTTGTAAGACATACAAAACAAGTTTTGTATTCGCATTCCAAGCGTGGTATTAAAAATATGTTAAATTCCAAAATAGAAGATTTATCGAAAGCTTTGAATAATCAGCAACAAAACTACAATTCCAAAATAGAAGATTTATCAAATGCTTTGAATAATCAGCAACAAAACTATAATTCCAAAATAGAAGATTTATCAAAAGCTTTGAATAATCAGCAAAAGATAATCAATGTTCTTAATCTTTGTATAGATAATTTATTTATGGTGGAACACATAAGCAGGATAAAGCATATGGATTTATCTAATGCGTTAATATCTTATGGTTATTATGGTTTTTGTAATCCCAAAATGATGAACATAGGGGATTATGTGCAATCTGTTGCAGCAAAACAGTTTTTATCAAAAATAGATAAACATATTGATAGAGATAATTTATCTGAATATAATGGACCAAATGTAAATTTAATCATGAATGCTTGGTGGTATCTGTATGATAAGAATGAAGATTTTAATTCTATGATAAACCCTTTATTTGTAAGTTTCCATTTAAATAATACAGAATCTGTTAAGAAAAAAACTTTGAGCTATTTAAAACAACATGAACCAATAGGGTGCAGAGATTATAATACAAGAAACTTTTTGTTAAATCATGGTATTAAAGCATATTTTTCTGGTTGTTTAACTTTAACTCTTGGAAATACATACCATTTTCCAGAAAACAAACGAAAAAAAGAAATTTTCTTTGTTGATTATGATTTGGATACCGAAAAAGATATTCAAATAAGAGAAAATATCGAAAATATATTACAATCTTATAAAGATTACAGCATAAAAAAAGAACATCATATGTATAAACTGAATAATGATATTGAAGGTAATTTCAAAACAGCAGAATCTTTATTGGATAAATATTCCAAAGCATCATTAGTTATTACAACAAGATTACATTGCGCTTTGCCTTGTTTGGCTATGCATACACCAGTTATATTTGTAATGAAAAATTATGATGAAAAACGTTATGATGGCCTAATAGATTTATTGAATGTAATAGGAAAAGATAAAAATGGCTTTTTTATAAATACTGTTTTAAAGAACGATAATTTGGTTATAAACTCAAATAAATATGAGAAATATAAAGATATTTTGACAAGGTTATGCGATAAATTTATGGGAGTAGATAGTGAAAAAACCAGTAGTTAGTATAATGATATTAGTACATAATGCTTTTTTTATACATTAATAACATTGTTTACATTACATAAAACAAAAAATGTAAATTTTGAAGTTGTTGTTCTAGATAATAATAGCAGGGTTTGCACAAGATTATTATTGTTATTATTTTATAAAATTGGATACATAAATACTTTGTTTTTTTCAAAAACAAATACTTTTTTTCTAAAGGCAATAAATCTTTGATTTCATCAACTCGCAAATTGCACGAGTCGCCCTGCCAGAATAGATAAAACCGCATTTGTGCGGTTTTTTTATTTGTTTTCCAATACTTTCAGCGGTTCGTAAATCGGGTGGGGACAAAAAACACCACCGTTTCACCCATTTACAAGCTTTTATACTGCTTTTGGCACTGTTCGCAAATTTGTTGTGATTTTTTATAAACTTCGATAAATTTATTACCGATATCTTCAGTTTCTAATTTTAACCTATATCTCGCGTTGGTTTGTGGTGGTGAATCAGCATGTGTGGTATTACGTATATCAATAACATCCAAGACATCTTTTTGATTTAACAAATATTCTTGTACTGGGCAGTTTTCGGTTCGACACCATAAACAATGTGCAAGTTGTAAACATTGAGACGATGAAATCCATGGATTATACATTTTTCATACCTTTTGTTGTTTTATAAATTGTATTATAAACAAAAAAGCGATTTTGTCAACAAGTTTTAAAGGCATACAAAAATAATTTTATTCTTTTCCAAACATCAACAAATCATGAATAAACCTTGTTCGTGAATTGCACAGATGGCCCTGCCAAAATAAACAAATCGGGTTTTACCCGATTTTTTTATTTTGAAACAGCAGTCCCAACCGGATGCGCCAGAGTGCCGACAGAAAACGCAGTTTTCGTGGGCAACGCCCACAGGCACGCATGGCGAATACGAGAATACACAATTAGCACAAAAAAATTTATTTAGTACAAAAGACATTTTATATGCATTTTTTTGTTTCCATACTTATACATATTTTGTAATATGCGATTGAATACATACAATACAACATACAACACATGAATACTATTGACTTATTTTCTATACAAAACACACAGAACATTAAATTTATAGATTTGTGTGCTGGCATCGGTGGTGGACGCCTGGGGCTGGAACAAGCAGGGTTTAAATGTGTTGGATTCAGCGAAATTCTTGCTTCATCAATTGCAACATACAAGGATTTTTTTGACACAACAAACGAATGTGAATTGGGCGACCTAACTAAACTTAATTATACAGACATACCTGATGCAGATTTATTAATCGCCGGTTTTCCTTGCCAAACTTTTAGCATTGTTGGCAAACGTGCTGGTTTCCTGGATGAACGTGGACAAATAATTTTTCATATCAGCAAAATATTAAAAGAAAAAAACATCAAATATTTTATTTTGGAAAATGTGAAGGGATTGGCAAATCATAACAACGGCAAAACCCTTAATACAATTATAGAACTGCTGCAAGACACAGGATATACTGTCTATCATAAAATTTTAAAATCTAACAATTTTGGGCTACCTCAGAAACGAGAACGTATTTATTTCGTGGGCATCAAGAATGATTTACCTTGTACTGATTTTGTTTTTCCAGAATCAACAAACACAGCACCAAAACTGCAAAATTTTCTGATAGACGAAGATAAAAAATACGAAATTACAGATTATACAACCATAACTAGGTATTTGAACAACAAATATAACAAGGATAAATATATATTATCCGAAATATTAAAAAATGATTTTTTGGTTATAGACACCAGACAAAGTGACATACGTTTCTTTACAGATTATATTCCAACACTGCGAACTGGACGCAGCGGTATTCTTTACACAAAAAATGGTAAATTACGAAAATTATCTGGCAAGGAAGCACTGTTGATGCAGGGTTTTAGCATAAATGTCATAAACAAGGCACAAAAATATAATGACAATTTATTACTGCAGCAAACAGGGAACGCTATGAGCGTGACTGTCATTAATGCTATTGCAAATTCTTTGAAGGCGACAATGAGAAAAAATGGGGACATACAATAATGAATAAAGAGCAATTAATCCGTTTGGGCAGTCATACAGCAAAGGCCGGTTTCCAAAACGAAAGAGATGTTGTTGATGCCTTCAACAACTGGCAGTCCAGCCCCATAGCACAAGACTGGTTACTTGCTATGGGATATAAAATAGATGACATAGAATATGTGATTGCCCACATTATTTCAGGCCATTTTAAAGCAGATATACAAGTACAGATAACAGTAAAATTAAAACAGCTGATTGATTCACAAAACATTCAAGTAAAACTTGTTAGCAATAAAACAGGTTTTAACCAGATAGACAAAAGACGATTGGAAAAATATCAAGATATGTGGAATATGCCACACGATATACTTGAAATTTTACAATATTATACAGGCGAACTGCCGCCTTATAAAAAGAATACCAAAGACCCACGCAGAATGTTTCTAACTGAAATGTCAGAAAAACCGGTGTCCAGATTAATAGACTGGATTAATAATAACAAGCCCCTAATAATAACAGACATATTAAAAGGCCGCGGAAAATTTAGTGCAGAATGGGTACTTGTTATACAAAAAAGCAATGAATTAAACTGGGTATTATTACCCATCAATATTGTTATTAATTATTATTCTGCGGGTGCAACCATTGTTACAAAACAAGGCAATTTAAAAATGGGTAAAATTACAATTCAACGCAAGGGTGGTGACAACGGGCGTGAATCTGCTAAAATGTTGCAATTCAAATTAGACCCAATCGAATTATTTGCCCTGAAGTCCGATGCATAAACAACAACAATTCATGTATATTATCATCTCGCAAATTGCACAGATGGCCCTGCCAAAATTACAACCGACCCTTGTGGTCGGTTTTTCTTTGATTTCCAATAGTTCTGTGAGTTCGTAAATCAGGTATTAAAAATACAGCCCGTTTTGCCGGTTTACGAACTTTTTGAAACTGATAGATTATTTTACCAAACCGTAAAAACAAGTTTTTTTACCAGAATATGCAGCCCACATACGGTCGCCATAACAAAAATGCCACCACTCATTTGGGTAGTTAATAAAACCGTTTTTGTGCATGGCTTTGCACAATATTTTTCTATTATATGTTGCCGTTGAATTTACATTCGCTTTTGTTTTTATATTTCTGTCTGTACTAAGATATGGTGTCCCCATATCTAATTCTGTACCATTTTTATCGCATAAACTAATGTCAATTGCACCACCAGTTTGATGTCCACCATGTCCACGCCGTGGGTCTGCAATAACCCTTTTGGTTCGTATTGTTATTTGTTCTTCTGATTCATTTGGGTATAATGATTGATAGTATTTGTATTTATTGTCCCATTCTTGTTGTTGGACACTTAAAGGACGATATGCATCATATATTATAAAACAAATTCCAGATGGTAAAGACTGTATCGCTTTTACTATTTTATCTGCAACAGATTTTCGTAAAAAAACTTTGTTTTCCTTTTCTAATCTGCCACCGAAAAACAATCGCACATCCAACTTTTTTATATCAATAAGAGGTTCACCATTGTCACACTCTTCAACACTGTTAATAACGAACGCTGGCAAACCAACAGTCAAACCTAGTTTATATTTTAAATATGCTTTTAATATATCGATTTTCATAAAATATATCTCTTGCTTATAATTATTACAATAAAAGGAACCTGTTGTAAAATAATTTTATTTCTTTTCCGAATTGCAACAAATCACGCATTTCATCATCTCGCAAATTGCACAGTTGGTGTTTTGATATTGCTTTTTTAGACGATTTGTGATATAATGTAATTATTTAGCAGACGGCATTTTGCCGTCTCTTTTTATTTAACAAAAGGAGTTATAAATGGAACATACTTATGTATCCGCATTTCCAGGGATTGGTACAACCAGAATGTATGTTGGAAACGATGGAAACATATACGAAGCAAGTGGCGGCAGCAGAGCGTGGCGTAATAACAACCCTGGTAATCTGGAAGATGGAAAATTCGCACGCAACAATGGTGCAATAGGAACGGACGGCAGGTTTGCTATATTTCCAGATACTGCGACAGGTTTTAATGCCATGGCTAGTTTGCTGGCAACAAATTCGTATCAAAAACTAACGATAGAAGGTGCAATAAACAGATATGCACCACCAAATGAAAATAATGTTGAAAATTACTTAAAATCTATTGAAAGACAAACTGGCTTTCCGCGCTCAACACCGATGAATAACCTTTCAAAAGATAATCTGTTAAACCTAGCAAAAGCGATGGCTAAACACGAGGGGAATATGTCGGGCAAAAAACGTCTGGTTCCAAGATATGAAAAATATGTTTGGGTAACAGTTGGCGACGATAAAGTTCGACCTGAGCATGAAGCACTGGACGGCGAAGTCAGAACATGGTATGATACACCACATCCAGGTGAAGAATACGGATGCAGATGTCATGCGGAAAGTGTTGATTAATTTTTTTATCTTGTTAATGTGTGCAGCTTGTACGAAACAAGTTGAATATACTGGTGATTTTTCTGATGGTTTGCCAGCACCAGAAAAAACAGAAAATTTCAATTTGTCGGATGAGTACGGAACAAAACAAATAGATACTTTCTATATTGATGTTAATAATGACGGTGTAAAAGATACTATTAAGCGCGGTCGTTTTGTAACGGGCACCGCACATTCTTACACTTTTTATGATATATACCTTGATAATGGTGAAAAACTGGCACGATTAACAACCCAAGAAAGTGCCGATTGTATTCTGCGTGCTTATAAATTCCAAACTCAACCATTTTTAATAACAAGTGCGGCAAGAAATGTCGGTGCTGATTATATGGAACCTACGAAAGCAAAAATTGAAACATTTGAAATCAAAGATAACAAAATAGAATCTGTGTCATCCAAAGAATATAGCCCAATTTGTGATGTCAGGTATTTATTGTAAATAAGCGCATAAAAATATTTTCATTTCTTTCCCGAACCGCAATAAATCGCACAGTGAATTGCATGAATTGCTCTAACATACTTCGCCAAGGCTTCGTATTACACAGCCAAAGGATTTTTTCTTTACAAGATGAAAATCCATCATGCGCCTATAAGCAACCGTCATAAAAAATAATGGTTATGACCGCATAATATAAACCTTTATTTGGTTTTTTATTAACGGATTTTATTGTTCAGCATCAGGCTATCACGATAACGATCAACTTGTTGTTTTTGTTCTAAGTAACCAGGAATAGTTTCTTCGTATGTTTTAACTTGTTTTTCAATTTGTTCTTTTGTCTTAGAATCATTTTTTTTGTTCAAGTGATTCTGTATATTAAAACGCATAAGGGGGGCGAAAAACAAAGATCCTATCATACATGCACCCGCAAATAAAATTGCTTTTACCTCTGCGGGAAGTTTTGATTTTGTGTTTTTTCCATCAACATTGGTTGGTGTCGGATTTTTAAGAGGTTCCTGCAAAATAATTTTTTTTGATTCACAAAATTTAAACAGTTTTTTTAATTCATCAAGGTCGTTGCCACCAAAAAGATAAAAATCATAGCAAAGCCTTGGACTAATCCTTAAATTGTAACGTTCCCAATAGCCATCAGTGTCGCTATAAGGAAACGTGTAATGTTCAATTGCAAAGATGATAGGTTGTTTGTATTCGCTTTTTGGCATTATTTTAAGCTCAACACCACCCCAACCAGAAATGCTGGTAATCATAACATCTGGACAATTAACTAATTCTCTACACGCTTTGATTAAGTCAATTCGTTTTTGCCCAGTAACAACATTCGTGGATTCTGTTTTGTTTATATGTTTTTTTATATAGGCTACTGCATAATCCAATTTTTCTTGTTCTGTTTCTATGTTCATTTCATTTGGGTCCAGTTTTGTTTCGGAAACAGAAGATTCAGATGAATGCGTAGAGCGTCTACGACTTGTTATATACACACCATTCTGGGCTGCACCCATAAGGGAAACAATTGACATTTTCTACCTTTTCGTTAGATTATTTGGGTATAATATAGACAAATATAAAAATTCTGTCAATCTTTTTTTGCAAAACACTTAACAGATATGAATAATGTGTTGTACTAGCGTATCAAGAAACTTACAAAAAAGTGTAAAAATGCAAAAACATCTTTATTTCTTTCCCAAACTGCAACAAATCGAGTATCTCATTTGTTCGTGAATTGCACGAGTTATCCTGCTAAAAATCAAAAACACCCGTTTGGGTGTTTTTTTGTTTGTTTTCCAAATATTCCATAAGTTCGTAAATCGGGTGTTAAAAACAGATGTCGTTTTACATATTTACGAACTTTTATGATATAATGATTTGATATGGAGGATAACATGTCGTTTTGTAAGCTTGAAATATTTATACCAAAATCGCATTTGAAACAATTGCAAGTTGCTTTACAGCGTGTAGATGCAGGACATATTGGTAATTATGATTCTTGTTTATCTTATAGTGATGTAATTGGTGTTTGGCGACCAATAGATAACGCAAAACCTTATATTGGTGAATTGAATCAAATATGTAAAGCAGCGGAAATCAAAGTGGAAGTTATGATATTATCAGATAAGCTGGAAACAACTCTATCTGCAATAAAAGAAATACATCCATACGAAGTGCCTGTTATAAACATTATTCCTTTGTTAAATACTTTTTAACCTCTTTTCCAAACATCAACAAATCACGTATATCATCAACTCGTGATTTGCACGAGTTATCCTGCCAAAATAAAAACACCGCACAAAGCGGTGTTTTTATTTTTCTTTTTGTTTTTTTCCAAACAATTCTTTACGGCGCGCTTCACATGCTAATGCAAAATTTTTATAATCTGCACGCTTCAAGATAAAATTAAAAATTTCTGTATCATTGTTTTTAACAGAGTAAACATCACGTAGGCTGGAATAAACCACATAATCACCAACAACCCATCTGATTTTACGTTCCAGAACAGTGCCGTCCTCTTCATCAATAAAATCGTTAACTTGTTTTGACACCGTAGATACTGGCACCAAATCCATCAAATTTTGTAATTTTAAATTATATATTTCTTTTTTACTCATTTCTAATTCCTTATTTATACTCAAATATATAACACCTTTTTTTCGTTTGTCAACCATCGTTTAAACAGTTATCACAAAATTCGCAAAAATTCTTTAACATCTTTCCCAAAACACAATAACTCACACATCTCGTCAGTTCGTGAATTGCACGAGTCGCCCTGCCAAAATTCAAACCGACCCTTGTGGTCGGTTTTTTGTTTATTTTCCAATACTTTCAGCAGTTCGTAAGTTGGGTGGTAAAAACATAGCCCGTTTCGCACATTTACGAACTTTTTATTTATTCGACAAACAAAATATTCATTATTGTGTCGAACCTTTCTTGAAGTTCTTTTTTCCCTTCGGGACTTAGTTTGTCATAATCTCCCAAAAGTTTTCTTTTTACAAAATCTCTACCTTCTTCCATTGGCAATCCGATTTTATTGTAAGCCAAGCTAAACAAAGAAGGAATGCTGTCAAAATGTGCCATAACATCAGCATCTGCCAGAATTTGTTCTTCTACTGTTTCTCGTGGTTTATCCCAACTGTGCCTGTGGTGTAAAACACATTTTTCCACTAATTCCATTTTATCTTTTGGATAATTAAGTTCTGTCAATATAGAATGTGCCATTTGTGCACCATAATTGGCATGGTCATCTCGTGGGCCAAAGTCTGCTGCCATAGCAATATCATGCAACAGGGCAGCCAATTCGCATACTTCTGTATCTGCACCACGTTTAATAGCCATATCGTGAGAATGTTTAAATACATATTTGATATGGTTATTCCAGAAATCATAACCATCTCGTTCAAAAGATTCTTTGGTGTATTTCAATAAGATTTCTTTTACAGATTCAACTATATTTGACATATCTAGTCCTTATTTTTCCAATATTTTTTCCAAAATGTATATATGCATCCATTCATTATCAATTATTGCGACATCGTGTTTAATACCGACAATCTGATAACCATGTTTTAACAAATTATTTAATGAACGAACATTCTTGTGAAAAACCTCTGCATAAAGTTTATGAACTCCATTTTCAGTCGCCCACTTTTCAACCATAGTTTTTAATTTTCCACCAAGACCTTGGGATGTATATTTATCCAAAATAATACTGCCAGTTTCGCCTGTTAAACCACGAAGTTTAGGGTTGTCTGGTGCAATTCTTGTAATTGTGGATTCACCAATCAGGTTATCGCCATCCCAAGCACCCAAAAACAAATTATTTGGATTGTCATACATAGCCACAGAAGATTCTTTATCCTTTTTCGGTTGTCCAGGATATTGACTGGTATATTTCACCCCTGGGTCACGCAAGAATTTATCAAAGAACTTCATCATAGCATCATAATCTGTGCCACGAATACGACGAATAGTGACAACTTTACCATTTTTTAATTTGAATTTTATGCTACGGTTCATAATAAAATCCTTATTTCTCCAATATCTTTTCCATAATATATTCGTGGTGCCATTCACCATTTATGTATGCTGTGTTATGTTTAATGCCACTAATAATAAACCCATTCTTCAAAAGGTTCATAATAGAAGGTGTGTTTTTATGACGAGCTGTAGCCCATAATTTATATACACCGTTTTCACGTGCCCATTTTTCTAGGATCTGGACATACTTATTCCCAATGCCATTATGTGTGTATTTCTGCAACATCATCATTCCTATTCCTGCTGTCTTTCCCATACAATATGGGTGATTAGGCTTGTCTTTATCCACAGAAGCCATACCAACAACATTTTTACCATCCCATACCCCAATGAATAAATGATCGTTGCTTTCATACATTTGAATAGATTTTTCTTTATCTTTCTTGGGCTGACCTGCATATTGGTTTGTTTGAATTGCACCGATATCTTTGGAAAACTTACTCATAAACTTCATAATATCTTCATAATCAGTTCCACGAATTCTTCTTATGGTAACAACTTTACCATTTTTCAACTTGAATTTAATGCTGCGTTTCATTTTTGTTATCCTTATCGTTTTTCAATCTTTCTTTTACCACGAAATTGACCAATATCAAACCCACCACCAGACTTCATCACATAGTTATATAATTTATCTATGGCTGTAATTTTGTCTTTTTGTTTTGCATTAAAGCAATTTAACAATAATGCAGTGAATTTTTTATCTGGTAATTTATCTATGTGATAACGTTTTGCAAAATCTTTATTGGTCAAAATTTTTTCTAGTTTTGCCCAAGATACATGTGGCAAACAATTAAAATCATAATATGCTTCTATTAAACTTTCTAGTAATGTCCAATATATCAAATCTGTATGATAACCATCTGATTTTAACGAATGTAATTCGTCATGTTTGTCCCACAAATGATATTTTCTGAAATCATTTGAATATTTAGAAAATGGTTTTATTTTTTTCTTTAAATCACGAACTGCCTGTTGACGTAATTTTTTTACAACACCATTTTTATCATACAGCACTATACCATGTGCATACATATTTTGGTCAATTAATCTGTGTCTTTCTAATCCAGATTTCATAAATTCCTGGACTTTATATACAGGATTTATTGTGTATTCCATTAAAAATCCATCAACATAGCAATTAGATTTTTCTTGAAATCCCATATCATTTTTACCAACTATTGCTACATCTATATCAGAGAATTTATTTTGATTTCCAGTTGAATAAGACCCACAAAGAACTGCACCTTCAAACCATGGTTTATTGATATATCGTTGTAAGAATTTATTTAATGCCTTTTCCCATTTTTGCATTTGCTGTCCTTTCTTTGCTTATGATTTATCATACCACAAAATCACGCATAAAAACAAATTGATAATTTTTGCATTTGTGTTATAAACAACCCCATGAAAATAACATTACAAGAATTAAATTTTTCAACATTGGTGCGATATTGTCGTGATTTCTATCATGTTCTGGACGAAAATCGCAGCAGACTGACCCCTTACTTTTTTTGGGCCAGCAAACAAAAAACACCTGATTTTATGACAACATTTGCGTTTGTTACCATGTATATTCTGGATACAAAATATAAATATATGTTATACAAAATACGTGATAAAGAATACTATAAGCCGTTTGTCATTTTGAACAACAACCAGGTTGCCGGTATGATTGGATTGGATAAAATCAGCAAACAAAAACACGATGCAGAAGTGTGGTATTGGGTTTCTGATAAAAACGAAGGCAAAGGTGTCGCAACAAATGCACTTGAACAAATAGAAAATTATTCAATAAATAACCTTGATCTTGATTCTTTGTATGCATGCGTTGTTAGAACTAATGAGAAATCAAAAAAACTTATGCAACGAAATAAATACAATATCACAGACATAAAATATGGCGTACCGATATCTGTACGTAACCCCAGATTGGTAGATATAGTGCATTACAGAAAAAAATTAGCACGTTAAACTACAAAAAACCACCCGTTTGGGTGGTTTTTATTAGATTGTATACCGATATTATTTTTGGTTTTGTTTGATATAGTTCACAATAGCCTGTTTGAATTCAGCAACTGGAACTTGTTCAACAACATTTTTACCACTTTGTTGGTCACGATATTGACGCGAAACATCTAATGTAACATCAGAATATTTAATCAATGTATCCAACGCAATCATATCCTTAACACGTGCAGATGTAATTGTGTATGGCTTTTTGTTAATATCATACGCACATTCAATATCTGCAGCCGCCAACGCACCATACTCTTCTTCTTTGAAGTTATAAACAACACCAAAGCCCAATTCTTGCAAACTGTCAGATGCCATATCAGAATATAATGGTCTTTTTGCCTTTGCCAAATTCTTTCTTTTCGGAGAAGCATACAAACTAACCCATTCTGAATTATCTGCCGCATCATAAGCGTTCAATTGTACACTTAGCTTACTTGTACCGTGCAAGACTATTGCAGCCTCTGGTGCGTCACTGTTGTATAACTCTCGCATTGTTTTTCTAGCCATGTTTACCCCCTTTGTTTTCATTTGCCTAACATAAATTTTAATACAAAGATTTCATTTGTCAAGTATTATTACAACATTTTTTCTTAAGACACCTCTATTTCTTTTCCAAATCGCAACAAATTTTTGATTTCTGTGGTTCACAAATTGCACAAGTTATCCTGTCATACTTTGCCAAGGGGTCGTATAACACAACCAAAAATTAAAACACCGCACAAAGCGGTGTTTTTTGTTTACACTTATCAGATTACTTATTTGGTCTGTACAAATTCTGACAAAAACGACATCATTTCTTCCTGTTCTTTTTTTATTTTTGCCGCTTTGTCTTGTTCTTTTGCAACCCTATTTTCATATTCTTGTGCCCACCAAGACTTGTCAACCGCCTGATGCAATTCGTCTATTGATTCAAGGGACCATTTTTGCTTTTTGCCTTTGATTCTTAATAGACTTTCATTTGCCGTACCAGGAACAGCGTATTTTAGATAGAATATCTCGGTCTTGCCATCTTTTACAGTATGTGTAAAATATGGATCTTCTGCACCGTTGTGTTCATATTTAATATTCAAATCTGTTCTTTTTAATATCTCTTTCAGAGTTTTTAGAACCCCTTTTTCAAATGATTTCTGCATTTCTGACATAATAACCCCTTTCTTACGTTATGATTATATCTTGTTAAAATTATATAATAAAACTGATTATAATGCAAATTTTTTATACCCTTGACCTTGTCCAACAACGCATCATCATCGTCAACTATACTGGGCTGATTCAATAAATAAAAAAATTGACAGATTGATATATATACGACTATAATACAGGGCATGAAAAAGGCATTTCTGGGATTTTTAGTAATAAGCATATTGACTTTGTCTGGTTGTGGCAAAAAATCAGAACTGCAGCGACCAGATAATTTCCCACGAAATTATCCTGTTTATTAACGTTATGCGGGTATGGCGAAATTGGTAGACGCACTGGATTTAGGTTCCAGCGGGGCAACCCATAGGAGTTCAAGTCTCCTTACCCGCACCACACTTCTTTCTTTTTTTATGCGTCGGACAATTTTGCCATAGGCGACTACGAAGCGAAGCGTAGTGGAATACGCAGTGAAACAAGTAGTCAAATTGGTAGACGCACTGGATTTAGACGCCTCGGGGCAACCCATAGGAGTTCAAGTCTCCTTACCCGCACCACAGACATAAAAAAATCCCCAAACGGGGATTTTTTTACATATTGTCCGGTCCAATTGCACCCACTGGACACACCGCAGCACATGTACCACATGAAATACATTTTGCCTTGTCAATAGTACATTTACCATCGGCCCCCATGCTGATTGCACCCACTGGGCAAATACCCATACATGTACCACAACCAATACATTTTGTCTTATCTATTTTATACGCCATTTTTACACCCCTATTATGTTTGTTATTAATCACGATTAAACAGGCTTAACAAATACTGGAACATTGCAATAAACGATATATACAGATGCAATGCACCCAATACAGCCAACTGATTTTTCTGATGTTCATCACCAACATACGTATATGCACGCTTTAAGTTTTGCATATCGTATGCTGTAAACAATGCAAAAACCAATACGCCAATAAAGCAAACAATTGTGCCAAATGTACCGCCCAACATTGTTGGCCATATAAACGATAACAGACCAATGATAATTAAACCAATCATACCCATCATCAAGAAAATCCCCATAAAAGACAGGTCTTTAATTGTCTTGTATCCAAACATTGCCATACATGCAAACATCAATGCCGCAACGATAAATGCCATTAATATAGATGCCGGATTAACCGATAACGCAACAGCAATCAATGGTGTCATTGTTACGCCAATTAATACCGCATACAACATTAATAACAATGCCGCAGTTACGGGCTTCATACTAAATACACGAACCTGGGCCCAGATTGACAATGCCAATCCACCAAACAGCAATACATAATACAAACCGGACATGCCGCCAGTATGCAAATTAAACAAGTATTGCAGTCCCCCACCCCAAATTGTCATATACGCCGCCAATGCAGTTACGCCAACCGCACCAAACATTAATGCAAATATACGTTTCAAATACAGTTCAATTCCACCAACAGAACGCTTGGCTTCTGTTGAAATAGTTCTGGCTGTTGTATCTTTGATAATTGTTTTCTTGTGTACCATTTTTGCATTTCTCCTTGTCTTTTGATAAATATATAATAAAATAAAAAGTGTTTTCAAGATAAATCAAAAAAATAAAAAGGAAAACATATGAAAGGAAACCCAGATGTTAAACGTCAATTCGTACGCGGTGCACAAAATGCTGCGATGGCATTCGGTAATGTAACACGCACCAAGGCAACTATTGATGATTTACCAAATCAGTTGATAAAACTGCAAAATCAATTAAAAGAAGAAGAAAACAGCGAATACCCAGACCCGGAACGCATCAAAAGAATTAAAAATAAAATCGCCACACAAGAACAACTAATTGCACGCTATTGTGGTCCCACAAAGGCATAATGTGTTATGTCAATTATAGTTAATCCAATTTCACCGGTCGCATTTTCTGTATTTGGACTGGATATCAGGTGGTATGCACTGGCATACATTGCCGGGTTTATTGGTGGTTATTATTTATTTAAATATCTGACACATAAATCAAACAGTGTTGTAAAACTGTCCAAACAACAGACAGATGATTTGTTAACTGCAATCGTATTTGGCGTTATTGCCGGCGGGCGACTGGGATATGTACTGTTTTATAATCTGGGGTATTTTCTGTCGCATCCACTTGAAATACTGGCAGTATGGCACGGCGGGATGAGCTTTCATGGCGGACTGATTGGTGTAATTATTGCAATATTCTGGTTTGCCAATCGGCAGAAGCAGAACCCATGGGCATTACTGGATTTAATGTCTGTCGTCACACCAATCGGATTATTTTTCGGTCGCATTGCAAACTTTATAAATCGTGAAGTTATGGGTCGTCCAACAGATGCACCATGGGGGGTTGTGTTTAATGGCGACACACCAACACCACGACACCCCAGTCCACTGTACGAAGCCGCAACCGAAGGTATATTACTGTTTATCATAATGTATTGTCTGTATCGCTTTACAAACCTGCGACAGCGTCCGGGGGCATTGGCCGGCATTATGGGTATGCTGTATGCAATATTCCGCATGATTTGCGAACAATTTCGTGCACCAGACGCACATATCGGATTTCTGACATCGTGGGGATTAACGATGGGGCAAATGCTGTCTGGACTTATGCTTGTTGGGGGCGGGATAATTTTGGCTTGCTCGCTTAAGAAAAATAAATTATAATCATAATGACCAAACAAAGGGGGACATTGTAGAAGTACAAGCTGGTGGCTGACACTCGTTTTCGCTTATTTAATGTCAAAGAAAGGAAAAACACCATGAAAATCAAACGTGAAGTTGATGAACTTATAAAGAGAGATGACAACCAGGACTAAATACAACAAAAAGTATTTATAATGGGCAGCAATTAAATAACAGGAGAAATAATCATGGGAACAGATACAATGCTTGAAGACGATACACAGGATTAACAAAAAGGTGTCACAATGGATTTTGATGCATAAAAGAAGGTAGACGATATGGGCGTAGAAGTATAAAGGGGACAGACATGAAAATAGAAGTTGAAGATTAGGACAAAAAACATTTGACATTTATCGTGTCAAAATATAAACTGTGCGTGGTCTGAAAGCCTGTGCATGTTTTGTTCGGTTTGAAAGACCGACGGCAACTTTGAGAGTTTACGATGCTTGGCAGAGCGGTCGAATGCGGCGGTCTTGAAAACCGTTGTGGGGGCAACTCCACCGGGGGTTCGAATCCCTCACCATCCGCCATAAAAATTAAACACCCTTTTGGGTGTTTTATTTTTATCTGGGATGGTCGGATAAGAACACCCGACACGGGGGTTCGACAACAAGTAGATTTTGGCAGTGCAAACGCACCAAAATCGTCACGGTTGCCCCCGCAGGCATTTATGCCGAGGGAATACGCAGATAAACAATTAGTAAAATCTTAAAAAATCGCAGTTCACAAGATTTTTTTGATTTTAATTTTTGGTTATCAAGGCTCCCTCACCATCCGCCATAAAAATCAAACACCCTTTTGGGTGTTTTATTTTTATCTGAGATGGTTGGATGAGAACACCCGACACGGGGGTTCGACCCGCAGCAAAAAGGTGGAATAACACCGGTCCCACGAAGTTTTAACGAAGTGGGATTTTGCAAGGGGAATTGAGCAATGCGAAATCAATCCCTGGACCCGCCGCCCACGACGGGGTGTGTTTTTTGCCACTTGCAATTTGTGTCTTTTGAAGATAGTATTGTTCATGTCATGTGGCATGGTGCTGTATGACCGCGGATTTAAATCCTTACTTGTCCTGCGTTAATGGACTAAAACAGGAGTCTTTAAATGTTGAAAACTGCAGAAGCGGTGTCACTGGGACACCCAGATAAAATTTCCGATTATATTTCATCTTATATCTTGGACCGAATGATTGAAATGGACCGTTCCGTTAAATATGCGGTTGAAGTTATGGTCAAAGACAATACGGTTGTCTTGGGCGGTGAAATCACAGGCGATGTTGATTTATCAAACATCACAGAATATGTTAAATCTGCACTGCGTGAAATCGGATATGACAGTCATTATTCATCCATTTGGGGTGATTATGCAATAAACATCAATAAAATTAATGTCATTAATTTAATTGGTGTTCAATCGCCAGATATAAATCGTGGCGTTGAAACAGGTGCATGGGGCGACCAAGGTGTTTTTGTTGGATACGCATGTCATGGGCCAGATAATATCAATCTGGAATTATATCTGGCACGGAAATTAAATCGTGCGTTATATGATTTAGCAAAAAATTCAGACAATCTGGGACTGGACATAAAAACACAAATCACAATTGATGAATTTGGAAAAATCAAGACCGCAATCGTCGCAATACCAATGTTAAAGGAAGAAAATCTGACCCAATTTATCATTGATACACTGGGGCAGACACCAGAAAACATAATTGTAAATGGGACTGGTTTATACATATACCATTCATCAATCGCAGACTGTGGTGTGACAGGCCGAAAACTGGCGTGCGATTTCTATTCAACAGCATCGCCAATTGGCGGTGGTTCACCATGGACCAAAGACGCAACCAAGGCAGATTTAACCTTAAATCTGTATGCACGATATTTGGCATTGGAAAACCTGGGGCGAAATGATGAATGCTGGGTATATTTATCATCGTGTATTGGGCAAAAACTGTTGCCCAGCGGACTGATAAAAACCATACGCAACGGTGTAATAACAGAACGTGATTTATTCTGTATACATCCACCACGTGAATTAATAAAATTCTTGGGGCTGGACGAACCGATATACACCAAACTGTGCGTACGGGGCCTGCAATCATTAAATGTTGTACCAAACGCAGTACACGAATAACCCACACCCCAATCGGGGTGTTTTTTTACTTTACAGAATCGTCGTGAATCAGGTATTCAACGCCGTCAATTTTTACATGTAATGTGTGTTGGGCGTTGACTGACATTTTTAAATCTGCGTTTTCTGAAACAGGTGTTGCGTTGGCGGAATAAACACTGTCGCCAAATTTAACGTATAACCGATGTTCGGCGGGCGCCGCAGGCGATTTATGCACATACAGAAAATCGCCATCAACATGCAATTTGCGACCACATTGATTTTCATCCCACATACCCACTGGTGCGTACGGATATGAATCTGGGCATGGGGTAATACCCTGGGTAATGGTTTTATTAAACGTATATGTTCCACCGACACAATAATTGTTTTCCGGACATTTAACACAGCCATCCGTATTTACCGGCATATAAAATCCCGTCGCACAATCGTGTTTATTCGCCTCGTATATCGCAAAAATATCGGTTGGAAAATTTGCCGCACACACATTGTTCATTGTGGTTGTGATATTTTCTGTAAAATACAAACCCTGAAACATATTTGGATTAAATTGAAATGTTCCGCCGGGGCATGTAAATCCACTTGGGCACGGTTTGCACCCCAATGTATTCGCAGGTAAATAATAACCAGACGTACAATCGTAAGTATTGATTTCATATACCGCAAAATACACTGTATTCGCAGAATTGCACACAATATCATCAGCCATCGCAATTTGCGTAATAAGAATAAATAATAAAGATGCGAATAATTTCTGCATAAATTATTCACCGACTATTGGCCCTGCAATAAAATTACCGGTTCCTGCGTTATAGTAAAATTTATGCTCCACCAAATCGTACATACATGGTATGCCATCTTTATCCAATACTGGGATAAAATCGCGGATAAGGACATCGTTGTCGTAGATTTGACAAGAATAAATTTTGCCCATAAAATTCATAGCGTAATCTGGTTGATTGTAACTAAATTTTCCTAAAAATAATGTACTAGGTGTTGTAAAAACATTTATTATTTTTCGATTATCTTCTATGGTTTCTGAAATATTCTTTATATATCTTTTATCTTTACTGTTATATATTTGCCACTTTTTATTATAGGATGTGTCTAAATATTCAAATCTGATATCGTAAAAATCAACAGTTACTTTTCCTTCATTGGTTGTTAAAAATATAGCGATAGCATTTTGCTCAAAAGCTGTTCTTGAACCAAATAACATACGATTGTTGGAAATATTCGTATCTGTTGATTGTGCTATTATGTTTACTGCTGTGTTTTGTGTCCCATATGTTTCTGTGTCGAGCCATTGTGTCCCGGTAAATTCCAAATATTCAATCGGTATATAACTGTCCCACCCCTGAAACGTATAACCATATTTTTCTGGGGCGGTGGGAGGTGTAACATTTTCACCAGATTCACATGTTGTTGTGTGAAATATATTTCCATCAACATACCAATTTATCGTGTGTGCAATTGCGGTGGTGGCGATAAATAGTGCTGATAAAAACAATAAAATTCTTTTCATTACATTCCCCCAGGTGTAAAAACAAAAACCGTCAAGGAATGACGGTCGGGGAGTTGGTAATCAGTATATCATTGATTCTGTTGCTTTTGGGTTTCCCCTGTTGTATGACAAACAGCCCCCCGACACTTACAGTCAGGGATAAATAACGACACAAAACCACAGGAAGCATATCGGATTCACGATACGCCACAGTTTTGTACCGGATATACTGGGCTACCACAGCCCCGAACCCAATCCCTTGGATTCAATAAAATTATAAATCATTTATGAAAAAATGTAAATATATAAATATAAAAAACACCCCCAAGGAATCCTGGGGGGGTGTTTGCTTCCTGAAAGGGAATTTATTCACGCCACACAACAGACGCAAACATAGAATTTAATTTTTCACGCAATGCATTATCAACAAAGAACTGATTTCGCATGGCATCCGTTGTCTTGTTATCATCCGCTTCAAAGTGCGGGATATACTTTTGTATTGCGATATTTTGTACCCCCCTGCCCGCTAAGATATCTGCAATTTCATATAAATCAGGTACAGATATATATCGTGGGTCGCATGTTATGCGAACTTCCAACCCTTTGCCGGTATTCAACCACACATCCAACGAACGCATCATATTATCATATGCAATATGCTGACCTGTTAAATCGGGGTATTTTTCACGAGTTGCCTTGAAATCAAGCCCAATCCAATCAACGACATCAGATGCCTGTTTTAACAAATCTGGATAAAACCCATTTGTATGCAGTCCAATTTTAAATCCCATTTCACGCACACGACGCATATATTCAATTGCAACATCTGCCTGCATTAACGCTTCGCCACCAGAAAAAACAATTGCTTCCAGTTTGCCAACACGTTGTGTCAACCAATCCAACATGCGATTTGGGTCGTATTCGCCATCCCCCACAGATAATAAATGGGGATTGGAACAATACGCACACCGCAACGGACAACCAACCAAGAACAAAACTGCAGACAGTTTCCCAGGATAGTCAATTGTGGTAAACGGAACCAATCCCCCAATTTGAATTTCACGCATTTTTTATGCCGCACGTTTTAACAAATCACAATGGCGGGCACCCGCAGACAAACTGTTCGCTTCGGTAAAGGTTTTGCGTTCACAGAACTCAGAATATTTACCAATATTAAAGTTTGATACAGGTCTGATAAATCCCATTGATCTTGAAAAGATTTCGCAAGGTGTTCTGTGTGTATTGTTTGTCATGTTTTAATCCTCCCCTAGTATAGTTTGACATGATGATTTGTTATTTCTGATTTTTATTCTTTCGTATCCTGATTTGCGGCCATTTCTGCATCGCATTTTGGACAGAATTCATGTTTGCCTGGCAGATAACCATGCTTTGGACAGATTGAAAATGTTGGTGTCAGTGTCATATATGGCACCTTGTAATTTTCAAATATCGTGCGTACGATTTTCTGTGCAGCATCGCCACTGGACACAGGTTCGCCCATATACAGGTGCAACATTGTACCGCCTGTATATTTGCGTTGTAATTCTTCTTGGTGTTCCAGTGCAACAAACGGATCGTCTGTATAACTTACTGGCAACTGTGTTGAATTTGTATAATATGGTGCGTCTTTTGTTCCCGCAGTAATAATATCTGGGAAATTCTTGACATCAGTTTTTGCAAAGCGATACGAGCATCCTTCGGCTGGGGTCGCATCCAAATTATACAGATTTCCTGTTTGTTCCTGGAATGTGGCCAAGTTTTCACGAATAAAGTCCATAACATCCAAGACCAATTTTTTACCCAATGGTGTTGCAATATTTTCTTTATCATCTGTAAAGTTACGAACCATTTCGTTTGCACCATTTACCCCAATCGTAGAGAAATGATGGCTCCAATCACCCAGGTAACGCTTTGTAAAAGGATATAAACCACGTTCCATATTCTTGGAAATAATATCACGTTTGATTTCCAGACTGTCACGACCCAAATCCAACAAACGCTTTAATTCTGCAAACAGCCCTTCACGATTACCACGATGTATATAACCCAATCTTGCCAAATTAATCGTAACAACACCAATAGAACCTGTTTTTTCAGCAGAACCAAATAATCCGCCACCACGTTTCAATAATTCACGAACATCCAAACGCAGACGACAGCACATTGAACGAACATCTGTTGGGTTCAAGTCAGAATTCAAGAAATTCTGGAAGTTTGGAATACCATACTTTGCCGCCAATTCAAACAAAGGCTTTACATTCGGATGTTCCCATGGGAAATCTGGTGTAATATTGTATGTTGGAATTGGGAATGTGAATGGACGTCCCAATGCATCGCCTTCGGTCATGACTTCCAAGAATGCCTTGTTAATCATGTCCATTTCAGCCTGCAGGTCACCATATGTAAAGTCAGCCTGCTTTTTACCAATAAATGGACGTTGTGGCTTTAAATCTGTCGGACATGTCCAGTCAAATGTAAAATTAATAAACGGTGTTTGTGTACCCCAACGACAAGGCACCGCACAATTAAATACCAGTGTCTGCATCGCATTCTTTACATCTGAATATGACAGATTATCAATGCGAACATATGGTGCAAGATATGTATCAACCGATGAAAACGCCTGGGCACCAGCAAATTCATTCTGTAAAGTCCCCAAGAAATTTACCATATGCGAAATCGCAGTCGCCATATGTTTCGCAGGTTCACACTGCAAATAACCCGGCACACCATTGAATCCTTCGTACAACAGTTCACGCAACGACCATCCGGCACAATACCCTGTCAGCCACCCCAAGTCATGTACATGAATTGCGGCCGTTTTGTGTGCTTCGGCAACCGCACGTGGGTACAGATTCAACCAATATTCCGCTGTAACACGTTCACTGGTACGCAAAATCAACCCACCAATAGAATATCCAATATTCGCATTTTCCTTGATACGCCAATTAGAACCACCAACATATCCTTCAATAACTTCAACTGCATCAACCATAGATTCACGAATTTCTGTACGTTTCTGGCGATATATAATATATGCTTCTGCTGTTTTATACGCACGTGAATCCATCAAGGTTTGAATAACAATATCCTGGATATTTTCAACTGTTGGTGTTTTATCTGCAAATTTTGCATCCAATCTTTTTAACACATCTTGTGTAACCTGCACTACTGCCACATCAGATATTTCTGTTGTGACGGCCACAGCCTTTTTAATTGCTTCATAAATCTTTTTTGCATCAAAAGGAACAGTTTCCCCACTGCGTTTCTGAACCGCAACCAAACGTGTCGTAAGTGTTGGTGTAATCTGAATTTTTATTTCATTTTGTGTTTCTGACATCTTATAACTCCAATTCTTGTAAAAACACAACATATAGTGGTTGTTTTATTGATTTGATAACAATATATAGTTTTACAACAAAACTAGCAATATCTAAAAAAGTATTTTTTGTTCATTTTTTACTTTACTTTTTATAACTAGTGATTTTCTGCCTATTACAGCAAAAAAACAGAATCGGTATTTTTATACCAATATATGTTTTGTATCAAGAAAATGACATAAAAAGGCATTTTTACGATTCGCAAAACATGTATTTTTACAAAATATTGATTCAAAATACACGATTCGCAACTATATATTGTGTTTTTTAGAAAAAAACGAATCTGTATATTTAGGTTGTTTTTCTTATGAAAAATATGTATATTCATGTATATATGTACTATGGTGGTACATATAAACTTTAACTTAACAAAGGCATTATTATGATTGCTAAAAATATATATGAAATGCTGCAAGATGTATGTTTACGGAACAAAGACAGTATTTTCTTTGTCAGACAAAATGAAACATATGCAGAATTGTTAAAGAAAGTGAAACAACGTGCCGTATTATTGGCAAAACGTTTCAAAATAAAAAAAGGCGATACAGTTGCAATATTATCTGGTAATACACCTGACTTTTTGCGTTCTTATTTCGCCATCGCATCTCAAGGGGCACGTGTTTTAATGTTAGACACAGGTTTGCAAACATCAGAACATATAAATATGATGAAACGCACAAACTGTAAACTGACATTGGCACAAAAACACTATTTCATTGACGATGCACCATCACAGATGTTTGATATTGAAAACATTGACGATACAGATGAAAATGATTTTGTTATGTGTGAAACAGAACGTGAAGATATTGCACAACTGTCGTTCACATCTGGTTCAACCGGCAACCCAAAGGTCGTGGGTTTAACACATAATAATTTATTATCACTGTGTGATGGGGCCCAGTTCTATAAGGACGTTATTTTTCCAGGATATACATTTTATGGTTTCTTGCCGCTGTATCATATATATGGTGTGGTAATTAATATTATTGTACCAATTACACTACAAGGTAAACTGTTATTACAGCCGATATTAAAACCACAAGAATTTATCAAGGACTTTAAACAATATAAACCAGAAGTTATCCCCGCAGTTCCACGTATTTGGGAAGTGTTCTATAAGAAGATTGCGGATTCTGCCCGTGAAAAGCACGTTTGGACATTGATGCGCGTGATTGTATCTTTGCGTAAAGTCTTGCGTGCAATCGGTCTGGGCGGTTTGGTGGACAAGGTGACCAAACCTGTACATGATGCATTTGGTGGCAATACCAAGGTTTTGGTATCTGCGGGTGCAACATTAAAGCCATCAATTCGTAAATTCTATGAAAAAATGGGATT
>JAZNVR010000033.1:0-6071 GCA_045592905.1 Candidatus Enterousia sp.
ATGTGCATTTACCATCCCATGATATCTTGTCCTGATCAGAATAGCCAACACCATATATTACTTCTATGCTGGAGTTACAGGTACATACATTGTTTCCATCGCCAACCGCATACGAATTATCAGGACAATCATATATACCAACATCTGTTCCATAACCCGTACGTATGTTCTTTACACCTGGACATACCTTGCCAGATTCACATAATTTGCATGCTTCTGTCGCACCATTCAGATATTTGCCAGATGAACATGTCGCAACACCACGTTCCCACTGAGCATACAGTGGTACCGTTGCATTGTTTTCTGTGGTTATGTTTTCTATGACAGCCATGTCTGAATATGAATTACCACTGCCATCCGGTTGTGTGTTCCAACCAGTAAACACCCATCCCAACAATTGATATTTGTTACTGTTTAATTGACGTGGAACATTGTATGTATGATGACTAACATCTATTTTGCCAATTACATCTGTTACCGATTCAGATGGAGGATTGCTGTCATATGTAATCGTATAAAATACAACCGAACATTCTGGATTATATTTGCCAGCATTAACTATTGAAACGTAGCCTGTTTCGCATTTTGTATCATATACACACACATTATTAACAACGCCATCAAATGAACAATATGTGCCAACCCCAGGGTTACATGCTTTACACTGTTGCCACACAGCATAATATGTGGCATCACCCTTGGCAAAAACTGTCCACGTTGGTATTATTGCACCGTTTTTAGTTTCAGACCATCCCATAAACAAATTCCCAGACATAGCAATATCGTTACCCGTTGTATCATAAGACGGTAATTTACAATCACCATATGTACATTCTATATAATCAAGTCCCCCTGTACCACCATTCTTGTTTAATGTTATTTTGTATATATCTTGGGAGCAAACAGGATTATAAATATTATCTTGATTTAATGTATAACCAGGAACACAAGATGCACTATAATCAACCGCACCGTTGTCCGACACAGTTAAATTACATGAACCGTTATCTGGAACATCACACATTTTTGCCCATGCTGCATAAACAGTTATTGGTTCTGTTACAATCAAATCAACACCGGTCGCAGTTGGGATTCCCGATTTTGTAAAATATTGTGTACCCGTATTACCATCTGCATATAAGACATCAACCATATCGGCATATACACCACGATATTCCATTCCATTGCACATAATAACATCTGTTAATTTATTTAATGGAACATCACATGCAGAATCAGCAAACCACCCTGTTGCATCTGTCTTTTTATATATTGTTACATCTTCTGAATCTGCACAACCAGACTTAATTGTAACGGCATTACAATTCTGTACCCACATCGCATACAATGTAATTTGTCCCGATGGAATCAAGGTAGAAACCATATTGGTTTGCAATACTTTATTTATATCATTTTTATCAGTTGACCATCCAATAAAACTCCACCCAGATAATACAAATTTATTTTCACTTAATGGGCTGGCATCATCATATACGTGTTCTGACGTTGGCGTTGTGTTCAGGACATTATTAGTTGCAATTTCAGGTTTATTACCATCATAAACAACCGTATATGTATTTGCAGTCCACTGGGCGTACAGGGTTGTATCTTCCAATAATGTTGATATAGATGCTTTGTCTTTAT
This sequence comes from Candidatus Enterousia sp., assembly GCA_045592905.1. Taxonomy (GTDB): domain Bacteria; phylum Pseudomonadota; class Alphaproteobacteria; order Rs-D84; family Rs-D84; genus Enterousia. The sequence continues at coordinate 1,645 of JAZNVR010000033.1, forward strand.
ATGTTGTACCTGTACCGTCCGCTGCTGTATTCCAATTCTTGAACGTATATCCAGTGCGAGTAAATGCGTTTGTTGTCAGATTCTGGGCAACATCATACGTAAATGTCTGAGATGACATTTCACCACTGCCACCATTCTTATTAAACGTTACGGTGTATTTCTGGGCAGAACATTTTCCAGATAACGATGTCGCACCAGCAGAACCGGTAACTTTAAAGGATGTCATCATGTCTGTGCCACCATTTTGGCTGTATCCAGGATTACATGTAATGGTTACACTTGGTGTATTATTTGTTATACCGATTGTGCCACATGTAGCATTCGTCGCACTGCATGTTGGGGTTTTCCATACTGCATAATACGTTGCATTAGATGTCGCAGTTATTGTATTTGATGACAATAATGAACCACCACTGGTTGCAGACCAACCCATAAATATACTATTTGATTTTGTTATATTATTAGACGATGAATCATACGCCGGTAATAAACAAGTTTCGCCCGCATTACATAATATGCTGTCAACACCACCTGTACCACCGTTCTTATTCAATGTAATCGTAAATACATTCTGTGTACATGATACATTTGCACTGTTGGAATTTGTCATAACATAATATTCATCACAACTGGTTGTATAGGTTGCTTGACCAGATGTCGCAACACTTAACGAACATGAACCATTTGCAACAGTTGTTGGGCAATTCTTGACCCATGCAGCATGTAATTCTGATGCAGAGTTCACTGTCCAACTATCACCATCAGTGGTGGTTGCACCTGTATTGGTAATATACGGTGTATTTGCAGACGCATTCGCATATATGTCAGATATCTTACTCAGATAAAATCCACGGAATGTATATCCACTGCGTGTTGGCTTTATGTTCGTTGTTGTTTCATATTCATTAAAACAATCGCTGTCTGTGTACCACTTGCCTGAATCGGTCCGTTTATACAATGTCTTTACCGTTCCAGCAGTCCCATTGTTTGGATTTAATGTTATCGCATTACAATTCGCAGTCCATTGACCTGTTAGTGTGGCTGTACCACTGTATACACCAAGGTTAGTATAGTTACATGTCACAGACACACCAGCCGTCAGGGTCGTTGTACTGCTTTTCCAGTCACCGAATGTATATCCGGTCGCACTCATCCCAGATGCAACTGTAAATGAACTGCCATATGTACATGTCTCAGGTGTCGTAGGTGCTGTTCCATGACCACCATTCAGCCATTTTAGGGTTATTGTGTTACCTGTACATTTTGTGCCATCAGAACTCTTGGTATAGCCGGAATTACAACTGGTAATTACTTTTGTATCACAGCCTGCAATATCGTTTCCTGAATATACTGCACTGGTACCAGAACCACTGGTATAATAACAATTCTGTGTCCCAGTACCGTTTGCAACAGACCAAGTAACAGTTTTATAGCATTCTTTGACTGTATCATGCAAACCATTACCATTCGCATCATAATAAGCCCCACCATTTGGACATGATGTACAACTGGATGCGCCCGCTGCAGAATATGTCGCATCTGTACACGAACTACAACTGGACGTACTGCCATATTGAACATTATGTGAACCCTTGTATGTACCGGCCGCACAATTTGTTGCACTGGTCGCATTTGCAGTTGCTACATATTTTCCACTTAAACTGTTTGTATAACAATCGCTCGCAGCATCTGAACTGGCTGCACTGTTTGGATAAAATCCACTGGCCAATGCTGAACACGAATTTATACCTTGATTGCTGCTGGCGTTATAATTAAATGTTCCACCAGGACAATAAGAGTCAGCAGGACAAGTTGTACACGATGTTGCACCCTTGGCCAGATATGTACCAGCAGAACATGTTACAGATTTTATTGTCCATTGACCTGTTAGTGTGGCTGTACCACTGTATACACCAAGGTTAGTATAGTTACATACCGCAGGTGCACCAGCCGTCAGGGTCGTTGTACTACTTTTCCAGTCACCGAATGTATATCCGGTCGCACTCATCCCAGATGCAACTGTAAATGAACTGCCATATGTACAACTGGTTAGTGCATCTGTTGGAACAGTTCCATGACCACCATTAGCCCAACTTAATGTTATAGTGTTTGCTGTACATGCGTTTGTTGTTGTAGTTGTTTCACCATTATAGTTATAGCCAGAATTACATGTACAATATTCTGCAACATCATTTCCATTTGTACTTGATTGTGCTGGACACGCATAACGTTTCATTGTTTCTTCCATCGCTTCTTTTGAAAGTGTCCCGTCTTCTTTCATATATTCTAATGCAGATGGACTCCAATAATTTTCACCAACTGGCGAACAATACACATCTATTATTTCAGCTAATGTGTCTCTTTTATACGTTGGAGCACCATCATCTGTAAAAGTCCCATCTTCACCAGAAGAATAGTACCCAGCTGCACACACTACCGGATATCCAGAACAGTTGATATCATATGATTTGGTTGTTGGGTTATATGTACAAAAGATGGTTCCAACACCACGTATATTCGCATCTGCTTTTTCGTCATATATTTCAGGCAAAGCACCATTTGTGAATTTATTAGCAAACCATTTTTCCATTGGCACATATCCAATACCGCATTCTGTCTGGACATCATATACGCCATTTCCATTCAAATCATCTGGTGATTTATAATTACCAATTATCATGCCATATGTATCGCTGGGTTCTGGACATGTCTTGCATGTACTTTGACCGGTTGTATCTTGATATGTACCATCTGAACATTGTTCCTTGTTTTTACCATCAGGACACTTGTATCCCTTTGGACATTCTATACATGTACCATTTTCAAGATATTTTCCCACAGGACAGTCACCTATGACACATCCTGAACAAGATGCATTATATGTATTTGTGCTGGTATTATACGAACATGTATTCGTTCCAGTTCCACCAGTTGCAGAATCTGTACAAGTTAAACCACTTTTTGTACATTCTGTAACAGAATCATGTAAACCATTTCCATTTTTATCATCGTACCCATCGCCAGATAATGGACATGCGGTACAACTGGTGGCACCTGCGTTGGAATATGTCGCACCTGTACATGAAGAGCAACTGGCGGCGCCAGCACCGCTGTATGTACCGGCAGAACATTTATTTTGTGTCACACTGGTTGATCCGGCTGGGCAATAATAACCAGCAGTACAATTTTCCCATACTGCAACCCATTGTATATCTGTTGTCGCATTTTTGGCCGCTTCTAACCCAGCAGTGGTAACAAAACCATTTGCATTAATATACTGATTGGAACGCGAAGCAGTATCATAATATCCTTGGAATACCTTGCCTGCTAGCTGTGGTACCGTTATCTTGTTAGATGATGTCGTCATCTGTGCAGTATCCCACGTAGTTAAATATAAATATGTAGAACCATTGTACGAGTAAATCATGGTTGTGCCCACAGTTGTGGCACCACTGCTGATTAAAGAAATAGTTCCTTTATTAATCGTTGCGATATATGTTGCAGATTGTTCAGGATAATTATTAGTTGCAGCACTTTTTACTGTAATATGTACAATACCATATGTAGCCTTACTGTTTACAGTAACCTTTGTTCCAATTAGTGATACAGTTGCAAGGCTTGTATTATTTGAACTTACAGACAATGTACCACCACTGGTATTTTTTGTAACTATAAAGGTTGCAGTGCTGTTATATTGCATCTGACCAGTATTTGAACTTAATGTTAATAAACCGCTGGTTGTATCAGATTGTGTTACAGTACATTTAAATGTACCTGTCTTGTCAGTATAATTAGATGCAGTTATTTTATAATATACGGTTGTAGTACCTGCATCGGTCCTTTCTGGAATGCGTGTAGAATATGTTCCACCACTGGTTGTTGCATATGTCGCCATTGCACCAGATGGTGAAACATTACTTATACCATTACATGATAATGCAGTACCATCATATGTTTTGGATTTGTCATCCACAGTAGCGGTAATCGTACCCTTGTTTACGGTTAATGTATATGTTCCGGTACTGGAGTTATAATTCGTTGTCGCAGGACATGTTACAGTTATTACAGCAGCAGTCGTACTGGAACTTTTCGGTGTTAGTGTTAATGTCGTTCCACTTATTGATGCGGTCGCAATAGACATATCACTACTGATGGCTGAAATACCGGACGATGGTGACCCAGAACAGGAAACCGTTAATGTTTTTGTCTTCGGATACGCAACACTGCCAGACGTTACTGTTGTCCCATTATCTTTGATTGTGGTTGTTCCATTCACCTTGTTTACTGTACAGGTAAATGTACCTGACTTTTCGGTATAATTAGTTGCGTTTATTTTATAATGTACAGTTGTAGTACCTGCATTGGTCCTTGTTGGAACGGTTTCAGAATATGTTCCACCACTGGTTGTTGCATATGTCACCGTTGCA